>NZ_PZJL01000007.1:0-276347 GCF_003206585.1 Salinicola sp. CR57
TGGCCGCGGGTCAGCAGGACACCACACAGATCAGCTATACCGTCAGCGACGGTCAGGGTGGCACTTCTACCTCGACACTGACCGTGACGGTGACCGGTACTAACGATGTGCCGGTGGCCCGCGCCGATACCGGCAGCACGAGCGAGAACGCCACCCTCAACGTCGCCGCCGCCCAGGGCGTGCTGGCCAATGACAGCGATGTCGACGGCGGGACGCTAACGGTGAGTGCGGTCAATGGCGTGGTAGGTAGCGTGGGGCAGTCCATCGCTGGCTCCAACGGTGGCACCTTCACACTCAATGCCGACGGTAGCTACAGCTTNNCAGATCAGCTACACCGTCAGCGACGGTCAAGGCGGTACCGCCACCTCGACACTTACCGTGACGGTGACCGGCACCAACGATGCGCCAGTGGCCCGCGCCGATACCGGCAGCACCGGTGAAAATGCCACCCTCAACGTCGCCGCCTCTCAGGGCGTGCTGGCCAACGACAGCGATGTCGACGGCGGCACCCTGAGCGTCAGTGCGGTCAATGGCGTGGCAGGGAGCGTGGGGCAGTCCATCGCGGGCTCCAACGGCGGCACCTTCACGCTGAACGCGAATGGTTCCTACAGCTNNTCGCCTGGCCGCAGGTCAGCAGGACACCACCCAAGTCAGCTATACCGTCAGCGACGGCCAGGGCGGCACCGCCACCTCGACACTGACCGTGACGGTGACCGGCACCAACGACGTACCGGTCATCACGGGTGCCGACACCGGCTCGGTGATCGAGGACAGCAACGTCAATGTCTCGGGTAACCTGACGACCAACGGTGCCTTGACGGTCACCGACGCTGACTATGCCCAGAGTGCCTTCGTGCCAGGCAATGCCAGCGCTGCCGCCGGCACGCTGGGTGCCCTTGCCATCACGGCCGGGGGGAACTGGAGCTATAGCGTTGCGAACAGTGCCGTGCAGTATCTGAAAGCGGGTGAGAGCAAGATCGAGAACTTTACCGTGACCACTCTCGATGGCACGGCGAAGACGATCTCGGTGACCATCGTGGGTACCAACGAGCTGCCAGAGGCACGGGATGTCAGTGTCACCGGCACCGAAGATCCGTCACCGCTCATCGCGGTCAACCTGTCGGGTACGGATGTGGATGGTTCGATCGCCAGCTTCCAGATAACCGCCCTGGGGGCCAACGGCAAGTTCTACAGCGATGCGGCAGGCACCCAGCTTCTGACTGCTGGCGCCAACGTCGCGGCTAGCAACAATGGAGCGACGGTCTACTTCAAGCCCGATGGCAACTGGTCGGGTGCCACTTCGCTCAAGTACACGGCGACCGACAATCAGGGTGGCAAGGATGCGACGCCGGCGACAGCCACGATCAATGTCACGGCAGTGGCGGATGCGCCCTCGTTGACGCTGAGTGGCAATAGCGCCAACGGGCAGGGACTGCTGCGCGAGACCTTCGCCATCAATTCGCTCGGCAACAATGGCAACGGCGCTGATCCCAAGACCATGCAGACTGCCATCGACGGTGCCGGTACGCCGACGAGCAGCGGTAATACCACCACTGCCGCAAACGGCGACGTGGCCGCCGGTACCGCGACTCACCTCTCCGGCCTGATGTATCTGGAAGCGGGCAAGACCTACGCCTTCAGCGGGGTCGGCGATGACAGCATCCGTCTGCTGGTCGGCGGCAATGTGGTTGCTCAGGCCACCTGGGGTGGCTCCGCCGGTGCCTACTCAGGTTCGTTCAAGCCGAGCGTGAGCGGCTACTACACGCTTGACCTCTATCATCACAACCAGGCGGGCGCGGGCAACTACAGCCTCAATGTCGGCGTCAACGGTGGCACTGCAGTCCCGCTCAACACTTCCAACTATGTGCTGATGCAGAACGTCAGCGCGCTCGACGCCGCCAACGTCAACCACTCCGGGCTGCTCGGCGGCGACGGTAATGGCAACGGCTACTATCAGCTCTACGCCATGAACGAGGGCGACGAGGACTCGGTAATCCACCTGTCCAAGATCGCGGCGGCACTGACCGATACCGACGGCTCGGAGACGCTCGGCGGCGTCAGGCTGAGTGGTATTCCGGCAGGTGCCACCCTGAGCGATGGCAGTCATACCGTCGTCGGCAGCAGCGGGCAAACCAGCGTGGATCTAAGCGGTTGGAATCTCAACACGCTGACGCTCAAGCCGGCCGCCAACTACAACGGTACGATCAACCTGACCGCCGCGGTCACCTCGACCGAGGGCAGCAACGGCGACAGCGCGACGACCAGCGTGGCGATTCCGGTCACCGTGCATGCGGTCAACGACGCGCCGGTGGTCGCGGCCCAGGGATACAGTGCCACCGTCTCCGAGGAGGGGCTGCCGGGCGGCGTGCCGGATACGCAGGGTACGTCCGACACCACGGATTCGGCGACCGCCAGCGGCCGCGTGATAGCCACCGACGTCGATGGCGACAAGTTGACCTATACGCTTACGGCGCCGACCACGGTGTTGACCTCGGGGGGGGCGGCGATCACCTGGAGCGGCAGCGACAGCGGCACGCTCATCGGATCTGCCGGTGGCAAGGAGGTGATTCGCGCCACCATCGATGCCAATGGCCAGTATCAGATCACCCTGAAGGCTGGTGTGGACCACCCCGGCAAGGGCGAGGACACACTGAGTTTCAACCTCGGGGTCAAGGTCAGCGATGGCAGCCTGAGCGCCAATACCAGCGTCGCGGTCACCGTCGAAGACGACTCGCCGGTTGCCCAGTCCCAGTCGATCAGCTTCGTGCAGGGTGCGATCAGCACCAATGTGCTCCTGATCGTGGATACCTCCGGCAGCATGAACGACAAGGTGACCGTTGGTGGCGTCGAGCAGACGCGTCTCCAAGTGCTGCAGCAGTCGATCAAGGAGATGTTGACGAAGTACGACGACATCGGAAACGTCAAAGTGGCGCTGGCGCCGTTCTCGGATCAGCTCGATAGCTCACCCAAACAGTGGATGACGGTCTCCGATGCACTCAAGGCGGTGGATGCGCTGCAGGCCAATGGCGGCACCAATTATGACTACGCGCTGAGCAATGCCCAGACTGCCTGGAACGGCAGCGGCAAGCTGACCGGTGAGGTGCAGAACGTCTCGTACTTCTTCTCCGATGGCGAACCCACCTTGTCGAGCGCCTACCCGACGGCATCACAGGCCAACCCGGGCAACACCGTGGACGTCAATCGGGGCGACGGTATCGATGCCAGCGAAGAGGCGGCCTGGAAGGCGTTTCTCGGCAAGAATGCGATCGACTCACTGGCACTGGGGATCGGTGGTGACGTGAGTCAGACCTATCTCAACCCGGTAGCCTACGATGGCCGCACCGGCGATAACACCGATGCGGTGGTCATCACCAATCTCGATACGCTCTCGAGTGTCGTGAACGGTACGGTGCAGATGCCGCTGCTGCAGGATGGCCTGTTGAGCGGTACCGCGCATGGGTTGTCTTCATTCGGCGGGGATGGCGGCTACATCAAGAGCCTGGTGGTCGATAGCGTGACCTACACCTTCGACAAGAGCAGCGGCGCTGTCACTGTCTCCTCGAGCGGGGCCGTCTACACCTATGACAGCAGTTCGCACCAGCTCGGCATCACCACGGAGCTGGGCGGCAAGTTGGTCATGGACATGGATGACGGAAGCTACCGCTACACGGCCAAGCTGGGCAGCTTCGGCACCGACGCCATTCGCTACACCCTGAGCGACGCCGACGGTGACACCGCCAGCGGGGTGATGAACATCAACGTCAAGAACGGCGTCACCTCGGCGCATGACGACCACATCATCACTAATATCCTGAGTCCGAGCCTGAGTATTGGCGCCGACGTGCTGCTCGCCAATGACGCCATTGCGGCGGGTAGCACGGCGACCACCAACGGGCTGACGCTGACCACCGGCTGGAAGGATCGTGCGGCCGATTTCACCGCGACCAGCGTACAGACCCAGGACAAGCGCAACGCCGACAGTTTTGCCCTGGATCGCGGCAGCTTCTCCACCGCTGCCCAGGCAGCCAACACCGCGGCGACCGTGGTGCGCGGTAGTCTGGCCGGCGGCAACTGGCTGTCGGGATTCGGCAGCAATGCCAACGATCTCATGACACTGACCCTGCGTGCCGGAGAATCCCTGACCCTGGCGACCACCGTCGCTGGGGGGGTGGCCCTGGCCTACAAGGGCGCGGGGGATAATGGCTTCACCGCGCTGGCCAACGGTGGCACCTTCACCAACTCGAGCGGCGGGGACAAGAGCTACACCGTTGCGGTCATGAACGTGAAGGACAGTGGCTCCGGGATCTTCGACGGCTATGGCGCCGAGACCTATGACCTGTCGATGAAGATCGGCTACGCCAACGCCGCCGATACGGCCTCGACGCTGAGAACCGACTACACCCTCACCGACAGTCAGGGGAGCACCGACACGGCGTCGGTGACCGTCGACTACCAGCGCGGACAGACATTGACCGGCAGCGACGGCGACGACACCCTGATGGCCAACGACAGTGGCACGACGCTCAATGGGGGCAAGGGCGACGACGTGCTGATCGGCGGCAAGGGCAATGACATCCTTACCGGTGGTGACGGCGACGACATCCTGCGCGGGGGCGAAGGCAACGATACCCTGAGCGGTGGTGCCGGTCGCGACACCTTGACCGGCGGCGCCGGCAACGACACGCTCGACGGCGGCGCTGGCGCTGACCGTCTCGAAGGTGGCAAGGGCAACGATATTCTGACGGGCGGTGACGGCAGCGATACCTTTGCCTGGATGCGCGGCGACCAAGGCGCCCCGAGCGCCCCGGCGATCGATCGCATCACCGACTTCAAGGGCGGTGACGGCGGTGATCGGCTCGACCTCTCCGATATGCTCGACATCGGTAACTCGAGTCTTTCCAACGCCGACCTGGCCTCACTGGCGGCTCAGCAGTTGCACTTCGTCAAGGGCGAGGCCAGCGGTGCCCCGGGTACCGCCACCAGTGGCGGCTCGACGCTGGAAATCAAGACAGGTGGTCCGGACGGTGCCGTGACGCAGAAGATCGTCTTCAGCAACGTCGACATGACAACGCTCGGCGGTTCGGATACCGAAATCATCAAGTCGCTGCTGGATCACGGCAACCTCAAGACGAATCTCGACGGCTGAGGATGGCCGCCGAATGACAGGAGACCATTGGTTTGGTTGATGAACCGACACCGCTTCGTCCGGATCCGGCCGGGGAGAAGGAGATCGACCCGCTACTGGGTGCGCTGGTCTTTCTCTCCCGCCATCACGGCTCGCCGAAATCGGCCGATGTGATCAGCGACGGCTTGCCGCTGGACGATGGCAGGCTGACGCTGTCGCTGGTCCCGCGAGCCGCACAGAGAGCGGGGCTCTCGGCAAAGCTGGTGAGTCAGCGCGCCGATCGCGTGGCCGACATCCTGTTGCCGTGCATCTTGATCCTGCAAGGGCGGCGCGCCGTGGTGATGCTGGCGCGCGATGCCCAGCGCCAGCAGGCGACGGTCTACCTGCCGGAGGCGGACGGTACCCAGACCGTCGACATGGAGTCGCTGATCGAACAGGCCACCGGCCAAGTGATCTACGCTCGTCGGGAACACCGTTTCGATGCGCGGGCGCCGGAAACGGTCAAGCTCGCAGAAGGGCACTGGTTCTGGTCGACGCTCAAGCTCTCGACACCGATCTATCGTGACGTTCTGATCGCCTCGTTATTGATCAATCTGTTCGCCCTGGCGGCACCACTGTTCACCATGAACGTCTACGACAAGGTGGTGCCGAACCTGGCGTTCGATACGCTCTGGGTGCTGGCGACGGGGATGGCGATCGTCGTCGGTTTCGACCTGCTGATGCGTCAGATCCGATCGTGGTTTCTCGATACGGCGGGCAAGAAGTCGGAGGTGCTGCTGTCGGCCAAGATCTTCGCCAAGGTGATGAATCTGAGGATGGAAGCGCGCCCGGTATCGGTAGGCGCTTTCGTCAAGCATCTGCAGGAGTTCGATTCCGTTCGCGATTTCTTTACCTCGATGACCATGACCACCCTGGTCGATCTGCCGTTCGCGATTCTGTTTCTGCTGGTGGTATGGATCGTCGGCGGTGCGCTGGTGTGGGTGCCGATCGTTGCGCTGCTGATCCTGATTGGCTACAGCATCATCATCCAGTGGCCGCTGAAGCGCTCGATCGAGCTGGGCTCGCGCCTGGCGACGGAAAAGCATGCGCGGCTAGTGGAGAGTGTGGCCGGGCTGGAGAGCATCAAGCTTGCCAATGCCCAGGGCGAGACCCAACGCCGCTACGAGCGGGCGGTCGGGGAGATCGCCAAGTGGGGCGTCAAGAGCCGTAACCTCTCGACCTCGGTCTCGTCGCTGACCATGTCGGTCAATCAGCTCTCCACCGTGGCGCTGGTGGTGCTCGGGGTCTACCTGATCGGCAACGCCCAGCTGTCGATGGGCGGGCTGATCGCGGCCGTGATGCTGACCGGCCGTGCGCTACAGCCGTTGGCGCAGATGGCGCTGCTGATCACGCGTTTCGGTCAGACCCGCAGCGCCATGGCGGCGATCGACCAGATCATGCACCTGCCCGACGAGGTCGAAGAGGCCAAGAACTACGTCCATCGCGACAAGCTCAACATGCGCATCGAGTTCGATCACGTTGGCTTTCGTTACGGCGAGCAGTCACCGGAAGTATTGACCGATGTCTCGTTCACCATCGAACCGGGGGAGCGGGTGGCGATCATTGGCCGCATGGGCGCCGGCAAGAGTACCGTCGAGCGGCTGATGAGCGGTCTCTATCGTTCGACCGCGGGCAGCGTGCGAATCGACGGGCTCGATATCAACCAGATCCATCCCGCGGACGTGCGCCGGCATATCGGGTTCGCCGGCCAGGACAGCTCGCTGTTCTTCGGCTCGGTTCGCGACAACATCATCCTCGGCCACCCCTATGCCAGTGACGAGGCGGTTCAGCGCGCGGCGGATATCGCTGGGGTGGGCGAGTTCACCCGACGCGATCCCGATGGCCTGGATCGCCAGATCGGCGAGGGAGGACGACTGCTTTCCAGCGGACAGCGCCAGACGGTGCTGCTGGCGCGAGCGATTCTGACCAATCCTTCGCTGCTGCTGCTGGACGAGCCCGGCTCGCACATGGACAACCGCGCGGAGGCAATGCTGCGCCGCACGTTGCGTGACCTGCCCCGAAGCCAGACCCTGGTGCTGGTGACGCACAAGAGCTCGATGCTGGAAGTGGCCGACCGGATCATCGTGCTGGATTCCGGTCGGGTGATCGCCGACGGGCCCAAGCCCACCGTTCTCAAGGCACTCAACGAGGGGCGTGTCCAGGCCCCCGCGGAAACGAACTCCGCAACGCCCCAGGCCGACGGCCAGCAGGAGGTGCGCCATGGCCAGCGCGGATAATGTCGTCAAGTGGCCTCGGCCAAGCGCGCGCGAGCTCGAGCTGGCCGACGATGCCAGCGCCGCCACACTGCTGGCGACGCCGTGGCGATCGCGCATCATCATCTGGGTGCTGTTGGCTGCGCTCATCGCGTTCCTGGTGTGGGCAGGGCTGTCGAGCATCGAGGTGGTGACGCGTGGCACCGGGCAGGTGGTTCCCTCTTCCCGGCTACAGACGATCCAGAACCTGGAAGGCGGCATCGTCCGCGAGATCTACGTCGAAGAAGGCGACGTGGTCGACGCCGGCCAGCCGCTGGCACGGATCGATCCGACGCGAGCGACCTCCGACCTGGCGGAACGCAACTCGACCCTGGCCGGCTTGCAGGCCTCCGTGGCGCAGTACCAGGCGGAGCTTGCCTCGGTCACGGTATCGCCCGACGCCCCGGAGTGGCGGGATCAGGTCAGCGTGTCGGCCCAGAAGATTCCACTGAGCGATGAGTTCGAGGCCACCAATCAGGATATCTACAGCGCCGCCTCCAGCGCCTACAGCGAGCGGATCAACGGCCTGCGTTCCCAGCTCGATCAGGCGGCCGCGCAGATCCAGCAGCGTCAGCAGGAACTGCAGGAGTTGCGGGCCAAGGCGGATTCGCTGTCGCGCAGCTATCAACTGTCACGCCAACAGTTGGGTATTACCGCGCCGCTGGTGAAGGAAGGCATCGTCTCCCAGGTCGATCTGCTCAATCTGCAGCGTCAGGTCAACGAT
This sequence comes from Salinicola sp. CR57, assembly GCF_003206585.1. NCBI lineage: Bacteria > Pseudomonadati > Pseudomonadota > Gammaproteobacteria > Oceanospirillales > Halomonadaceae > Salinicola > Salinicola sp. CR57. The sequence continues at coordinate 8,141 of NZ_PZJL01000007.1, forward strand.
CAGCGCGGTGAGCTGGAGTCCGCGCAGCTGTCGATCCCGGCCAAGCAGTCAGAGTTGCAGGAAGCCATCAGCAAGCGTCGGGACGTTGCCGCGCAGTTCCGGTCGCGAAGCGCCGACGCCCTGACCGAAGCGCGAAACAAGCTCGACAGTCTCCAGCAAGGGCGCGTCAGTCTCCAGGATCGGGTAGATCGCACCCTGATCACGTCGCCGGTTCGAGGCAGCGTGCAGTCGATCAACGTCAATACCATCGGCGGCGTGGTCGATCCCGGTGCCAGCCTGATGGAGATCGTGCCGATCGAGGACCAGCTGCTGGTCCAGGCGAAGGTCTTGCCGCGGGATGTGGGCTTCATTCGTGTCGGCCAACCCGCCACGGTCAAGTTCTCGGCCTATGACTTCACCATCTACGGCGGCATGAAGGGGCAGGTCATGCGAATCAGCCCGGACACCGAAGAAGATGAAAAGGGCAATACCTTCTATGAGGTGACGGTCCGCACCGATAGCAATCATCTGGGCAAGAACGTCGACGACCTGGCGATCATTCCAGGCATGCAGGCCACGGTAGACATCATTACCGGTGAGCAGACCATTTTGCAGTACCTGCTGAAGCCGATACTTCGGGCGCAGCAGGGCGCAATGCGTGAACGCTGAGTGCGCAGCGAGACAAGAAACGGGGTGAGACAAGCGTGATGATGAAGAGATGGGTTCTGTCCGCCGGTATCGCGACATTAGCCGGCAGCGCTCAGGCGCAAACCTTGACCGAAGCCGTGACCCAGGCTGTCATGGAGTATCCCAGCACGCGCACCGAGATGGCGCGCTACCAGCAGAACCTGGAGGACGCCCGGGCGCAACGGGGCGCCTATCTTCCCTCGCTCGATCTGGAAGCGCGTGTCGGCTATGGCGAGAACGAGAGCGAGACCAACGGCGTCTCGCAGTCCAGCGACCCCCACAGCTATCGGCGCGCCTATCTCACGCTGTCGCAACTGATCTGGGACGGTAACACGACGATCGAGCGCATCCGCCAGGCGGATGCCGAGAGCGACTACCAGCGCTGGCAGGTCGCGGCGGCGGCCAATCAGGTGGGCCTGGTCACGGTTCAGAGCTATCTCGACGTGTTGCGGTCGCAGCGCCTGCTGGAGCTGGCGCAGCGCAACGTCGACACTCATCAGCGCATCGCTGCCGACATCCGGCGCCGTGAGGAGTTGGGGGCCGGTACGGCTACCGATACCAGCCAGGTCGATGGCCGTCTTGCCCAGGCCCAGGCGAGCCTGATCGCCGCACGCAACAACCTTGACGACGCCGTTTCCGCCTTCATCCGCTATGTCGGCGAATCGCCCAAGAACCTGACCTTGCCGGAGGACGTCGACATGCACGGCGTGCCCGGCGACTTCGATGCCGCCATGGCCATGGCTACGGCCAACAACCCGCTGGTCATTTCCGCCTCCCATTCGATCGCCGCTGCCCAGCACGAGGTCGCCGCCGAACGTGGCAATTTCCTGCCCACCTTCCGCGCCGAGGCGAGCCGACTGGCCAGCCGCGATTACGATTACGAAGGCAATGACGCGGATGACTGGAGTGCCGACTTGGTGATGTCTTGGAATCTCTATCGCGGCGGCATCGACGCCGCCGAGATGCGCTCCCGGGAAGAGTCGCTGCGTGCGGTGCGCTACGACAGCGATCGCTCCCTGCGCGAGATCCGCGACGAGCTGCGGTTGGCCTGGAACGCGCGCGACTACGTCACCAGCCAGTTGCCGTTCCTGCAGCGTCATGTCGAGGCCAGCGAACAGACCCGCGTCAACTATCGCAAGCAGTTCGACATCGGCCGCCGCACGCTGCTCGACATGCTCGACAGCGAGACCGAACTCTATGATGCCCAGCAAGCCCAGGTCCAGGCGACGTTCGCGCTGCGCCAGGCCAATTACCGATTGCTTTCCGCGACCGGGCAACTGCTGGACACGCTCCAGGTGGACACTGCCATGATCGGTGACGCCGGTGATCGTTACCCCGGGGTGAACCCTGCCAACGACCGCCCAAGGGGCTGACGAGGAGAGCTCCATGAGCCTGTTTCGACGTTCGATCGCCATCATGGTCGGCCTGCTGTTCCTGTTCTCGGCCGGTATCTTCGCGATCGAAGTGCACCAGACCCGAGCGTCCCTGGCCGAGCGCCAGCAAGCCGACGTCGATAATCTCGCCCAGGCGTTGAGCCTGTCCCTGGTGCCGTTCGTCGAGATCGGTGACTGGACCAGTGCCGAAACACTCATGCGAGCGGCAGCCGATGGCGGCTCGGTGCGCCAGCTCCGCCTCGAAGCCGTGGGAAGGGAAGAGCCTCTGGTGATCGGCTCGCGACGCGATAGCGACACACCCCAATGGTTCCAGCGTCTGGTGGTGCTGCCCGACGCCATCAGCGAGCGCGAGATCAGTGGCGGCTGGTCGGCGCTCGGCAGCATCCGGGTCGAGTCGGAACGAGCCGGCGCCTACGATCAGCTCTGGTATCTGGCACTTCAACTGCTGACCTGGCTGGCGATCGGCATGCTGGGCATCGTCGTGCTCTGCGTACTGGGATTCAAGCTGCTGCTAGGCCCGCTCAACCGGCTCTCTCGCAGAATCGCCGACATGCAGATCGACGGTTTCGACGAAGCGCTGGAACCCAGCCGTATCCGCGAGCTTCAGGGGATCACCGAGTCGGTGAATCGACTGGGCGCCAGGCTCAACCAGCAGTTCGAGCAGCAGGCGGAACAGGTCGTCCGTCTGCAGCGCCTGACCGAGCAGGACGCGGTGTCGCAATTGGGCAACCGGGCCTACCTGGCGCGGTCGCTAGACGAGTGGCTGGCGGCACCGGTGGGGGGCGCGCTGGCGATCCTGCGCATCGATCATCTGCAGGAGCTCTACCGGCGTGACGGTTTCGAGGCTCGGGACCAGGCGATCCGCAGCCTGGGCAGTCAGCTCAAGGGGGCACAGCTGGAAGGCCGTGCCGTTCTGGCTGCCCGGCTCTCTGCCGAGGAGTTCGCGTTGATCCTCCCGGATTGCGACGACGAGACGCGGGAGCGATGGCTCAGGGATACCCTGGATCGTCTCGACGATGTCGTCGATGCCAATCCGCTGGTCGAGACCCGTTTCGAACACACGCGGGCCGGCCTGGTGTTGAAGGAGCCTGGCATGACTCGCGAGGGCGTACTGGCCAGGGCGGATAGCGCCCTGCGCGACGCGATCGAACTGCGTCAGCGCTGGGTCGTGGTGCGTCCTGAAAATACCTTGGCGGCGCGGGGCCGGCAGGAGTGGCGCCAGATCATCGATCGGGCGCTGGAGACGCGCAGTCTCAGCTTCGTCGCGCAGCCGGTATTGCGGGTCGATGGCAGCGAGCTGCACCGTGAGGTGTTCGTGCGTCTCGACGAAGAGGGAACACAGCATCCGGCTTATACCTTCCTCCCTGTCATCAACCATTTTCAGTTGGGGGCGAAGCTCGATCGCGCGGTACTGGAGAGTCTGGGCGAGAACGTAGCGCGCTTCGAGGGCAGGCTGGCAATCAACCTGACGGCAGACTCGTTGGCGGAACCGGCGCGTTACCGCGAGTTGATCGGCTGGCTCGAGTCTCACCCTCGCGTCACCGAGCGGCTCGACCTGGAGGTCAGCGAGGAGATCGCGCTCGATCATCTCGATGTCGTGCAGCAGTTGTTCCGAAGCGCGCATCGCCTCGGCGCCCGCTGCGGTGTCGATCGCTTCGCGAGAAACCTCCAGGCGATGGCCTACCTGGCCAGGCTACGTCCCGATTACGTCAAGATCGACCAAGGCTTCTTCGTCCGCGAAGAGGTGGATACCGAATTCCTGAGAAGCCTCTGCATGGCGGCCCATCAGGTCGAGTCGCAAGTGATCGTGACGCGGGTCGAGTCGGATGAACAGCGTCAACGGGTGGAGGCGGTCGGCGCCGATGGTTATCAAGGCTACTTGGCCCCGATCTCCCCGTTGGCATTGAAGTGACCCCGGGGCACCGATTGGCCGGCCGGGCCTGAGCCGATGGTGACGAGCATCGTTCGAGGGAGCATCGGCCACCTGGCCCTGCCGTTGCTGGGCCTGCTTGGCCTGCTGGGCATGTTCCAGTTCGGGCCCGTGGCCCAGGCCCTGCCAAAGTTGCCGCCGAGACAGGAGGTGGTCTCGATCTATGGTCAAGCGGGATGGCAGCGCATCCAGCAGTGGCAGGTGCTCATCGATCGGCTTCAGGGGCGCTCGGTGAGCACGCAACTGGCCGGGGTCAACGACTTCTTCAATCAGTTGCGTTTCGTCGACGATATCGACGTCTGGCACGTGGAGGATTACTGGGCCACGCCCTTTGAGTTTCTCGGAGTCGGCGCGGGGGATTGCGAAGATTTCGCCATGGCCAAGTACCTGACGCTGCGCGAACTCGGCGTGCCGGACAGTCAATTGCGCCTGCACTACGTCAAGTACATTCCCTACGACCAGTTCCATATGGTCGTGACCTGGGCATCGAGCGCGACGACGCCACCGGTGGTGCTGGACAACATCGACAAACGGATCGAGCCGGCGTCCCGTCGAAACGACCTGCTGCCGATCTACAGCTTCAACGGTAGCCATCTCTGGATCAGCAAACTGGGAGGAGGCGGGCGTGAAGTCGGTGAATCCAGCCGGCTGAGTCTGTGGCAGAACTGGCAGCAGCGGCTGGATGACGGCTCGCTGCGGAACCCGCGGCGATGATGACATCGCCGGTATCGGGTATGAATTTCGAGGGAGACGAACGGATGAAGGCAAAGGCGACGAATCTCAACCCGTGGGTGAATGCGAGAACCGCAGTGCGGCGGCAGGCATGGCTCATGTCGATACCCATGGTGCTATGGCTGACGGCTTGCGCCTCGAACACGACGAACCACGACGTCGTTGTCGACCGGCCGACAGCCCAGGGGCCCAGCCAAGTCAGTGCCGACAATGTCTTCGATACCGCCGATAGCGATGGGGATGGCTCGTTGCTGCCACTGGATATCGAACGATTGGGGCTGGGTGGCGACTGGCACACCCTGGATGCGGATGGGAACGGCGCAATTTCACGCCAGGAGTTCCGGGATCAGTTCGCGTCGCCGCTGATCCAGGCGACCCTGCGGCTTCCAGGTGACGCCAAACCGATGCAGCCGCTGGTCTCCAGCGATTTCCTGTTGCCCCCCGAACCACCGGCCCAGCGCTACGTGCCCGCGCCGATCGAGACGGCGCCACCCGCGAGCATGACGGTGCCGACCGATGCACCGCTGGTGATTCCGGTATTGATCGACGATCAGGAAGCCGCCGCGATCGACCAGGCCGCCAGTGACGTGGCCACGCCCGACAGCGGCGACGCAACGGAACCGGTCAACTGAACGGCAGGCGGGGAGGTGGCGTCAAATCTCATGTATGACCGAATCAGGAGGTGGTTCAAGACCATGTTCTCAACGACCCCCATCGAGCGCTCCGCCGAAGCTCAGGCTGCCGTCGACCGCGCCTGCCGGGACCTGGCGCTCTATCACTTCATGAGCTGCCCGTTCTGCCAGCGCGTTCGCCATCAGATCCAGCGTCTGGCGCTGCCCATCGAGTTGCGCGACATCCAGCGGGATCCGGAGCGCCGCCAGGAGCTCATGGCGGGCGGAGGCCGCACCATGGTGCCGTGCCTGCGCATCGAGCAGGGAAATGGCGAGGTCGAGTGGATGTATGAGTCCGCCGATATCAATCGCTACCTCGCGGATCGATTCGAGGCGCGTTGACCAGGGTGGAAAACGGCGGTGACGCCGGGTGGCGTGTTTTCGTAGAATGCCGGTTCCCATTGATCAAGATTCAGGAGTGATGTCATGGCACAGGCCAGCGCCCGCCATATTCTCGTCGACAGCGAACAGCAGTGTCTCGAACTCAAGCAGCAGATCGAAGCCGGCAGTGACTTTGCCGAAGTGGCCCGCCAGCACTCTACCTGCCCCTCCGGTCGTCAGGGTGGCGAACTCGGCACCTTCGGGCGTGGCCAGATGGTCAAGGAGTTCGATGAGGTCGTCTTCAATGGCGCGGTCAACGAAGTCCACGGACCGGTCAAGACCCAGTTTGGCTATCACCTGCTGGAAGTGACCTCGCGCACCTGATCGCTTTCCCCCGGTTTTCCAGCGAGCCGCCTGTTGCCGGGCGGCTCTCGTCGATCCATCGCTCTCTTTCGTTTCTCTCCTGCGCCCCGTAACGATCCTCCTGGCCTGCGATTCGCCCGCCGCGAGCCCACGTGGTGAGAACAAATCTTTACCAATCTCCCGTTTCCACCTCCCAGCGGCGAACTATTCTGAAGTTACGTCCGCCGTTCCCGATCTCTTCGCATCGACGGCGGACGGATAAGGATATCCACGGATAACGAGGTAGCACCCATGACGACGCATTCGAAGTCGGACAAGACGGAAGGCAAGGTCGACAAGGTAGCTGGCAAGGTGAAAGAAGCTGCTGGCAAAATGACCAAGGATCGCGAACTCGAAGGTAAGGGCAAAGCCCAGCAGGCCAAGGGGGATGCCAAGTCCGCCAAAGGCAATCTGAAGGACGCCACCAAACCACGCCACTAGTCAGCACTGAATCTCGGTACACCGAGTCTGTCGGGCGTTGAGTGCCCCGCTAGGACTCTTCACGCAGCGGCCCCGTTGGAAAACGGGGCCGCTGTCGTTTGGAGAGGATGGCAGAGGCTGCCGCTCAGGCCTTGCCCGGCCGGTTGTACACTTCCAGGTCCAGCTCTTTTTCGCTCTTGCCGACCAGTGTCGTGACCATCAGGTCGCCGGCCACATTGACGCTGGTCCGCGCCATGTCGAGGATTCTGTCCACACCCGCGACGACCCCGATCGCCTCCAGCGGCAGGCCGATCTGCGCCAGCACGATCGACAGCATGATCAACCCGGCACCGGGGACGCCTGCCGTTCCGATGGAGGCCAGCGTGCCGGTGAGCACGATCATGCCGTAGTCCATCATCGAGAGGTCGGCCCCTACCAGCTGCGCCACGAATAGCGCCGCGACCCCCTGATAGATCGCGGTGCCATCCATGTTGATGGTCGCGCCCACCGGCAGCACGAAGCTGGAGACGCCTTCCGAAACGCCCAGGTTCTTCTGCGCGCAGCGAATCGAGACCGGCAGGGTGCCGGATGAGGAGGCGGACGAGAACGACACCACCAGGGCGTCGATGATTCCCTGCAGATAGCGCACCGGGTTGAGGCGACCGATCAGACTCAGCAGGCCGGTGTAGACGACCAGTACGTGAACGAGACAGGCGAGATAGACCACGCCGATGACTTTGGCCAGCGGCAGCAGTACATCCAGCCCGTACTGACCGGAGACGTTGGCCATCAGGCCGAAGACACCGAAGGGCGCAAACGCCATGACGATGGCGGTGAGCTTGTACATCGCCTCGGCGAAGCTCTCGAAGACCCGCACGACGGGTTCGCCCTTTTCGCCGATCAGCATCAGCGAGATGCCCAGGCCGATGGCGAAGACGATGATCTGCAGAATGTTGCCCTCGATCATTGCCTGCAGCGGATTCGATGGCACCAGGCCGACCACGATATCCACCAGCGAGGGCGCTTCGCCCGCCTGCTGCGGCGCGCTCATGGAGGCATCGGCGCCGGCACCCGGCTGGAAGATCGTTGCCGCAATCAGGCCAATGACGATGGCAAACGCGGTAGTGACCAGATAGAGCCCGATCGTGCGAGCGCCGACACGCCCCATCTTCTGGGGATCCCTCATGCCGGTGATGCCGACCACCAGTGTCGAGAAGACCAGCGGCACGATCAGCATCTTGATGCCGTTGATGAAGATATCGCCGAGAGGCTTGAACAGGCTGGCCTGCTCGCCCATCACCGCACCGGCAAGAACACCCAGCACCAGGCCGGCGATGATCTTCTGCCACAGGGGAATACGACGCCACAGATTGGGGCGGGAAGATGTTGCTGTCATTCACGGGCTCCTTGTGCAGGCCAGATTGCCGGGGGCAAAAGCGCGCATTCTACCCATCCCGGGACCCTTTGCGATCCGCTCATTCGAAAATGGGATGGCGTATAACTCGGTTGCGACCAAAGTCTCGGTGTGTCGGGTCGGATGTAGAAGCCTGCGTCGACACTTGTAGGCGACGCAGGCCTGCTGGCACGGCGGTGTCAGATTTCTCGGTAGAGCTCGCCGCCTTCTTGCTTGAACCGCTCCGCCTGCTGCTGCAGACCGGCTTCTCGCTCGTCTCTGGGGATGTCGGCGGCATCGCCACCAAATCGCTCGCGCACCTCCTGGGTGATCTTCATCGAGCAGAACTTCGGTCCGCACATGGAGCAGAAATGCGCCACCTTGGCCGAGTCCTTGGGCAGGGTCTCGTCATGGAAGGCGCGTGCCGTGTCCGGGTCGAGGCCGAGATTGAACTGATCCTCCCAGCGGAATTCGAAGCGCGCCTTGGAAAGCGCGTTGTCGCGTCGCTGCGCACCCGGATGCCCCTTGGCCAGGTCGGCGGCGTGGGCGGCGATCTTGTAGGTGATGATGCCGGTCTTGACGTCGTCCTTGTTGGGCAGGCCCAGATGCTCCTTGGGGGTGACATAGCAGAGCATGGCGCAGCCGTACCAGCCGATCTGGGCCGCGCCGATGCCGGAGGTGATGTGGTCGTAGCCCGGGGCGATATCGGTGGTCAGCGGGCCCAGGGTGTAGAACGGCGCCTCGTCGCAGCAGGCGAGCTGCTTGTCCATGTTCTCCTTGATCAGTTGCATCGGCACGTGGCCGGGGCCTTCGATCATCGCCTGCACGTCATGCTGCCAGGCGATCCGGGTCAGCTCGCCCAGGGTTTCCAGTTCGGCGAACTGGGCTTCGTCGTTGGCGTCGGCGATCGAGCCGGGGCGCAGGCCGTCACCCAGCGAGAACGAGACGTCGTACGCCTTCATGATCTCGCAGATCTCCTCGAAGTGGGTGTAGAGGAAGCTCTCCCGGTGGTGCGAGAGGCACCACTTGGCCATGATCGATCCGCCGCGGGAGACGATGCCGGTGACGCGCCTGGCGGTCATCGGCACATGGTGCAGGCGCACGCCGGCGTGGATGGTGAAATAGTCCACGCCCTGTTCGGCCTGCTCGATCAAGGTATCGCGGAAGATCTCCCAGGTCAGGTCCTCCGCCACCCCATCGACCTTCTCCAGCGCCTGATAGATCGGCACCGTGCCGATGGGGACCGGCGAGTTACGGATGATCCATTCGCGAGTCTCGTGGATGTTCTGCCCGGTGGAGAGATCCATGATGGTGTCGGCCCCCCAGCGGATGCCCCAGGTCATCTTGTCGACCTCTTCCTCGATCGAGGAGGTCACCGCCGAGTTGCCCAGGTTGCCGTTGATCTTCACCAGGAAGTTGCGGCCGATGATCATCGGCTCGCTCTCGGGATGATTGATATTGGCGGGGATGATCGCCCGGCCGCGAGCGACTTCGTCGCGCACGAATTCGGGGGTGATCTCCGCCGGCAGATTGGCGCCAAAAGAGTCGCCCGGATGCTGGTGATCCAGCATCGGATCGCCTGATGCGGCACCGCCCTGGCGTCGTCGCTGGTTCTCGCGAATGGCGATGAACTCCATCTCCGGGGTGACGATGCCTTGTCTGGCGTAGTGGAGCTGGGTCACGTTGGCACCGGGTCTGGCACGCCGCGGCGTGCGCTGGAGCTGAAAGCGCAGATTGGCAAGGCGCAGGTCGGCCGCGCGGATCTTTCCGTAATGGGAGGTCGGGCCGGTAAGCGGTTCGGTATCGCCGCGCTCGTCGATCCAGTTGCGTCTGAGTTCGGGCAAGCCACGGCGCAGATCGATCTCGGCGGCGGGATCGGTGTAGGGGCCGGAAGTATCGTAGACGGTGATCGGCTCGTTGGGCTCCAAGCCTTGGCTGGTCTTTGTCGGCGACAGCGCGATCTCTCGCATCGGGACGCGGATGTCCGGGCGCGAACCCTCGACATGGATCTTGGTCGACGCGGGCAGCGGGGCGATGGCGGCGCTGTCGACGCGAGCGGTATCGGAGAGAAACTGAGGTGATTTCATGGTGCTTTGTGCCTCGGGCATGACGTTGGGGTCAGGCCGGCGCACAGCGTAGGCGGGAGGAGCGCGAATCGACGGGATGGCTTCCAGAACGTGAGGCGCTCCGCTTGATCCCTACGCCGGTACTAGCCGGATCAGGTTCGTCGGGATCCGCCGTGGCGCCGGGCCCGGGGAGGCGCTGCGCAGGACGATCTCAGCCGGTTCCACCGGCACCCCGTCAAGCTGGCGATGACTGGCATCGCCATGGCCAGTCTGTGGCGAGGGCCGGGTCGGGTCAAGCGGAGTTTGCGGCCGGATCGTCAGGCGGCTCAAGTCGCTTCGGCATGTCGAACCAGGTCGACGAAATGCCGTGTCTGGGGCGTCTGCTGGTGGCGGAGGTGGGTCAGCCAGACTTCCGAGACGGCATCGTCGTCACTGATGGGGCGGTAGCGCACATTGTCGATCCGGATGTGTCGAAAGGAGGCCGGCAGAATCGAGACACCGAGCCCGCCGGCAACCAGACTGATGATGGTATTGGGGCCGCCGACCTCCTGAACCAGTCGTGGCGTCAGGCCCCGCTTGGCGAACAGGGCGTTGAACTGGTCCAGCAGACCGGTGCCGGCGGCCGGCGAGAAGTAGACGAACGGATGCAGCGCCAGTTCGTCGAGTGTCAGTGGCGCGGCACTGCCGCCGAGCGGGCCCTGGTCGTTGACCACCGCTATCAAGGGTTCGCGGATCAAGGTAAAGGCGTCGAGACCCTCCGGCAGCGTGGCCGGACGCATGATGCCGATGTCCAGGTCGCCCTCCAGCAGCGGCTTGATCTGGCGGCGGCTGTTGAGCTCATGCATGCGCAGGTCGACATCCGGGTAGCGCTGGCGATAGTGCATCAGCGTGCGCGGCAGCAGCGAGGTCAGCGGCACCGAGGTGGTGAAGCCGATCCTGAGCTGGCCGGTTTCGCCGCGCCCGAGGCGAGAGACCAGCCGTGAGGCGCGCTCGGTGCGAGCCAGTATCTCCCGTGCTTCCTCCAGGAACAGAAGACCCGCCGCGGTCAGTTCGACACGCCGATTGGTGCGCGTCAGCAGGCGGGTGTCGAGTTCGGTCTCCAGCGCCCGGATCTGCTGGCTCAGCGGCGGCTGGGAGATGCCCAGCCGGGCGGCGGCGCGGCTGAAATGCAGCTCTTCCGCGACGGCCACGAAGTAGCGCAGATAGCGAAGTTCCATTGAGTCGCAAAACCTCTCAAAAGCATCGAATAATATATTAGAAAGCTTAATCGAGGCGGCGTAACCTACCAATTGTTGAATACACGCCATCCGGGCAGGGCGGTCTCCCAGCCTCGGCTCTGGCTCCGGCTCTGATATCGAGAGCGAGACCGAGAACGGGAGAATCGGGTTGTCCCGCCACACATCATCCGAGATCCATGACGCGACACGGGCGGCGAATCGCCAGTTGGAACGCGAGATGGATGTTGTCGAGAATGATTTCATCGAACGTGGCCGGGCCGGTTACCGGCCCACCATGCTGGCGCTTTTCCTCGGCGCCTTTTCCACCTTCGTGCTGCTTTACTGCGTGCAGCCGCTGATGCCGATTCTTTCCGACGCCTTCGGCATCGACGCCGCCACCAGCAGCCTGTCGCTGTCGGTCTCGACCGGTATGCTGGCGACCGGGCTGCTGATCACCGGGCCGATCTCCGATGCGGTGGGGCGCAAGCCGATCATGACGATCGCACTGTTGTCGGCATCCGCTTGCACGCTGCTGGCGGCGGTGATGCCGAACTGGACGGGGATCCTGATCATGCGCGCCCTGGCGGGGCTGTCGCTGTCGGGGCTCTGCGCGGTGGCGATGACCTATCTCAACGAGGAGATCCATCCGCGCTACGTCGGCCTGTCGATGGGCCTCTACATCAGTGGCAACTCGATCGGCGGCATGAGCGGACGCCTGATCAGCGGGGTGATGGTGGATTGGGTGCCGTGGCGCTGGACGCTCGGCATCATCGGTATCGTGGCGCTGATTGCGGCGATCCTGTTCATGCGCTGGCTGCCGCCGTCGCGTCACTTCTCGCCGCGTCCGCTCAACTGGCGCAGCGTGCTGTCTGGATTCACCGTTCACTTCAAGGATCGAGGGCTGCCCTGGCTCTTTGCCGAAGCGTTCCTGCTGATGGGCGGTTTCGTCACCCTCTACAATTACATCGCCTACCGGCTGCTGGCGGAGCCGTATCAGGTCAGTCAGGCGCTGGTGGGGCTACTCTCCATCGCCTATCTCTCGGGCACCTATAGCTCGGCCTGGGCGGGTTCGCTGGCTGACCGCCTGGGGCGCCACCGGATCTTCTGGTTATTCATCGTGATGATGCTGGCGGGGCTGGCGATCACGTTGCTAGAACCGATCAGCCTGATTTTGATCGGCATCCTGATCTTCACCTTCGGTTTCTTCGCCGCCCACTCGCTGGCCAGCGGCTGGGTCGGCCAGCGTGCCAGCCAGGCCAAGGGGCAGGCGTCGTCACTCTATCTGTTCAGCTACTATCTCGGCTCCAGCGTCGCCGGGACGCTGGGCGGCGCATTCTGGTTCTGGGGCGGCTGGAACGGGGTGTCGCTGTTCATCGCGGTATTGCTGCTGGTCGCGCTGGCCATTGGTGCGCTACATCTCCGGCGGCTCGCTTAGCGGGTCGTTATCGCCATCGACACAAAAAAGCCGCCGATCGGAATCGGCGGCAATCACAAGACGTCGAGGGACGCGAGAGAAACGGTATTACTTGGCGAACAGCTGACCCATATCCTTGAACGCCTTGAACTCCAGCGCATTACCGCACGGATCGAGCAGGAACATGGTGGCCTGTTCGCCGGGCTGACCCTTGAAGCGCACGTAGGGCTTGATCACGAACTGGGTGTCGAAGCCCTTCAGGCGCTCTGCCAGGGCTTCCCATTCGCTCCAGCCCAAGATGATGCCGAAGTGGGGCACCGGCACGTCATGGCCGTCGACCGGATTGGTGTGCGCGGACTCCTGAGACGGCGTCGGCGGGTGCTCGTGAATCACCAGCTGATGGCCATAGAAGTCGAAATCGACCCACTGCTCGCTGGAGCGGCCTTCGCTCAGACCGAAGGTCTCGCCGTAGAACTGGCGTGCGGCGGGCAGATCGTGAACCGGAATGGCGAGGTGGAAGGGGGACAGTGCCATGGGAGTTCTCCTGAAAGTCGTTGGCCTGGGCGTCATTGATGTCGAGTCATTCTGGACGCGATTAAATTTGATGGAAAGCGCATAATATTGCTGTCTGATATCAAATTATTTGTATTCTAGTGGGCGTCGATCCCATGCTCAGAGAGCTCAAGACCTTTCTCGCCGTGGTACGCCACGGGACCTTCTCCGCCGCTGGTGGGGCGGTGGGGCTGACCCAGTCCGCCATCAGCACCCAGATTCGAAATCTCGAGGCCGACCTCGGCGAGCCGCTGTTCGAGCGTACTGGGCGCGCCGTCAGGCTCAACGCTGCCGGACGCCGACTGCTGCCCCGGGCCGAGGAGATGCTGGCCCTGGCCGATCGCATTCGCAATGCCGATAGCGATGACCTGACCGGCGAGTGGCACCTCGGTGCCATCGCCAGCGTTCAGAGCGGGCTGCTGCCCGATGTGCTGCGAGCTTTGGGGGTCTCGGCACCCGGAGTCATGACCCGGATCGTGCCCGGTGTATCGCTGACACTGCTCGATCAGGTCGACAAGGGCGACCTGGACATGGCGATGATCGTCCAGCCCCCCTTTGCGCTACCCGGCGATCTCCACGCTCGCGTGATCGCCCGCGAACCCTTCGTGATGATAGCGCCGGCCGATAGCGATGGTGAGAGCGTCGAAGCACTGCTCGAGACCCATCCGCTGGTGCTCTACGACCGGGGCTCCTTCGGTGGACGTCAGGTGGTCCGCTTTCTCGAGCGGCGGCGACTGCGTCCGGCGATTCGGCTGGAACTCGACGAGATCGACGCGATTGCCAGAATGGTCGAATTCGGTCTGGGCGTGGCGCTGATTCCGCTGACCGGGCTGTGGCGACATCGGCAACCGCCGCCGGTAAGGATCGTGGCGTTGGGAGAGCAGACGTTTTACCGCGAGTTGGTGATGGTCTCGCGCCTTTCACCGACGCAGTCGCCGCTGGTGGCGGTGATCGAGGCAGCATTGACGACAGCCGGCCTCGAGGAGATCGGGTGATCGACGCCGGAAGCTCAAGTCTCCCGATAGGCCGCGCGGCAGGTCGATATCACCAGTTCCCGGAACCAGCGATGAGCCGGGCCGGCACCCAGCCGCGGATGCCACAGCGCCGAGATCGTGAACGGATCGATCGGTGCGGGGAGCTCGAACGCCACCAGGGGTTTGGGATCTTCGTGCCGTTGCACCGGCATCAGGCAGGAGTGGGGTACTAGCGTGATCCGATCGGTGTGGCGAGCGATCCGCAAGGCATCCGAGAAGCCCGGCACGATGACGCCGAATTCCCGGTCGAGGCTGAGTGCGCTCAACGCCTTTTCCATCGGTCCGGTGAATTCGCCGCTGGGAGACGCCATCACGTGCCGACACGCGGCAAGGCGTTCCCGCGTGATGGCGCTATCGAGCAACGCATGGCCCTGGCTCGCGACGCCGACGAAGCGGTCTTGAAATAGCCCCCGCGTCAGCAGCTCCGGCGCGGTGGTCTCGATGACCCCGACCTCGAGGTCGAGCTGCCCCTCACGCAGGGGTTCTATCGCTTTGGTCGGCTTGGGCACGAAGCGCAGGCACACCCTCGGCGCGGCTTCCGCAATGGCATTCACCAGCGGCACCGAAAAGCGCTCGACGAACGACGCGTTGGTGCGCAGGGTGAACGTCCGCTCCAGCGTCGAGAGATCGAGGTCGTGTGGGCGTGGACGCAGGATCGAGCGCGACTCCCGCGCCAGTTCATGAACGCGATCGCGTAGCGAGGAGGCGTGGGGGGTAGGTACCAGCCCGCGCCCCGCCCGCACCAGCAGCGGATCTCCCGTCGCCTCGCGCAGACGCTTGAGCGTGCGGCTCATCGCCGACGCGCTGAGGTTCAAGCGCTTCGCGGCCGCTGTCACGCTGCCCTCTTCCAGCAGCACGTCCAGTGCGATGAGAAGGTTCAGATCGATGTCGTTCATCGACTCACGGTAACCGAGACCCTGCTTCTGGACTAGCGTTTGATGCAATGATCATGTGCATGTCATGCGTCTGGTGCGTTGTCACGCCGACCGCCATCCTTGAGATGAACCCAACATCCATGAGGTCACTTCCCATGACGACAATTGCCAATCGCCTGACCGCCCTGATCGTGGGCGCCTCGCGGGGTCTGGGCCACGCCATCGCCGCGGAGCTGCTGGCGCGAGGCGCGACACCGGAAACCGAGTGGGACGTCATCGGCACGGTTCGCGCCGGTGCCGAGCAGACGCCGTTGCACACCCTGGCGGACGACAATCCCGGCCGGGTCGAGATCGAGACCCTCGACGTCACGGATCCGGATCAGATCGACGCGCTGCACCAACGCCTGGCGGGGCGGTCGATCGATCTGCTGTTCGTCAATGCCGGGACCACCAACCGGGACCCCGATCAGGCCATCGGCACCATCTCCACCGAAGCGTTCACCCGGATCATGATCACCAACGCGCTCAGTCCGATGCGCGTGATCGAGAAGTTCGAGCCTCTGGTGCCGACGTCGGGACTGATCGGCGTGATGTCTTCCGGGCAGGGCAGCATCGCCAACAACGAGAACGGCATGCGCGAGCTCTACCGGGGCAGCAAGGCCGCGCTCAACATGTTCATGCGCAGCTTCGCGGCGCGTCACGCCGCTACCGGACGGGCAGTGCTGGTGATGGCGCCGGGCTGGATTCGTACCGACCTGGGGGGAGATGACGCGCCCTATACGATGGAAGAGGCGGTGCCAGCGATCGTCGATGTCCTGCTGGAGAAGAGAAGCCGGCCGGGCATCGAGTATCTCGACCGCTTCGGCAAGATCGTGCCGTGGTGAGGCTGTCGCCATGCATCTGATCGGGATCGAAGAGCATTTCCTGACGCCGGAGATCGATCGCGCCTGGCGCTCGCTGGGGCTGGAACAGACGGACCCGAGCGTGGCGCTGCATGCCGGGACCTGGCACGGACGGCTGATGAATCTGGCCGACGAGCGTCTGGCGCTGATGGATGAAACGGGGCTGGACGTGCAGGTCCTCTCGCTGACCACGCCGGCACTGCACGACCTGGGTGTGGAGAGTGTCGATATCGCCAGACGCACCAATGACACCCTGGCGGCGGCGGTCGCCCGGTATCCGCAGCGCTTTCAGGCGCTGGCGACGCTACCCGTCTCGCAGCCCGAGGCGGCGGCGCTGGAGCTCGAGCGCTGCATCGACGAGCTCGGCTTCAAGGGCACGATGCTGTGTGGACGGGTCGGTTCGCGGCACCTGGACGATCCCGCCCTGATGCCCATCCTCGCCCAGGCGGAAAGCCTGGGCGTGCCGGTGCTGCTGCACCCGCGCGTGCCGCCGCCGGCGGTGAGACAAGCCTACTATGGTGGGATATCGCCGGCGCTCGATACGGCTTTGGCGACCTACGGCCTCGGTTGGCATTACGACGCCGGTCTCCAGTTTCTACGGCTGGTGCTGGCTGGCACGTTCGACCGTTTGCCGCGACTGCAGGTGATTCTGGGCCACTGGGGCGAGATGGTGCTGTTCTATATCGAGCGACTTGCTGCCATGGAGCGTGTGGCGTCGCTCTCCCGGCCCATTGCCGACTACTGTCGCGCCAATCTCTACGTCACCGCCAGCGGCATGTTCCTGCCGCACTATCTGGCCCGGGCGGCGGCGGTGGTCGGTCATGAACGACTGCTGTTCTCCACGGATTTTCCCTATCAATATCGCGCGGGCGGCGATGCGCGGGCTTTCCTCGAGCGGTGCGGCCTGGCGGGGCGTGCCAAGGCGGCCTTCGCCCATGGCAACTGGCAACGTCTCACCCGGGGAGCGGGCGTGTCCTGAGCCCGCTCCCGACGATTGCGTGAAACGAACGCGGGGAAAGAATTCGCTGATCATCGGGCGCCGGACCCCCTAAGCTGTGGGTACTGATACCGAGGAGTCGTCCATGTCCGTGCCTGACCCTGTCTCCACCGCCAGACCCCGCCGTATCGTCGCCCAGCACTCGGCCATCCGCGACGATATCGGCGATCTGACGACTCGGCGCCCACTGCCGGGGCCGCGCCTGTCGCAGCTCGATCCCTTCCTGTTTCTCAATCATCACGGCCCGCAGGTCTATCCGCCCAATAACCATGGCTTGCCGTTCGGTCCACATCCGCACCGTGGCTTCGAGACGGTGACCTTCATCCTCGAAGGCTCGCTGGCCCACGCCGACAGCGCGGACCATCAGAGCGTGATCCACGCCGGCGGCGTGCAGTGGATGACCGCCGGCAGCGGTATCGTCCACGCCGAGATCTCCCCGCCCGAGTTCCTGCGTGACGGTGGGCCGCTGGAGATTCTGCAGCTGTGGATCAACCTGCCGGCTCGGCTGAAGATGAGCGAGCCGCGTTATATCGGGCTGCAGCAAGCGTCGATTCCGGCGATTGCCCTGGCCGGTGGCGGTGAGCTGAACCTGATAGCGGGTGAGTTCGAGGGCCAACGCGGGCCTGTCGAGAGCCTGACCGATGTGTTCATGTCGACGCTGACGCTAACGGCAGGCGCTTCCCCTACGCTGCCGGCCCCGGCCGGGCGACAGGTCTTTCTCTACCTGATCGATGGCGAGGTCAGCGTCGGCGGCGACGACGTCAAAGCGCAGCACCTGATCGAGCTGGAAACGCAGGGCGATCGCGTCGAGTTGACGGCGACCACCGAGTCGCGGCTGATCTTCGGCCATGCGGCGGTGATCGATGAGCCGGTGGTCTCCCATGGCCCGTTCGTGATGAACACCCGGGAGGAGATCGTCGCGGCCATCGATGATTACCAGGCCGGGCACTTCGGCGGACTGGCCCAGTAGCGCAGTGGCTCGCGCCGACGCTCAGCGTTTGCTGTAGAGCCTGTGCTTCCGATAGCCGGGCACGAGCTGTTGCTCTTGCTCGGTTTTCTTCCAGCGTTTGTACTCCCACTGGTACTGCACCGGATCGAGCGCGATCGCTGACTCGACGCAGGCGTTGACGCCGAGCGCCGATACCTTTTCATCCGTGTCATAGACGCGGTCATCGGCGGCCAGGAAGTGGATCGCGAAGCCGCGGCCCTCGGGCAGGCGCCTGGCGACACCGGTGACGACGCGAGCCTGGGTCCGCGCCACCAGCTTCGGCAGCAGTGTGGCGGTGTAGGCGGGGCGGCCAAAGAAATCGGCGAATACGCCACTGCCCCAGTCGGGCTCCTGATCGGGCAGGATCCCGACGGCTTCGGCGCGCTTCAGTGCCTTGAGCAGGGCGGCGACGCCGCGCGGGTTGGTCGGTACCAGCTCGGCCCCCATTCGCTCGCGGCCGTGACGGATGACCGGATCGAGGTCGGCCATCTTGGGCGGCTCGTACATCGCGGTGAACGGGAAGTGGCTCGACAGCCAGAAATTGAGCACCTCCCAATTGCCGAAGTGGGGCGCCAGCACGATCACGCCGCGACCTTCGGCGCGAGCCTCGTCCAGCAGCTCGCGACCATGGACCTCGACGATCGAGGCGTCGACGCGTCTGGGATCGGCGATCCAGGCGAATCCGAGCTCCAGCATGGTTGCCGCGGAGTGACGCAGGCTGGCCTGGATCCGGCTGCGACGCTGTTCACCATCGTCGTCGGGATAGGCGACTTCCAGATTGCGTCGGCTGACGTGGCGTTCCCGCCGGGAAACGGCATACAGCACGCGGCTGGCGGCACCCGCGAGCGACCACATCGTCCTAAGCCGGCAGTGTGACAGCAGGCGCCAGAGCAGGTGAATGGCGCGAGCTTGAAGACCTTCGATCATTCGTCTCTCTTTCTCTCGGTGCACGTCATTGTCGGATCTCTCGGTTCGGCGTCCCGGCACGATGAGTGGCAGCGTCGCGACCGGGAGCTGACTTTCGGTATCACCACAGCCAGCTATCGACCTTGTCCGGCGCGCGGCGTTCCTGCAACGCCTTGAAGCCGATGACGCAGCGAACGATCAGCCACACCGCCTGCAGCGCCATCAGCACGAAACCGATCAGCACGAAGGCGAGCACCCAACTGATACAGGCGTAGAGCAGCCCGATCCAGAAGGTGCGGATATGGTAGCGGTAGTGCTCGTCCAGCCAGCGCGGGCCATTGCCGCGGTAGACATAGGCGATGATCACGCCGATCACCGGGGTGATGCCGGTCACGAAAACGCCCAGCAGCAGGGCGTAGACGATCATGGCGAGGGTGGTGTCGGGACACCTGGCATCGGTGTCCGATTCGGTGACAGGATTGTCGATCGGTGAAACCATGAAATTCCTCTCGGCGGCGCATCGGTAGTTGACCGCATTTTGCCGTCGAGAGGCTCCGGGTGCCAGCCTGAACGGAGGCGCCGCAGGAGAGGGACGTTCGCGCTATTCGATCAGCAGCCGGTCGCGGCGGCGATCAGCCGCTGCCTCCACCCGCGGATCGCGGCCGCCTCGCAGGATCGAGTTGCCCTCGAATAGCGTGCGCTGGTCGATGGGCGCGGGGTCGAGCCAATCGGCGGCGTGCATCTCGCCGCTCTTGCCGTAAACGGCGAGGGCGTTGTCATAGGTGACCTGGCGTACCACGGTCTCGGCAACCCCGGATTCGAGCGCCAGCCGCGCCGTCTTGGGGACGCCGAGACAGTCCGAGATCCCCCAGTCGCAGGCGCTGTCGACGATGATCCGGTCGCCGCCATACTGTTTGAGCAGCTCGACCATTCGTGCGTTGCCCATCTTGGTCGACGGGTAGATCGAGAAACCGGCCCAGTAACCGCGATCTAGCGTCTCGCGCACGGTCTCCTCGTTGTTGTGATCGATGACGACCCACGAGGGATCGAGCCCCATCTCCTCGCAGACGTCCATCGAGCGCGAGGTGCCGCGTTTCTTGTCCCGGTGCGGCGTGTGCACCATCACTGGCAATTGGAGCTGCTTGGCCAGTGCCAGTTGGGCGCGAAAGTACTTGTCCTCGAGTGGGGTCTGCTCGTCATAGCCGATTTCACCGATGGCGACGACGCCCTCCTTGAGAGCGAATCGTGGCAGCCACTCCATCACACCCTCCGCCAGCGCCTCGTTGTTGGCCTCCTTGGAGTTGAGGCCGATGGTGCAGTAGTGACGGATACCGAACTGGCCGGCACGGAAGCGCTCCCAACCCACCAGGGAGGAGAGGTAGTCGACGTAGGTACCGACGAAGGTCCGGGGCTGGCCGACCCAGAACGCCGGTTCGACCAGGGCCACGATGCCGGCGGCGGCCATGGCCTCGTAGTCGTCGGTGGTGCGAGACACCATGTGGGCATGGGGATCGATGAACATCTCAGGCGGCCTCTTTTTTCAGGGTGAGGTGGTTCCAGTCGAGACGTCCGTCCGCGACCAGTGCGGTGATCTCCGGCACCGTCTGAAGCAGGTCCCGGGCGTAAAGGGTATCGGCCGCGAGCAGTGCCAGTACCGCCGCGCCGCGCTCCTCCGGCGTCCCCGCCAGGGCCCGTTGCAGGGCATCGTAGGCCGCAACGCGTTCGGCGAAGGGCCCGACACAGCGCCACAGTTCAGGACTCACCTCGCGCCCGGCCGCCCATCGTTCCCGGGCGTAGTCGAGCAGGATCGCGGCCAGCTCCGCGTTGACCCGCGAGTCCAGGCCGACGATGGGGGAGAGTCGGCTACCGACGAACAGCGCCTTGAGCACCATATGGTTCCAGCGATGCTGGTCGAAGTGGTCGCGCGGATAGGGGTTGCCGTGCACGATGGACTCGAACACCGCTCGCATGTTGGAGCGCAGCCCCTCGCCTACAGCGTCCGTCAGCGACTCGGGTCGGGGATAGAGAGCCAGTCCTCGATAGAGCGTGATCAACTCGCGGGCATCGGCGGTCCGGACCAGATCCCGGAACGTGTCCGAAAACGGGCGGGTGCCCTCGAAGGCGAGCAGGGCAGCGATGCGGGCCGCTCCATCGAGGCTCCAGCCCTCGGGACTCCAGCCCGGATAAGCCTGGTTCGCCATCGCCAGGTCCTGTGGAGTGAGCCTCAGGTCCTGCTTGCCGAGTCGTCGCGGCACCAGGCCGAGAAACAGATGGAGATCCTTCTCGTTGCCGCTCTGGCCCAGCGAGGCGTACTGCCCGACGAGCCAACGGGCTTGATCCGGGGCCTGACGGCAGGTCCAGTCGCGCAGTAGCTTCAAGGGTGTAACGGACATGTAAATTTCCGGGCCAGTGATTTCAGAAGCCACTTTATCGGGTCGCCAAAAGAATCCCCAAGCTCAATTAACTGGCCAGTCGAGGGGTCAGGATCCAATGCTGAAACGGACTTATCGAATGACTTTTTTGCCCCGATAGCGGGTCGGTACCTTCACTTTTCTAGTGATAATTTCTCAAAATCGGGCGTTGGCCGTCGCGTCGATTGTCTGTCCTTATCCCAACTGATATGCAGTCTTTACAGATCGTTGCGATGAGGTCGTGACGATGGAATCTCACGCTCGAATCGGCAGGTCGGCGCCATGCACAACACCTTGGTAATTCTCGTGGTCGGGCTGACGCCCCAACTGGTCGGTGAGCATACACCGGCTCTGAAACGGCTCGCGGAGCGCGGTGGTTTGCGGCCATTGAATACCGTGACCCCGGCGGTGACCTGCAGCGTTCAGGCGACGTTGATGACCGGCTTGCCGCCAGGTCGGCACGGTGCCGTGGCCAACGGCTGGTATTTTCGGGATCTTTCCGAGGTCTGGTTCTGGCGCCAGTCCAACCGCCTGGTGGCGGGCGAGAAGATCTGGGAAGCCGGGAAACGACAGAATCCCGACTTTACCTGCGCCAAGATGTTCTGGTGGTACAACATGTATTCGACGGCGGACTGGAGTGCCACGCCTCGACCGATGTATCCCGCCGACGGTCGCAAGCTGCCGGACCACTATACCTACCCGCCGGAGCTGCATGACGAGCTCGATGCCAAGCTGGGAACGTTCCCGCTGTTCACCTTCTGGGGCCCCATGGCGGACATCTCGTCGAGTCGCTGGATCAGCGACGCGACGCGCCATGTCATGGAGACCCGCAATCCCACGCTGACCCTGACCTATCTGCCGCACCTGGACTACAACCTCCAGCGCCTGGGACCGGACCTGTCGCATCCCGAGTTGCAACGTGATCTCCGGGACGTCGACGCCCTGTGCGGCGAGTTGATCGACGCCGCCGATCGGGAAGGCCGAAGGGTCATCGTGGTGTCCGAGTACGGGATCACGCCAGTGCGCGAAGCCGTCCATATCAATCGCGCGTTGCGCGAGGCCGGTCTGGTCTCGGTTCGCCGAGAACGGGATCAGGAGCAGCTCGATGCCGGCGCGTCGCGCGCCTTCGCGGTGGCCGATCATCAGGTGGCGCACATCTACGTCAGCGATCCGGCAGAGGTGCCGACGGTCAAGGCGCTGATCGAAGGTCTGGATGGCGTGGAGGCCGTCTGGGGCGAGGCCGAGAAGCGGGAAAACGGTCTGGACCATCCCAACTCGGGGTCGCTGGTGGCGATCGCCCAGCCGGATCGCTGGTTCAGCTACTACTACTGGCTGGATGATACCCGGGCGCCGGACTACGCCCGCACCGTCGACATTCATCGCAAGCCGGGATACGACCCGGTGGAACTGTTCTTCGACCCGGCCCTGAAGTCGCCCAAGCTCTCGGCGGGGTGGCGACTCGCCAAGCGGCGGCTGGGGATGCGCCAATTGCTGGATGTCATCTCGCTCAAGGACACCGCGCTGGTCAAGGGCGCCCACGGACGGCTGACCGACGATCCCGGCCAGGGCCCACTGGTGATCTCGTCCGAACCGGACCTGCTACCCGCAGGGCCGGTCGAGGCGCAGGCGTTCAAGGCACTGGTGTTGGCCCACGTGTTCGAAGGCGAGGAGGGCGATACGGCCAGCCGCGAGACCGCCGTCGACGATGCCAGCGTCTGAGGCAGGGTAAAAAGGCCGGGCCCGCCTCNNNGAGGCGGGCCCGGCCGTGCGCGTCAAGCGAGGCGGAAACCGAGAGTGTCGGCGCTCCCACCGGGTGGCGTCCGGCGCTTCAGGTCCCGGACGTCACCCGTTGCAGTACCAGCGTCGCGGCGAAGGCCAGAACGCCCAGCAAGGCCATTCCGCTGGCGCCCATGGCCGCCATCAGCGTGGCGTCGTAGAGCGAGATGGCGGCGATCAGGCCCACGACGGCGCGTGGCACGTCTCCCGCCGCGCGACGGGATAGCCACAACAGGCAGCGCGCGCCCCAGATCAGATAGCCGAGCCACAGGATCAACGCCAGCAGCGACGGTTCGGGACCGGTCAGCATGGCGGCCAGCATCAGCGCCACCGGTACCGACAGTACCGCCAACGGCCAGGCGGCGCCCAGCCGGTTGGTCGCTTCCTGGCGGGCGGCGTAGGTCAGGCCAATGACGTGACAGGCCAGGCCGACGGCAGCCCAGATCACCGCCGGATCGAGGGTGTCGGCAACCATCAGCGCGGCGGTGAGGTAGGTCAACAGCCGGCACGCCCCCATCAGCAGCGGGCTCCAGCCGATCCGCTTGTGCCACCAGTCATAGCCCAGGATCGCGGCAACCAGCGCCAGGCCGGTCATGCCGGCTGGCGGATGGCTCAGAAGCAGCAGCCCGCTTCCCAGTGTCAGCATCGCTGCGCCCAGCAGCGTGACGGTCAGGCGGCCGACGTCTCCCCGGGGAATGGGCCGATCGGCACGTTCGCGGGCATCGATCTCGGCATCGCAGGCGTCGTTGAGGTACATGCCGCCGAGATAGAAAAGCGTCAGTGCCAGCAGCGACGTCCAGAGCCCGGCGGTATGCCACAGCGCGGCGCCACTGGCGCCCGCCAGGGCGCTGCCGGCCAGCACGTTGCTCCAGACCGTGGGCAGGTTGGAAACGCGCCCCAGCTCCAGCCAGATCCTGGCGCTCCGCTTCCCTGCGGGCCCCGCCGTGGTCACGCCAGCTGTCGTTCGACCCAGGTCAGCTCGCGGGATATGGCCGCTTCCACGCTCTCCGTGCGCAGGTTCTCCGGTAATACCTGCCATGTGTAGGTCTCCACTTCCAGGTGCTGAGAGATCGGTCGCTGGCGATGCAGGGCGAGAATGTCGACCAGGAACGACTGGGTGGTCTCGAAGGGCGCAATGGCGTCCACGAAGATCGGCACATGAAAGTGCACGCGCCACTCTTCACCATCGGCTCTGGCGTCGTCGGCCAGTGCCTCGGGCAGGTCCGCGTATCGCACCAGTCCCTCTGCGGTGGAGACCACGACCTGGTGCAGGTAGGTGCGCTCGCAGAACGGCGCCAGGGCCTCGCGCTTCGCCGCGTCGATCCGTGGAACGCGTAGTGCGGCGCTCAACTGCAGCTTGTGGATCGGGACGCCGGCGGTGCGCAGTGCCTCGATGCTGGCGGCCGGATCCTCGAACTCGACGGCGGCATGGCAGACGTCGTAGCAGACGCCGAGATGGCGCGGCAACGCCTCTCTCGATGCCTCTGGGGAGAGTCCGGTCAGCTCGCTCAAGCGTGCCACGGCGGCATCGGAGTAGAGATAATCGCGGAAGAACGCGATGGTTTCGTCGATGGTCTCAAGGAAACAGTGCGGCTCGGGCTCCAGCGCGATGGCGATGGTGACCTGGGTCTGCCTGGCGAGCTTGACGCAGTGGGCCGCCGCCTTGAGCAGGTTTTCCGCCATCGCCGGCGCGGCCCCCTCGGCCAAGGGCTTGTAGGTGCCGGGGACGGTGCTCAGGCTCAGGGTGTCGCCGGCGACGCCAAGCTCCACCATCAGGTCGGCAAGCCAGCAGGTGTAGTCGAGGCGCGCGCGCTGCTTCCAGTCGGGTTGGTAGACAGCCTGCTTGACCGGGATACCGTGGAAAGGGCCGAACGGAAACCCGTTCATGGTCACCACGCGATAGTTTTCCCGCGCGAGGATCTCCTTGAGCTCGGCCCGTGCCTCGGGCGCGCGGAGTTCCTCCAGCGCCTGGGCAGACAGGCGCAGACCCACGCCGAAGGGCGCCTCGGGGCACACGTTCTGGCGTACACGCTTGACCGGCCCGAGCAGCGCCTCGCGCACCGCCTCCCAGGACTGAGTCGGGTGAATATTGAGACAGTAGGTCAGTTGGCCCAGATCATCATGCAGCTGCATCACGGTTTGCCTCTTCGCGCAGCCAGTCGATCGCGGCTGTCATGGTGGTTTCATCGATCTCGTGGACGTCGTGTCCACGGCCCAGCGCAGCCAGCAGCGTGATCGTCAGCTCACCGCCGAGATGTTGCTGAAACTCCTTGAGTCCCGACATAACGGCCAGATCGCCGTCATCGCCGAGCTCCATCAACTGGCTATGGAAGACCGGCAGCCCCAGCCGCTTCAGCAGCCACACGATGCGCCACTCGGCGCCGGCGGGGAGCAGGCCCGTGAGCACGGAGTATCGCGCGTCCAGGGCGATGCCGATGGCGACGGCCTCGCCGTGCCCGATGCCGTGATGGGTCAATGCCTCGAGCTTGTGTGCCGCCCAGTGGCCGTAATCCAGCGGCCGCGACGAACCCTGTTCGAACGGATCGCCGCCGAGGCCGATCTGCTGCATGTGCAGTTCGGCGCTGCGTCGGATCATCACCTCCTCGGTACGCGGATCGAACTCGGCCAGCGAGTCGGCGTTGGCTTCCAGCCAGTTGAAGAACTCGCCGTCACGGATCAGCGCCACCTTGATCGCTTCGGAGATGCCGGCCAGCCGGTCGCGCCGCGAGAGCGTGCTCAGGAAGTCGAAGTCGTTGAGCACCGCCCAGGGCGGGGCGAAGGTGCCGATGAAGTTCTTGTAGCCCTTGAAGTTGACCGCATTCTTGACCCCGACGCCGCTGTCGTTCTGCGACAGTACGGTGGTGGGCAGCCTGATCAGGCGGACGCCGCGGTGACCCATGGCCGCGGCAAGCCCGAGGGCGTCCAGGACCGCGCCGCCACCGATGACGATCACGTAGGCGTGGCGATCGACACCGTAGCGCCGGATGCCCTCCAGTACGTCGTCGATGGTGTCCAGATTGGCCTTCACGGACTCGCCACCCGGCACGGTAATCGGCGCCGCCAGCAGTGTCAGCCGGTTCGCATGGGCGGTGAAGTAGGCCTCGATACGACGGTTCAGATCCGGCCAGGTCGCCGCCACACCGCTATCGACGTAGACCAGGCAGCGATGGGTCTTGCAGGGCTCGCGGCGCGAGATGAAATCGGCCAGCAGGGCGTTGTCGAGGGAGAAGATCTCCCGGGTGAAGGCCACGGGATAGTCGTAGGCGACGGCAAAGCGTTGCCAGTGGATGTCCGACGATGCTGCGTTCCGGTTGGCCTCGAGAGGTTGCACGGGCGGCCAGTGCGGCGTGCGGGGCGGCGAATCGAGGGCGAAGTCGCCATCGATCGAAAACGATAATGCGGGCCGGTTCATGGGGTTGTCGCCTGCGTAAGGGTCCAAAAATGAAAAAGCGGACCACTTCATCATGAGCGATCGCGCTTGGCCTCTGGTTCGGGTTGCACCGGATTAGCTTCGGGCTTGGACGGGGCGGGCGACAAGAATGGTTCTTCTGCTACGAATCATGAGCCGCTTATCGGTCGTGAGCATGAGTTGCCACGAGCAGGTAACGAGTCTGGGCTAGGGCGACTCGCGTGGTGCGGGTCACAATCCCTTACGAGCGGTACTGGAAAAGCATGCCAGGCCAGAGAGCATGGGTAGGGGCATGCCGAATCGAGTTCGTCCTGGTCTTCACGGATGGGGCCCAGCTCTTGTCCTATCCCCGCTTGTAGAAAGCCTCGATCGCCATAGGGCCGCTGCACGCGTTGATCGGGATGTTGCTTCTGGCGTTGGGGTCTCTTCAGGACGTCATCCCACAGGTGTCCCACAGCGGCCGAGTCAGCCAAACAAAAAATGTTCATGTGAGTAATTTTTACACTCCTTGTTTGCATCTGAATATTTTTCATGCCATCTTGACTGATACGGATCAGTGGGAGGCCTTCCTCACTGCCGTCGCTCGAGTGAGGTGTTCGGGCGATACTTTCCAAAAACAATCACAGATGTTGGGAGACAACGATGAAGAGCAAGTCCCTCGAGTTTGGCCATGTTACCGGTCTTCTACGTCATGCCGGCTTTGCACTTGCCATGACGGTCTCTCTGACGTCCGTTGCGCACGCGGCGGACATGAGACTCAAGTTTGCCGGCACCGTGCCCGTGGATCATCAGGGCACCAAGATGATGAAACAGATTGCTGAAGAAATCGAAGATGCGGACGTCGGACTGAAGGTCAGCGTCTTCCCCGCGAATCAGCTGGGTTCAGGTGAGGAGCTATTCGAAGACGCCAGTCGCGGCAACATCGACTTTGTCATGGGTTTCATCTATGCCAACAAGGATCCGGTATTCGAAATCAACTCGATGCCCTATCTCGCGAGTGACTGGGATGAGATGCAGTCGATCGTGAGAAACCATGATTCCGCATTCAATCAGATCATGGCGGAGCATCTGGATAAGACCGGGCTACATCTGATCGAAAATAATCCAGAAGGTTTCGCCAACGTTGTGGCGATGAAAAAGCCGGATCACTGGGATGATATTGGCGACAAGAAAATGAACATTCGTGTCTGGTCTTCCAATATCGTCAACGACACCATGAAAACACTGGGGTTCAACACCACGACGATTGCGTGGGCCGATATCTTCCCATCAATGCAGTCGGGTATCGTCGATGGCGCTGAGTGCTGCACCAAGCAGGAAGCCTATACCGTTTTCGCCAAGAGTGGTGTTGGAAAATACTACATCGACTATAACGCTTTCATGGGAATTTCCACCTTCTATGGGGCGAAAAAGACCTGGGAAGAGATGAACGACGAGCAACGTCAGGTCGTTTCAACCGCGTTCAAGCACGCTGCAGACGATTACTTTGCCTGGAACAAGGAAAACGACGCGAGTTTCAAAAGTAAATTGGAAGACGCAGGCTACGAAGTGCTGACGCCTTCTCCCGGGAAGGCCGCAGCCATGAAAGAGCGGGTGCGCAGCATTATCTGGCCTAAAGTCGGAGAGATCGTCGGCAGCGATATCATCAAACGGCTGCAAGCGGACATCAAATAATCCGAATTCCGGTATTGATGGAGTGGGTGCAGGCATCCGCTCCATCATGATGTCAGTTTGTCACCGTTCGAGATCCTACCATGAGTCAGACAAACCCTGTCCTGCCGGCGGCCTTTCTCGTGCCGCTGAACGTCGCCAAGAAAGTGATGAGTTTCATTATTATCGCTGTTGGCTGTCTGATGGCGGTCACTTTTTTTGCCGTTGTCATTTTGCGATACATTTTTCATGCAGACCTGTTCGCCTATGAAGAGTGGCTGATGGCAGCCGCCTTCTGGATGTTCTTCATGGCAAGTGCGATGGCCACTCATGATCGTATGCATATCAATGCAGACATCCTTGGCCTTTTGATCTCCAACCCTAAATGGATCAGGCGTCGCGCTATCGTCGTCAGTCTTCTGGAGCTGGTCATTCTGGCTACGCTGACGTGGTGGGGCTACCTGATGGTCGCCGAGGAGTTCGCTGCCTACCCGGGGTGGCAAACGACGATTGCGTTGAAAATCCCTTTCGTGATTCCGCGTTCTGCCATCTTCATCGGCTTTCTGATGATGACGGTGTTTACCGCGCTTCAACTGTACGTCGCCATTATCAACCGGCCCAGTGAAGAACTCGAGACCATTGATAATGCCAAGGAGCGCACTTCATGATCATCGCTGGTAGCGTTATCCTCCTCTGCGCGTTGCTGCTGCTGGGCTTGACCGTGCCGTTGGCATTCGGCGGTGTGATGATCTTCCTAGCCTTCTTGGGCGGCCATGACGTCACGGGCTTCCTGCCGACCGGGCACTGGAAGATGAACTCCCTAGTCATTCTCGCCATTCCACTCTTCATCCTTGCCGGCGCCATCATGGAGCGGGGCAAGATTGCTGCACCTCTGGTCAATCTGGCCGAGCTGTTCATCGGCCATATACGCGGTGGGTTGTCGACCACCGCCGTGATAGCAAGCGGTATCTTCGGCTCGATTACCGGCAGTGCCAACGCCACCTTGACCTGTATCGGTAGCGTGATGATGCCGCACCTGCGCCGTGCCAATTATCCAGAGGGACTGTCCGCCGCGCTGATCGCCAACGCCAGCCTGCTGGGCTTGCTGATACCGCCCAGCGCTTCTCAGATTCTCTATGCATGGGTGGCCCAGCAATCCGTCCTGGCATGCTTCCTGGCAACGGTCGTGCCCGGCGTGATTCTCATCGTGCTGCTCTGCGTGACCAATCAGTTCATGCTACGCAAGTACAAGGACCTCAATCTACAGCCCAAGGTCGAATCGCTGGGACCTGAGCTGGCCAAGCGCTCTCGGCGCGCCGTTCCCGCTTTGTTTATGCCAGTGATCATTCTCGGCGGCATCTACGGCGGCATCATGACGCCGACCGAGGCGGCAGGCGTGGCGGTCATCTATGCTGTGCCCATTGCTATCTACGTGTATCGAGGCCTGACGTGGAAGACGTTCTTCCAGACCATGAGGCAGGGCGGTGTCACGGTCGGTGTGGTCATGGTGATGATCTTCATGGTCCTCATCGTCAGTCGACTGTTGATTTTCGAGGACATCCCGGGCATCGCTCAGGATCTCGTCTACTCTATCAGCGACAACCCGATCGTCATCCTGCTCATGGTCAATGTAGTCATGATTCTGATCGGCATGCTGATGGATGACATCAGCGGACTCTTGTTGTCCACGCCTCTTCTGCTGCCTATCGTGCAGAGCGTCGGCATGGATCCGATCCATTTCTCCGCCGTGCTGGCCGTCAATCTGGGTATGGCGAATGTGACGCCGCCGACGGCGCCATTGCTGTATCTCGGTGCACGCGTGACGAACACACCGGTCAGCAAGATGTTGAAGCCGACGCTGATGTTCATTCTGTTTGCCTGGCTGCCGACGTTGATGCTGACGACGTTTTTGCCTGAGTTGTCACTTTATCTACCCCATCTTCTGCTGGGCATTCGGTGATTCCGGCCGGCACGAGAAGCCATACGACTGAAAGGCCAGTGAGTCCGCCATGAGTCAATATCAGAAGCTCCAGGATCAGTTGAAGAAAATGATGCCTGAGCTACCGCCGGCGTTGCGTCAGGCGGCCAGCTATTTTCTCGATAACCCGGGTACGGTTGCCACATTGTCCATGCGTCAGCTCGCGGCAACCACGGGGATCTCTCCCGGCAATCTCCCCCGGCTGGCCAAGGCGCTGGGGTATGCTACCTACGGTGAGCTTAGGCAGGTCTATAGTACCCACGTTCAAGATGGCGGTATCGGTGACTACCATCTCCGCGCGGGGACGTTGCAAAGCGAGGGGGAAGGGCAGGGAGGCGCCAAGATCTGGTCGGATTTCATGGCCGCGGCGCATCGAAATATCGATTCCCTGTTCGGTTTCAACTCGTTGGCATCTGTCGAGGCCGCCGCCGATCGAATAGTCGCTGCCGAAACCGTCTATGTCGTGGGGATGCAGGCGTCACTGTCCAGCGCAAACTACGTCAAGTACCTGGGTACGATGGTGTCGGAGAAGTTTCGCATCGTGGCTGGACAAGGCGGTATTTTTGCCGACGATATTGCGGATATGACTGATAGGGATGTCCTGCTCGTGATCTCGCTGCGCCCGTGCAGCGAACACTCGATTCGTCTCGCTACAGAAGCGAAGTCGCGAGGCGCTTTCGTTATTGGATGTACCGATAGCGAAGCTTCCCCTCTTGCACTGACAGCGGAAAGCGTATTGCTGGCACCAGACAAGAGTCCAATGTTTTTCGACTCCTACCTGGCGGTGACGCTGTTGCTTGAGGTGTTAATGGGATTCGTGACGTTGCGGTCGAGCGGTGCGGTCAAACGCATTGAAGAGATCGAGGCTGGCAGGGCTAGGATGGGCGAATACTGGAAAGAAAAGGATGACTGAAATGACCCTGAACGGGGTTTTGAAATTGATGGCATGTCAGGTCGATATTCCACCAATGACGACGGCCGAAGAGCGTAACAAACATCTTGAATCTCTCTCTTTTCGAGTGTGCGAAAAGCTGAGTAAGGAGAAAGTCGATGTCGTCGTATTGCCGGAACTTTCCAGCATCGAATATTCGCGAGAGGCTTTCGCGTCGCTTGCCGAGCTTGCCGAGCCGACCGAAGGATCCTCTTTTCACACCTGGCGCGCTGTCGCGATGGAATACAAGACTCACGTCGTCTACGGATTCGCCAGGCGCGACGATTCCGGCAACTGCTATATTTCCATCGGTGTCGTGAATCCTCAAGGGGAGCTTGTCGGATACTATGACAAGCTTCACCTGGCACAGTACGGCGCTTCGATGGAAAAGGAATACTTCTCCCGTGGCAATCATCTCTCCGTATTCGAAGTCAATGGTTTTCGACTGGCGCCGATCATTTGCTACGACATTCGGATTCCCGAGCTCTCCCGCACACTGGCCGTTGCCTATCAGGTGGATGTTATCTTGCATTGCGGTGCGTATTACCGCGATCGCTCTTTTCATACCTGGCATGACTTTGCGCTAACGCGGGCCATCGAGAATCAGTGCTATTTGCTGTCGTTGAACCGTGCTGGCAAGAGCTACGGCAATTCGCTGTTCTGTCGGCCTTGGCATGATGAGACGATGGAGCCGGAAACGTTCTGCGAGCATGGCGAAGACATACGCGTTGTCGAATTGAGCAAGGCAGAGTTGGATGACGTGAGAACGACCTATTCCTTTCTCGCCGACCGGCTGGGCGCCTATGAGCTGCTGCGTGTGAACGATTGAACGCTGCCAGATCGGGACAACGGGCACGCATCGGCGTGCCCGTTTTCACTTGGCGAATACGGTTTACATATTGGGATAGTTCGGCCCGTCTCCACCCTGCGGTGTCTGCCACTCGATGTTCTGGCTCGGGTCCTTGATATCGCAGGTCTTGCAGTGCACGCAGTTCTGGAAGTTGATCTGGAATGCGGGCGTACCTTCCTCATCCTTGACGACCTCGTAGACGCCGGCCGGACAGTAACGCTGGGCCGGTTCGTCGAAGCGTGGCAGATTGACGGCAATCGGGACGGTCACGTCCTTGAGGCGCAGATGGCTCGGCTGACTCTCTTCGTGGTTGGTCGCCGAGTAGGCGACATTGCTCAGTCGATCGAAACTCAGCACGTTGTCAGGTTTCGGGTAGTCGATGGGCGTGAAGTCCTTCGCCTCTCCGGTCGCCAGGGCATCGGTCTTGCCGTGCTTCAGCGTGCCAAACAGAGGCTTACCGACCAGACTCGCCCACCACATGTCCAGTCCGCCGAGTGCGAGGCCGCCCCAAAGCCCATATTTAGACCAGAGCGGTTTGACGTTCTGGACCCGCTTCAGATCCTGTCCGACGGCACCCGTGCGCAGCTCGGTTTCGTAAGCGGTCAATTCGTCGCCTTCGCGATTGGCCACGATGGCTTCATGAGCCGCTTCAGCTGCTGCCTTGCCCGAGAGCATGGCGTTGTGATTGCCCTTGATACGCGGCACGTTGACCAGGCCCGCCGCGCAGCCGAGCAGGGCGCCACCCGGAAAGACGACTTTCGGAATCGACTGGTAGCCACCCTCGGAGATCGCCCGGGCGCCGTAGGCGACTCGCTTGCCGCCCTCGAGCAGCTCGGCCACTGCTGGATGATGCTTGAAGCGCTGGAACTCCTGGTACGGCGACAGATACGGGTTGGCGTAATCGAGATGAACGACGAAGCCGATGAACACCTGTAGGTTTTCGGCGTGATAGATGAAGGACCCGCCGCCGGCGTTACTGCCGAGTGGCCAGCCCATGGTGTGCGTGATCGTGCCCTCGCGATGTTTGGCTGGATCGACGTCCCATATCTCCTTGAGACCGATACCGTACTTCTGTGGCTCACGGCCTTCGCCCAGATCGAAGTGCTCGATTACCTGCTTGGAGAGTGAGCCCCGAACGCCCTCGCCAAGCAGTACGTATTTGGCGCGCAGCTCCATGCCCGGCTCGTAGTTCGGTCCCGGCGTGCCGTCGGCGGTCTTGCCGAACTCGCCGGCGACGACACCGGCGACCCGTCCGCCGTCCCACACCAGTTCTGAGCAGGCCATGCCGGGAAATATCTCGACGCCGAGCGCCTCGGCCTGCTCGGCCAGCCAGCGACAGACGTTGCCCATCGACACGATGTAGTTGCCGTGGTTGCTCATCAGCTTCGGCATCGGAGCGTTGAGCAGCCTGCGCTGGCCGGTTTCGCTGAGCATCAGGAAGTTGTCTTCGGTCACGCGGGTGTGAATCGGCGCGTCGCGCTCGCGCCAGTCGGGCAGCAGCGCATCGAGTCCGCAGGGGTCGAGGACAGCGCCGGACAGAATATGGGCGCCGATTTCCGAGCCCTTTTCCAGCAGCACCACCGAACGCTCGGGGTCGAGTTGCTTGAGGCGAATCGCGGCGGAGAGCCCGGCCGGCCCGCCACCCACGATCACCACGTCGTAGTCCATGCTCTCGCGTTCGATCACGGTCACCTCTTCATTGTTCGTCATGGCACCGGCGGACTCGCGTCAGAGGCGTTCGCGCCGGCGAGCGTCGGGTCGCCGGACATGGCCGGGAGCCGCCGTTCAGCCCACGCGGTCGGCGGAGTAGCTGCCGGGGGACGCGGGAAAAACCACAGTCTTCGGGCCGTTGGGGAACACCCGGCGGTTGGCATGGGCATGGATGGCGCGAGCCAGTACGGAGGCTTCCACGTCGCGGCCGATGCTGACGTAATCCTCGGCGGACTGGGCGTGGGTCACGCGGGTCGTCTCCTGCTCGATGATCGGCCCTTCATCGAGATCGGCGGTAACGTAGTGCGAAGTGGCACCGATCAGTTTCACACCTTTCTGAAACGCCTGTCGGTAGGGGTTGGCACCCTTGAACGATGGCAAGAACGAGTGGTGGATATTGATGATACGGCCGGACATCTTCTGGCAGAGATCGTCGGAAAGCACTTGCATGTAACGGGCCAGCACCACCAGCTCCGCGCCACTCTCCTCGACCAGAGCGAGCAGTCGAGCCTCGGCTTCCGGCTTGTTCTCCGGGGTGACCCGGATGTGATGAAACGGGATGTCGTTGTTCACCACCAGCTTCTGGTAAGCCAGGTGATTGGAGACGACGGCAACAATCTCGATCGGTAGAGCGCCGATGCTGGTGCGGTAGAGCAGATCGTTCAGGCAATGGCCGTAGCGGGAGACCATGACGAGCACTTTCATCTTCTCGTCCTCGCCATGGATACCCCAAGCCATCTCGAGCTCGCGGGCGATGGGATCGAAGCGCTCCTTGAGTTCGTCCTGCGTCACGCCGGTTTCGGCAACCGCGCTGATACGCATGAAAAAACGGCCGGTATCGGGGTCGTCGAACTGGGCGCTGTCGGTGATCGAGCAGCCATTGTCGGCGAGGAATCCGGCGATCGCCGCGACCACGCCGCGACGGGAAGAGCAGGTTACGGTCAGACAATATCGAGACATGCGAAAAGCTCCAGGGGCATTCAGGCCGGCACGGGGCTGCGCTCGGCGGATTCGATCTGTCGACGGCAGGCGTCGAGGGTATTGGCAAGCAGGCAGGCGATGGTCATCGGACCGACGCCGCCAGGCACCGGTGTGATGGCGGAGGCCACTGCCAATGCTTCTTCGAAGGCGACGTCACCGACGATGCGGCGTTCGCCACGGGCGCCTTCGAGGCGATTGATCCCCACATCGAGGACCACGACGCCGGGTTTGAGCCAGCTGCCGCGCACCAGATTCGGCACGCCAGCGGCCACCACCACGATATCGGCTGCACGTACCATGGCGGCGATATTGCGGGTATGACGATGTGCGACCATGACCGAACAGTCGCGCTGCAGCAGCAGTTGAATCAACGGCCGGCCGACCACGTTCGAACAGCCGATGATCGTTGCCACTTGGCCACGCAGGTCGCCCAGCGTCTCCTCGAGCAGCATCAGACAGCCCAGCGGCGTGCACGGCACGAGAGCCGGTTCACCGTTGGCCAAGCGGCCGACATTGACCGCGGTGAAGCCGTCGACGTCCTTTTCCGGGGCGATCGCGTCGATCACGCGGGCGCGGTCGAGAGGCGCGGGTAGTGGTAATTGAACCAGGATGCCGTGGATTTGCGGGTCGCGGTTGAGTCGCGTGATAAGCGCGAGTAGTTCCGCTTCGGCCACCTCGGCGGGCAGGCGGTGCGCGATACTGCGCATGCCCGCTTCCTCGGTGCGACGGATCTTGCTGTTGACGTAGATCTCGCTCGCCGGATCCTGTCCGACGAGTACGACGGCCAGGCCTGGCTGGATATCGCGTTCCGCGCGCAGTCGGGCGGTGGCTTCGGCCACCTCGCTCAGCAGGCGAGCGGCGCGGGCGCGGCCGTCGATGAGACGTGCTGTCATCCCAGCTTCTCCGTCAGTTCCGGCACCAGCTCGAACAAGTCGCCGACCAGACCGTAGTCGGCAATCTGGAAAATCGGCGCGTCCTCATCGCTGTTGATGGCGACGATCACCTTCGAATCCTTCATGCCGGCGAGGTGCTGGATCGCGCCGGAGATACCGCAGGCGATATAGAGATCCGGTGCCACCACCTTGCCGGTCTGGCCGACCTGCCAGTCGTTGGGGGCATAGCCGGCATCGACCGCCGCGCGGGAGGCGCCGACCGCCGCGCCGAGCTTGTCGGCCAAGGCGTCGATGATGGCGAAGTTGTCGGCGGAGCCGATGCCGCGCCCGGCGGAGACGACGGTCTTGGCCGAGGTCAGCTCGGGACGGTCCGAGCTCTCTACGCTATCTTCGATCCAGGTGGAGAGGCCGCTGGCGGTGGGGGCGTCGATCGACTCGACCGTGACTGCGTCGGCGCTGGCCGACGGCTCGAAGGCTGAGGTGCGCACGGTCAGCACCTTGATGCGGTCGCTCGAGGTGACGGTCTGAATCGCGTTGCCGGCGTAGATCGGGCGTTGGAAGGTGTCCGTGTCCTCGATGGCGATGACGTCGCCGATGATCATGACGTCGAGCAGCGCGGCGACACGGGGCAGGATGTTCTTGGCATCGCTAGTTGCCGGCGCGACGATATGGCTGTACGTCTCTGCCAGCGAGACCAGCAGCGCGCCGGTCGGCTCCGCCAGACGGTGGGCCAGCGCTTCGCTATCGGCGACGATGACTCGGCTCACCCCCTCGATCTTCGCGGCGTCGGTGGCGGCGGACTCCAGCGAATGACCGGCGCACAGCAGCGTGACCTCGCCAAGCTGGCGGGCGGCGGTGACGGCGCGGGCGGTGGCGTCCAGCGCCAGGCCGGCGTCGGTGGTTTCTGCCAGTAACAGGACTGCCATCAGATCACCTCCGCTTCGTTCTTGAGTCTGTCGATGAGCTCATCGACGGAGTCGAGCTTCACGCCTGCCTGACGCCCGACCGGCTCTTCGGTCTTGACCACCGTCAGGCGCGGCGTGACATCGACGCCGAAGTCGGCGGCGGTCTTCTCGTCGAGCGGCTTGCGCTTGGCTTTCATGATGTTGGGTAGCGACGCGAAGCGTGGCTCGTTCAGGCGCAGGTCGACGGTAACGATCGCCGGTAGCTGGACGTCGAGCGTCTGCAGGCCGCCATCGACCTCACGCGTGACGCGAGCGGTGTCGCCGTCGATGGCGAGGCTTGAGGCGAAGGTCGCCTGGCTCCAGCCGAGCAGGGCGGAGAGCATCTGGCCGGTCGCGTTCATGTCGTTGTCGATCGCCTGCTTGCCGGCGATGACCAGGCCTGGTTGCTCGCTGTCGATCACCTTAGCCAGCAGTTTGGCGACCGCCAGCGGCTCGATGTCCTGCTGCACATCTTCGGTGGCGACCACCAGAATCGCGCGGTCCGCGCCCATGGCAAGCGCGGTGCGCAGGGTTTCCTGGGCTTGCTTGATACCGATGGAGACCACCACGACTTCGGATGCCGTGCCTTGCTCCTTCAGGCGGATCGCCTCTTCCACCGCGATCTCGTCGAAGGGATTCATCGACATCTTCAGGTTGGCGAGGTCGACGCCGCTGCCGTCCGGCTTGACGCGGACCTTGACGTTGTAGTCGATCACCCGTTTGACGGGCACCAGGATCTTCATGAAACACCTCGTTGTTGGTCTTGGGAACGTCGTCTTTGTCTTTGAATCGTCGTCATGAAAAAGGGCTTCTCCCGCTCGCCGGCATCGATTCGCCCGGATTTGGCGCAAGGCTTCCCCAACCCACCTTCGTGGTTCGAAGGCGGGCGATGGCGACCATCGGGTCAGTGGGGTAAGCCGCTGCGCGGCGAGTCTTATGGCGTTGGCATCGTCAGTCTGGCATCGCCGGCAGGGACGTCAGCACCGCGTCGATCGCGCGGCCGAGCAGGTCCACCAACTGGTCGAGTTCCGCCTCGCTGGCGATGAACGGTGGCGCGAGCAGGACGTGATCGCCGTGCTTGCCATCGCGAGTGCCGGGCATCGGGTAGCAGATCAATCCCTCGGCAAAGGCGGCTTTCTTGATCTTGCCGGCCACGCCCAGGGTCGGGTCGAACGGTCGCTTGGTGTCCCGGTCGGCGACGATCTCCAGGCCGCGGAAGAGCCCTCGGCCCCGCAGGTCGCCAATCTGAGGATGGCCGCCGAAGCGTTCGGCCAGTGCGTTGGCGAGATAGTCCCCGCGCGCCTTGACCTGTGTCACCAGATCGCGCTCGAGCAGCTCCTGGACCACCGCGAGACCGGCAGCCGTTGCCATCGGGTGGCCGATATAGGTATGCCCGTGCTGGAAAAATCCGGAACCCTCGGCCAGCGTACGATAGATTGCATCGGTGCAGAGCATGGCGCCGATCGGCTGATAGCCGGCACCGAGGCCCTTGGCGATGCAGACGATATCGGCGTTGATGCCCTCGGCTTCATGGGCGAAGAGGTGGCCGGTTCGGCCCATGCCGCACATGACCTCGTCGAGGATCAACAGCACGCCGTACTGGTCGCAGATCTCGCGCACGCGATGGAAGTAGCCGGGCACGGCGGGCACCGCACCGAGCGTGGCGCCGACCACCGGCTCGGCGATGAACGCCATGACCGAGTCCGGCCCCAGGCGCAGAATCTCGGTCTCGAGTTCATTGGCGACGCGCTGACCATAGGCCTCCGGCGTTTCGTCGGCCGGGCGCTCGGCGTATTCGTAGCAGGGCGAGATATGGCTCATCTCGACCAGGATCGGCGCGAACTGGGCGCGGCGCAGGGCGTTGCCGCCGGCGGAGAGTGCCCCGAGCGTATTGCCGTGATAGCTCTGCTTCCGCGCGATCAGGTGGCGACGGCCGGGCTCGCCGCGCTCGACGTGATACTGCCGGGCCAGTTTGATCGCGGCCTCCACCGCCTCGGAGCCCCCGGAGACGAAATAGACCCGGTCGAGATCGCCGGGAGCGTTGGCGATGAGCAGGTCGGCCAGCGCCTCGGCGGGCTCGGAGGTGAAGAAGCCGGTGTGGGCGAAGGCGAGCTGATCGGCCTGGGCCTTGATCGCCTCGATGACGCGGGCGTTGGCGTGGCCGAGGCAGGAAACGGCGGCGCCGCCGGAACCGTCGAAGTAGCGCTTGCCATCCCGATCGATCAGGTAGCAGCCATCGCCGCCGACGGCGGTCGGTAGCTCAGCGTGGCAGTGACGCCCAAAGACATGACTCATGACGGTTTCCTCTCTGCAAAGGTGTCCTGTGCGTGGGGCGGCTGGTCTAGCAGTGACCGGACCAAGGTGCCGACGGATGCCGCGTTATCGGCGTGCGGCTGGCCGTTGGCGCCGCTCAGGCTGTTCTCGAAGCCAACGCGCACGTCGCCGCCTTGACTGGCGGCATCCACCAGGCATTCGTGTTCGCGCGGGCCGAAAGCACAGACCATCCACTGGCCGATGCCGGGCAGCGCCTCACGCAAGGGCGCGAGATCGGCCGGTGACGATACCTGGCCCTCGCGGTAGCGCCCGAGTACGAACAGCACACTCTCCTGATCGGGGCGCACGACGCCGCGTGCGCGCCAGTCGATCAACTGCTGGATATCGGCGACTTCGTAGAGGATGTGCTGCACCTGGGTACCGTTGTCGGCGCAAGTGGCGTAGACGTCGGCCGCCAGCGCCGGCTCGCGGGCAATCTCGCGTACCGAGATCGAGGCCCAGGCAGGCCGGACCTGACGCAGACACGCGAGCTGCTCGGGCACCGTGAAACGTCCCGCCGCTTCGGTGGTGATCTGCAACTTCATGTCGGGTATCCGCAGACCGAGTTCAGCGAGCGTCTCCCGGTAGCGTCCGGCGTCGAGCGAGTGCGCCCCCTCGGCATCGCGAACGTGGAGATGCAGCGCATGGGCGCCGGCGGCGTGGCAGGCTGCCGCCGTTTCGACGATCTCCGCCGTGGTGACGGGCAGGGCGGTATGGTCCGCCTTGCCGCGTCGGGCGCCGTTGGGCGCGACCATGATCAAGGGACGGGACATGGCATTAGACCTTCATTCGTGAGCCAGTTGGGTCGAACAGCGGCCCGAGCGTGACGGTGGCATCGAAGAGCTGCCGAGCGATATCGACCTGTACGCGAGCGCCGTCTTCCAGTGGCACGTCGCTGTGGCCGAGTGCCACCGGCTTGCCGATGCGATAGCCGAAGGCGCAGGAGGTAGTTTGTCCGACGATCTTGCCATCGACATGGATCGGCTCGTGGCCCAGTGGCACCGCCGTCTCGTCGTCGAGTGTCAGCGAGATGACGTGCGAGCGGGCGCCGGCTTCACGGGCGGCCTCCAGCGCCTCTGCACCGATGAATCCACCAGATTTGCGAGTGGCGAAATCCAGGCCGGTGGCGATCGGTGTGACGTCGCCGTCGAGCTCATGGCCCATGGCGCAGAACCCTTTCTCGATACGCATCGAGGTCTGAGCGAACATGCCGGCCGGCTTGGCACCTGCGGCGGTCAGTGCCGTATAGATGGCGTCGACGTCTGCCACCTGGCAGGTGATCTCCCAGCCCGCCTCGCCGACGTAGGACAGCCGCGCGGCGCGCACCGCCTTGCCGGCAAGCTGGGCCTCGGCGTGCTTGAAGTAGCCGATCTCGTCCAGGCCGCTGGCGCCACACTCGGCCGCGACGCGGGCGGCCTCCGGCCCCATCAGGCCGAGCACGGCGTAGGTTTCGGTGTTGTCGGTCAGGGTGACGTCGAAGCCGTCGCTGTGTCGACGGAGCCAGGTCAGGTCGCGCTTGATCGCGGTGGTGCCGACGAACAAGCGGTAGTGGTCGTCTGCCAGGCGCTGGGCGGTGAGGTCGGACTCGAAGGTGCCGCGTTCGTTGAGCATGGCGGTGTAGATCACCGAGCCGGGGGCGCGGCCGACCTGACCGGCGCAGACCTGGCGCAGGAAGCGCTCGGCGTCCGGGCCCTCGACCTCTATCTTGCCGAAAGGTGAAGCGTCGAAAATCGCCGCGTGCTCGTGGGCGGCCATGACTTCGGCACGCACGTTCTCGAACCAGTCCGGACGACCGAAGCGCAGCGCCGGCTCGGCGGTCTTGCCGAAGAACAGCGGACGCTCCCAGCCATAGAATTGGCCCATGTGTGCCCTGGCGGTGCGATATTCGCTATCCAAGGGGAGTTTGCGCAGATCGCGGGCGGTCTTGAGCTGCTTGCCGGGATAGGCAATGTCGTAGTGGGTACCGAGGATTTCCGGCGCCCTGGCCATCAGATGCTCGACACTGTTGAAAATAGGTGCGAAGCGCTTGGCATCGGCTTCACTGAGATCGTAGGCGGTGTGGCCGTGAACGATGGCATAGGCCAGGTTCATGCCGGCACCGCCGCCGGAAGCGATGCCGACGGAGTTCATGCCGCAGCCGAGGAACAAGCCCTTGGTCTCGGCGGTCTCGCCGAGCATGAAGGTGCCGTCCGGGGTGAAGCTCTCGGGGCCGTTGAGCAGCATCTTCACTTCGGCGTTTTCCAGTGCCGGCAGGCGGTGCAGCGCATTCATCATCATCGGCTCGAAGTGATCCCAGTCTTCCGGCAGCAGGCCGAACTCGAAGGTCTCATTGAGTACGCCCGGGGCAATGGGCTTGCCCATCGGTTCGAAGCAGCCGACCAGCAGACCGCCGGAGTCGTCGCGCATGTAAAGATGGTTGTCATGATCCGACAGCGTCGGCGTATTGCCGACGATACCGTCGATCGGCTTGGTCAACAGGTAGAAGTGCTCGCAGGCCAGTGCCGGGACTTCGGCACCGGCCATGGCGCCGACCTCCCGCGACCACAGCCCGGTGCATAGCGCGATGGCGTCGCACATGACCGTACCCTGAGTGGTCTCCACCCCCTTGACGCGACCGTTCTCGGTGAGGATGCCGGTGACGCCGGTCTTCTCGAAGATGCGCGCGCCTAGCGATTTGGCCCCCTTGACCAGCGCGGCGCAGACATCGGAGGGCGAGACGCGGCCGTCATCCGGTGACCAGACCGCGCCGAGCACGTCCTCGTGGTTCATCAGCGGCCAGCGCTCCTTGGCCTCGTCCGCCGAGATCGAGACGGCGTCGATGCCGTAGGCGTGGGCCAGGGCTTCCTGGCGCTTGATGTGCGTCAGGCGGCCCGGGTTGGTTGCGATCGATAGCGATCCCTTCTGAATCCAGCCCACCGACTGGCCGGTCTCCTTCTCCAACTGCGAGTAGAGATCCACCGAGTATTGAATCATCTGCGTCAGGTTGCGCGAGTTGCGCAGAGCGCGAACCTGGGCGGCTGAGTGCCATGTCGTGCCCGAGGTCAGCGCGTTGCGCTCGAGCAGAATGGCATCCGATACGCCCATCTTGGCGAGATGATAGAGCGTGGAGCAGCCCATGATGCCGCCGCCGATGACGACGACGGAGGCATGGGAGGGGAGAGAGTCAGCCATGAATCGGTTCCTGAGGGATCTTGTTGGGAAATGGCCGGAGAGGCTTGAAACTCATTTTGCATCCGGAACAAATATAGTCAATAATTTAAAAAAATAACGTTTGTATTTTTATGAGTGTGATGAGGAGCGCCCGAAAACCATGGACCCCGCGTTGAAGAACCGAGTCTTGTCCAACCTCAAGGCGGCCATTCCTGAGCTGCCGCGGGGGTTGCGCAGTGTAGCCAAGTACATCATCGATCATCCCTCGGATTTCGGGCTCGACCCGGTGAGGGAGACGGCGCGCAAGGCCGGCGTGAGCACCTATACGCTGATTCGCCTGGCCGAGCGCATGGGGTTCTCGACTTTCGATGAGCTGCGCGAACCCTTCCGTCATGCGCTGGTATCGGCTACCGGTGGCGATCAACCCCTGTGGATGGAGAGCCTTCAGCAAGCCGGTGAGCTTGGGCGCGTCCAGGCCGATGCCTCGCGCAACACGCTGTCGATCGTTCAGCGCTCGCTCGAGCATCTCGACCCGGCGCGGCTTCAACGAGTGGTCGACCTGCTGCTGAGCGCCAACGATGTCTATCTGACCGCTGTTCGCGCCAGTTATGCCATGGCGTTCTATTTGCACTATGTGGGGCGCATGGCGCTACCGTCGCTGCAGCTGATTCCTCGCCACATGAATAGCGCCATCGACGACCTGCACACGGCCGGTGAGGGCGACGTGATGATTGCGATCACGCTGACGCCATACTCGCGGGAGACCATCGAAGCATGTCAGTTCGCGCAGCGCCGTGGGCTCAAGCTGATCCTGATCTCCGACAGTGAAATCGTGGCGCCGGATTTCAGCGCCGACGAGACGCTGATCGCGTCCGTGCTCTCCACTCATCACTTCGGCTGCTATACCGGCATGATGG
The DNA here is from genome assembly GCF_003206585.1 of Salinicola sp. CR57. Lineage (NCBI taxonomy): Bacteria > Pseudomonadati > Pseudomonadota > Gammaproteobacteria > Oceanospirillales > Halomonadaceae > Salinicola > Salinicola sp. CR57. Next base: position 50,934 of record NZ_PZJL01000007.1, read on the forward strand.
CGGTCATCGAGACACTGCTGGCGATGCTGGTAGCGCAGGGCGGCGATGAAGCGCAGCAGCGGATCAAGTCCTACGAGACACTGCGCCAGGAAAGCAACGCCTATTGGGTAGCGCAGAAAGGAAGCTGATGGCTCGGACAAGGGTAAAAAACATTCGTCTCCAATGAAGGGGCCCTGTAAATGGGCCCACGCGGCAATTGCCGGCATGGGCCTATCAGCGGTTACGACTGCTGGTCGTGGCCTTCCTCCGGCTCTGAAATCGACTTGCTAGATCGCACTCAGGGCATCGCCCGTAGCTGCCTGCCTGCGTTTTCGCCGACGCTGGATGACGATCACCAGGCCCAGTACAGCGAATGTGGGCAGATAGAAGAGCTCCTTCGGCAGGCGGTCGTTGGCGACTTCAATACCGGTGACCGTCCAGTCGAAGTCGACCCCTTTCTGCTCTGCCGGTCCGCCGAAGGCAATGCGTTCGACGATGACCCTGCCATCCCGGCTTACTAGATCGATGCCGGCACTCTGGGAGAGCCGGTCGGCACCGGAGCGACCGGCTTGGCCCAGGGGCAGCAGATAGGTCGAGGAGACGAAGTTGCCATCTAGCGTCTCGCCCTCGAAGCCGACGCGCAGACTGGTGTCGTCTGGCGCGGCTTCGGCCAGCGCGAAGATCTCCGCGGGCGGTTCGTGCGTCCACTCTGGCTGGAACTGGTCGAGCCAGAAACCGGGACGGAAGAGACTCAAGGCGATCACGATGAGCGCGGTGGACTCCCATAGCCGTGAACGGGTCAGGAAATGGCCCATGGTGCCGGCCGCGAAGATCAGCATGGCGACAGTGGCGACAAGGAAGACGATGATGGCGTGATACCAAGTCACGTCAATCAGCAGCAGGTCCGTGTTGAAGATGAAAAGAAACGGCAACAAAGCGGTACGGATCGAGTAGAAAAATGCCTGAAAGCCGGTCTTGAGCGGATCGCCCCCGGAGATGGCGGCGGCGGCGAAACTGGCAAGTCCTACTGGCGGTGTCACGTCCGCCATGATGCCGAAATAGAATACGAACATGTGCACGGCGACCAGCGGTACCACCAGTCCGTGCTGTGCACTGAGTTCGACCACGACACCGGCCATCAGCGAGGAGACGACGATATAGTTTGCCGTCGTCGGCAGTCCCATGCCGAGCACGATCGAGATCAGCGCGACAAAGACCAGCATCAGCATCAGATGCCCGCCGGAGAGGAATTGGACGAATTCCGCCATGACCTGGCCAATGCCCGTCAGTGTGACCGAGCCGACGATGATGCCGGCTACTGCCATCGCGCAGGCCAGACCGATCATGTTGCGAGCGCCCTCGATCAAACCGTCGATCGCTTCCCGGAATCCAGTGGACATGCCAGTCACCCATTCGCGCTCACCGCGAAACAGCGCCTTGAGCGGACGCTGGGTCAGCAGCACCAGCAGCATGAAGCTCGTCGACCAGAACGCCGAAAATCCCGGCGATTTGCGCTCAACCATCAACAGGTACATCAACAGGAAGATTGGCAGCAAGTAATGCAGGCCGCTCATGAAGATCTCCTTGGTCGGCGGCAGCGACTGCATGCCGTCGATGGAGAGATCCAGGTCTCGGCGGCGGGCTCCGATGCGCACGGCTAGCACGTAGAGCGCGAGAAATGCGGCGATCGCTATTGGTAGGGCCGCAGTGCCCAGCATCGTCCCGAGCAGATCGACGGCCCTGCCCGAAAGCCACAGTACGCTGCCGGCGATGACGATACCCCCGCAGATCGCGACGACCGTCGAGAGCATCACGCGGATCGGGCTTCGCGAACTGGTGCCGGTCATGCCCATCTTTATCGCTTCGAGATGCACGATGTAGAGCAGGGCAACGTAAGAGATGGCGGCAGGTAGAATAGCCGTCTTGACCACCTCGACGTAGGAAATGCCGACATACTCGGTCATCAGGAAGGCGACCGCGCCCATCACCGGGGGGGTGAGTACGCCGTTGATCGAAGATGAAACCTCGATGGCACCGGCTTTGGATGGCGAAAATCCGACCTTTTTCATCAGTGGAATGGTGAAGGTGCCGGTGGTGACCACGTTGGCAATCGACGAACCGGAAATCAGGCCCGTGGCTGCGGAGGCGATGACTGCGGCCTTGGCTGGCCCGCCGCGGAGATGTCCCAAGGCGGCGAACGCCAGCGACAGAAAGTAGTTGCCGGCGCCGGCTTGATTGAGCAAGGCACCGAACAGGACGAACAGGAAGACGAATCCTGAGGATACCCCCAGCGCCACACCGAAAACGCCTTCAGTCGTCAGCCACAGATGACTCATGGCGCGCTCGACCGAGGCTCCGCGCCAACGAATGACGTCGGGAATTAGTTCGGAGGAGCCGAAGAACACGTAGGCGAGGAATATGGCCGCCACGGCCATGAGCGGAAAACCCAACGACCGGCGAGCGGCTTCCAGAAGAAGTACGACGCCGATGCAGGCAAAGACCAGATCCTGTGTCGAGGGGGCGCCGGAACGGGCTGCGAGTTCATCCCAGAACAGGTAGAGATAGCTAGCGCAAAATGCTGCCAGCAGTGCAGTTACCCAATCCGTGAGAGGGATGGTATCGCGAGGGCTGCGCTTGCGAGTCGGGAAGGCCGTGAAGGCCAGGAACACCGCGAAGGCGAGGTGAATCGAGCGCGCCTGCGCGTTGTTCACAACGAATAGCCCGAGCTGGTAGGGGATCGGTGACGCGATCCAGAGCTGGAACAGCGACCATAGCAGAGGCACGATCCAGAGGACGCTTCGATTGAAACGTCCTGTCGGCTCGCGTGCACCGGAGTCGGCCTCCGCCATCAAGTCGGTGGCGACCGCTTCGTCGGCTGATGAAGTATCGGAGTCTTTCACGGCTTACACCTGGAGAGTCGCAACCCGCGAAACGAGAGGCGGGTACCATGAGCGAGGCAAACGAGAAAGGCGCCGCCGGCGCTTGCCGACGACGCCCAGGGAGGGTCGCTTACAGCCAGCCGCGTTCCTGGTAGTAGCGAACGGCGCCAGGGTGCAGCTTGGCAGTCAGGCCGGCAGAGATCATCTCCTCCTCGTTCAGCCGGGCGAACGCCGGGTGCAGACGCTGGAAATCACTGAAATTGTCGAACACCGCCTTGACCACGGCGTAGACCTCGTCGTCCGCTGTTTCGGCGGACGTCACCAGGGTGGCGCGTGGCCCCCAGGTGGGGATGTCATCGGGGTTGCCGTTGTACATGCCGCCAGGGATGGTCGCCGCGGAGTAGGCGGGATTCTCTGCCAGCAGTTTATCGATGTTGTCCCCTGCCAGCGGGATCAACTTGACGTCGCAGGTAGAGGTCGCTTCCTGAGTCGAGCCGTTGGGCAGGCCGGCGGCCCAGACGGTCGCATCGATATTGCCATCGCACAGCGCGGATGCCTGCTCGGCGGATGTCAGCTCGGCCGCCATCGAGAAGTCGCCGTCCGTCAGGCCGGAGTACTTCATCAGCGTTTCGGCCAACACGCGTGTGCCTGAGCCGGGATTGGCGATATTGACGCGATGTCCCTTGAGATCGGCGACCGTCTCGATGCCGCTGTCGGCTCGCGCCATCAGGTGCATGGGCTCGGGGTGTATCGAGAACAGGGCTCGGAGATCGTCGTAAGCACCGTCGGCGCTGAAGGCGCCGGTTCCGGCGATGGCTGCAGCCTGAACGTCGGACTGTACTACGCCGAATGTCAGCTCTCCCTGCCGGATCGTGCGCACGTTGTAGACTGACCCACCGGTGGACTCCACCGAACAACGCAGACCGTTATCGTCGCGGTTGGCATTGACCAGACGGCAGATGGCGCCGCCAGTCGGATAGTAGACGCCGGTTACGCCGCCGGTGCCGATCGTGATGAAGTTTTGATCCTGTGCCTGGGCAACCGATGCCAGAGACAGGGTCGCTGCCAGCGCTGCGCTCAATCCCAGTTTGATGGAATTCATGAGATTACCTTTTGAATTTGTTTTATTTGCCCCGCCGGCGGTTTTTGGGTAGGGCTCGCGAAGGAGAATTGACGAGCGAGGAAGATGAGTCAATATATAACTAATGTTTTTATTTTTTGCTGTCGGCATTTCGTTGTGAGTGTCGTCTAGGTGCTCTATCGTCATCTTGATATGCGATGTCTTTGGTTCTTTTATCAATTGAAACAGGTCTTTATGGTTTTTGTTTATGTTTTGGGAAATATTTGGGTTTTAGTTGATGACAAACGTGTTGAAATTTAGGGCTTGGGCTCGATGCTCCTCCTGGATGTCAGGGCAATGCTTTCAATGATCTTGGTGTCGGTTCTTATATGTGAGGTATAAATAGTTTTTAAATTAAAATTGACTGGATATTTGCTTTCAGTAAGAAGGGCGGGTTTTTATGTTTTTATAGTCATTCGCGCTCAGGGCATCGCCCGTAGCTGCCTGCCTGCGTTTGCGCCGACGCTGGATGACGATCACAAAGCCCAGTACAGCGAATGTGGGCAGATAGAAGAGCGCTCTCGGCAAACGGTCGTTGACGACCGATCGATAACGATGATGCGGGCCGGTTCCTGAGGTTGCCGCTTGCGTCAGGGGCCGAGAAGGAAAAAGCGGACCGCTTCACCACGAGCGGTCGCGCTTGATCTCTGACTTGAGTTTAACCAGGGCAGCGTCGGGCTTGGACGGGATCCTCGGGAGCGCGCGTTGTTCGGCCATGCGCCCTCGGACTGCTTCGCCATCACGGGCCGAGTTGTTTCCAGTCATCCCTTCAGGGGCGAGGGAGCGACGTCGTCCGGGATGGGGCAGCGGTAGGGCTCGCGTCGGGTCGCCCTGTCCAGCTCCGCCCGGGCCTCGGCCAGGGTAGCCGGATCCTGCATGAGCGCGACGGCGGTGCCGGCCATCACCTTGGCCGCCTGGAGCATGCCCTTGTGGCCCAGCGAGCTGCGCCCCTGGGCGACCACCTGCCAGGTGTGCAGCGGTGTGCCCAGGGCAAAGCAGTTGACGTAGCACTGGGCGGTCGGCACGACCCAACTGACGTCGCCGACATCGGTGGAGCCGTACATGAGCGCCTCGCTGGCACTGTAGGGGGCGAGGTCGTCGACCAGCGCCCTGTCGGCGAGCCCCTCGACGTAAGCCTCGCCAGCCTCACCCCCGGTTGCGACGATGTTGGCGTAGGTGGTGCGCAGGTCGTCGTCGCTGACCGTTGCCTTGATGCGCTCCCCATAGGCGATCTCTTCGGGATCGTGACGCGGCGGGCCGAACGCCTCGAACCGTGACTGCATCAGTCGCTCCAGGGTGCGATTGGGGCGATAGCCCGAGCAGGCCTTGTCGAACGTCATCTCGACCTGGGTGCCGGTCATCAGCGCTGCGCCCTCGGCGATTTTCTGGATGCGTTCGAAGATCGCCTGGACATCGCTCATGCGTCGGGCGCGCATCAGGTAGAGCACCTCGGCGTCCGCCTGGACGACGTTGGGAGAGGCGCCGCCGGTGCGAGTGATCGAGTAGTGCAGGCGTGCGTCCGGCACGATGTGCTCGCGCAGATAGTTGGCGCCCACGTTCATCAGCTCCACGGCGTCCAGCGCGCTACGCCCGAGATGCGGCGAGTTGGCGGCGTGGGCGGAGGTGCCCTTGAATCGGAAGTAGGCCTGGATATTGGCCAGCGTCGGCGTCGAGAAGATGGCGTTGAACGCCTGTGGATGCCAGGTGAGCGCGGCATCGACATCGTCGAACACGCCCTCGCGCACCATGAAGGTCTTGCCGGAGCCCCCCTCTTCGCCGGGGCAGCCGTAGAAGCGCACGGTGCCGGAGAGCGCGTTGTCGGCCATATAGTCACGAACGCCGACCGCGCCGGCCAGTGCGGCGACACCGAGCAGGTTGTGGCCGCAGCCATGACCGTTACCGTTGTCGATCAGGGGTTCGGCCCGGCTGGCTTCGCCGCGCTGGCTGAGCCCGGCCAGGGCATCGTATTCGCCGAGCAGGGCGATGATCGGTTTGCCGGCGCCGTAGCTGGCGACGAAGGCGGTCTCGATGCCGGCGATGCCGCGTTCGACGCGAAAGCCCTCGGCTTCCAGCGCCGCACTCAGCGTTGCCGCAGAGCGGGTTTCCTCGAACCGGGTCTCGGCCAGTTCCCATACCTGGTTGGCGTGATCGATGAAGCGATCGCGCTTGTTCTCGATCAGGGTGTCGAGCTGCCGGGTGGTGGCGTCGGTCGCGATTGCGTCCATGAAATTACCTCTCTTCAGCTCTTCTCGGAGTGTCGGCGAAGCGCCGGGGTGTCTGCCTGCAGGGCCAGATGGGCCAGGGTGTGGATGGCCACCGCCAGCACGTCCTCGTCGAAATCGAAGCATTGATGATGGTGGCCGGCGGCCAGTTCGGTGCCGAACACCATATAGGTCGCCAGCCCGCCGCGTTCCCGCACGCGCTGCATCATGGTGGTGGCATCCTCGGAGCCGTAAGGGCGATTTTCGGTCGCGATCACGCTATCGATCCCGGGAAGACCGGCGATGTGCGAGTGGATGAAATCGACCAGCGCCGGGCTCGGTTCGCAGTTGCGCGCTTCGCCGGCAAGGCGGTAAGCCATCTCGACGTCCTGCATCGCCGCCGCGCCACGCAGCACGGCCAGCGCTCGGCGTTGCATTTCCTCGTCGATCTCGCTTGTCTCGCCCCGGGTCTCGAGCTTGAGCGTGGCGGTGCCCGGCACCACGTTGCGACCGCTGCCGGCGCTGAGCACGCCGACGTTGATGCGCGAGGCGCCGGCGCTGTGACGGGGGATCGCGTGCAGTCCCAGGGCGGCCTGGGCGGCAGCCAGCAGGGCGTTGTTGCCGGCTTCCGGATTGGCCCCGGCGTGGGCCGGCACGCCGGTGAAGGTGACATCGAGCTTGGTGGTGGCGAGATAACCGTTATGACCGCAGACGACCGTTCCCTTGGGCACCCCGGTGCCGATATGGATGGCGATGAAGATATCCACGTCATCGAGCACGCCGGCTTCGACCATCGATCTCGCGCCACGTACGCCTTCTTCTGCCGGCTGGAAGATCAGCTTGATCCGGCCGCTCAACTGCGCCTTGAGTTCGATGAACAGCCGCGCCAGCCCCAGCCCGATGGTGGTATGACCATCGTGGCCGCAGGCATGCATCATGCCGGCGTTGCGGGAGGCGAACCCCTCGCGGGCGGGACGATGGTCGTCGGCCCGGGACTCCTCGAGATCGAGCGCATCGAGGTCGACGCGATAGGCGAGTACCGGCCCCGGTCGACCGGTCTCCAGATTGGCGACCACGCCGGTATAGCCGCCGGCAAGCGTGGGCAGCCAGCGCGCCACGGCGCCCTGGTCGCGGGCGCGCTCCAGCGCCTGGGCCAGCACTTCGGGCTCGGGCACGCCCATGCGGCTGTCGGCGTCGATCACCTCGCGGCCGACACTGACGTCGTAGCCCAGCCGTTCGAGCTCCTCGGCAACGATCGAGGCGGTCCGGAACTCGACCCAGCCGGACTCGGCGTGATGGTGGAAATCCCGTCGCCACGCCTTCAACTGCGGTCTCAGCGCTTCGATCGCCGGGGCCAGTTCGAATTCGGTAACGGTACTCATGGTGTCGTTCTCCGCCTGTTGGATGTCTTCATGTCGTGTCTCCCGCTCCGTCCCTCGGCGTCAGGACGGCAAGTAGGTGGTGATACCCGGACCGTAGGGAATTCCCAGCAGGTAGAACGCCGTCAGCAACAGGATCCAGATTCCCAGAAATGCCAGGGTGTAGGGCAGCATCAGCGACATCAGCGTGCCGAGGCCGGCGTTTTTGTCGTATTTCCGGATGAAGGTGAGCACCACGATCATGTAGGGGTTGAGCGGCGAGATGATGTTGGTCGAGGAGTCGGCGATGCGATAGGCGACCTGGACGAAGGCCGGGTGGTAGCCGAGCTGCATGAACATTGGCACGAACACCGGGGCTTCCAGTGCCCACTTCGCCGAGCCGCTGAAGATCAGCAGGTTCATGCAGGCGGTGAAGACGATGTAGCAGAGGATGACCGGGAACCCGGTGAAGTCCATCGCGGTCAGCAGGTTGGCGCCGTTGACCGCGATCCAGGTACCGATATGCGTCCAGTTGAACCAGGCGATGAACTGCGAGGCGGCGAAGATCAGCACGATATAGCTGCCCAGGTCGCGCATCGCCTCGGCCATGTTTTCGGACACGTCGCGCGAGCGCTTGATGCGACCCACGGTGATGCCCCAGGTCACGCTGACGGTGATGAAGAAGAACAGGATGATCGGGATGATGCCGCTGAGAAACGGCGACGGAATCAGGCTACCGTCCGGGCCGCGCAGCGGCGAGTTCGGCCAGAACAGCAGCGTGGCGATGGCGGCGACGTAAACCAGCGCGGCAATGCCGGCGTTGCGAAGGCCCCGGCGGGCGTTCGGCGGTTCGCTGCTCTCGACCTGCTCGACGTCGCCCCGGTAGCTGCCGAGGCGCGGCTCGATGACCCGCTCGGTGACGACGGCGGCCACGACGGTGAGTACGAAGACGGAGACGCAGTTGAAATACCAGTTGTCCACCGGGGTCACCGTCATGTCGGGGCTGACGATGCGGGCCGCCTCGGTGGAGATGCCCGAGAGCAGCGCGTCGGTACCGACGATCAACAGGTTGGCGGTGAACCCCGCGCCGGCGCTGGCGAAACCGAGCGCCAGGCCGGCGATCGGGTGACGTCCCAGCGAGTGGTAGACCATCGCCGCCAATGGCGGCAGCAGGATCAGCGAGGCGTCGGAAGCGACGTTCATCATGATTCCGGTGAAGGCGACGGTGTAGGTCACCAGTCGCTTGGGTGCCGACAGAATGGTGTGGCGTACCAGGGTCTCTAATAGCCCCAGCTTCTCGGCCAGACCGATCCCCAGCATCATCGACAGCACCAGGCCGAGCGGCGCGAAACCGGTGAAGTTATCGAGCATCGAGTCGAGAATGAACTGGATTCCCGCTGCCGAGACCAGGCTACGAATCGCCTCTACCTCGCCACTGCCGGGATGCTCGACGGTGGCACCGGCGACGGCGAACAGCACCGATGCCACCAGCACGGCGGCAGCCAGCAGGACGAAGATCATGAAGGGATCGGGAAGCCGGTTGCCGAAACGCTCGATGGCGTTCAGCAGTCGGATGGATAGCCGCGGACGAGCGGCGTCGCGAGACGCGGTCGCTGTCATGAGGGACTCCTGAGTCGGTTGTTGTCGACCGGATGGACCGATCGTATGTTGTATCGCGCTTTTGTCTCTGCCTTGCCCGAGCCGACGGTCGATTGTGTTTGGGTCTGCTCATCCTAGGCGCCGCGAGTCGCGTGGACAGGGTGAACAGGACCTAAGGCGTCCGGCATCAGGGCGGGTCGTTCTCATCGACCTCGAAACACAGTAGTGCCGGCTCGGGATCGGCAAAAGATGTCGATTACTTTTTGGTGATAACCTGCGGTAATCGCGTGAGCAGGAGCGTCCCTGTGCATTATCCGATCAAACTTCATCAGATTCGGGCCTTCGTCGAAGTCTCCCGTCGCGGCAGCATCCGGGCGGCGGCACGTGAGCTGGGGCTGTCCCAGCCGGGCCTGACCAAGGCCATTCGGGAATTGGAGGAGGGGCTGGGCGCGGCGCTGCTGGTGCGCACTTCCCGGGGCGTGACGCTGACCGACTCCGGACGGGCCTTCGATCAACACGCCCATCTGATTATCGAAGAGCTGCGCCGGGCGCGGGAAAACGTGGAGCAGTTGAACGGGGTGCTGCGTGGGCAGATCGTGATGGGGGCGTCGGCCACGGTGGCACGCACGCTGCTGCCTCAAGTGGTCGGGCGCTTCCGGCGGGAACTGCCCAATGTCAGGTTGCGGGTGATCGAGGGACAGTTGTCGTCGATGGTGGCGGGACTGCGCGATGGCGAGCTGGATTTCTCGATCAATACGCTCTCCAGCGGCGTGCTCGATAGCGATCTCGAGGCACTGCCGCTGTTTTCGACGCCTTTCGTCGTGGTTCTGAGACGGGATCACCCCAAGGCCGGCGCCCGCCGGTTGAAGGAGTTGATCGACTGCGACTGGGTGCTACCGACGGCGCGCAGCGGCTATTACGCCGATCTTGCCGACACCCTGGAACGTCATGGCTTCTCGCGCGATCAGGTCAGCGTGGTATGCGACTCCTTCACCACCTCGCTCAACCTGATCCAGCACAGCGAGATGGTCGGGGCCTTTGCTGCGCAGATGACCGCTCAGCACGGCATGGGCGAACTGATGGAGCTGACCCTGGACGATTCACTGCCGCTGGCGACCTTTCACATGATCAAGCGCCGCGGGGTGCCGCTGACACCGGTGGCAGCGCGGCTGGCCAAGTTGTGCGAGTACGAGAGCCGGGGAACGGAGTGACGCTCGCCAGCTTCTCCCGCACACTATGAAGACTTGCCCGCGGACGCCACGGACGACGGCGCCACCGGCTCCTCCTCGACATCATCGAGGCGGTCGGTGCGTCGCAATACCGGAAAGCGCCACATCCACAGCCCGACGATCGCCAGCGTTCCTACCGAGCCGATGACCGCTGCCGGCACGGTGCCGAACCAGGAAGCGGTGACACCAGACTCGAACTCGCCGAGTTCGTTGGAGGCACCGATGAACAGCATGTTGACGGCGTTGACTCGGCCGCGCATCTCGTCTGGCGTGGCGAGCTGCAGCAGCGTCAGACGCACGTAGACGCTGATCATGTCGGCGGCACCGGCGATCAGCAGGGCGCCGAACGAGAGCCAGAACCAGTGCGAGAGCGCGAACACGAGATTGGCGATGCCGAATACCGCCACCGCGGCAAACATGATCAGCCCGGCGTGTCGCTTGATCGCCCTGACGCCGAGATAGAGCCCCATCAGGAACGCGCCGATGGCAATCGAGCTGCGCAGTGCGCCGAGGCCCTCCGGGCCGACGTGAAGGATTTCGTGGGCGTAGACCGGCAGCAGTGCGACGATTCCTCCGAACAGCACGGCGAACAGGTCCAGCGAGATGACACCCAGGATGACCGGCTTGTTGCGGATGTAATGGATCCCGGCGGTGAAGCGCTGCCAGGCGGTATCGTCGGTCTGGACGCGCTCGAACGCGTAACGCACCGGCACGCCGGCCAGCGCCAGTTGGGCAATGACGAAGCAGCCGAGGTTGACGCCGTAGGTGAGCGTCGGGCCGAAGGCGTAGAGCAGACCGCCGAGCATGGGGCCGCCGATGACGCCTATCTTCATGATCGATGAGTTGACGGCAATCGCCTTGCCCAACTGGTCACGCGGCACGATCTGCGGCAACAGGCTCTGCAGCGTCGGCCCGGTGAAGGCTCGGGCGGCACCGAACAGTACCAGCACCGCGTAGAAAGGCGCTGCCGAGTCGGGCTGGTGAAGCGAGAGCAGGATCAGCAACACGCTGCACAGCGCCTGGGCGGCCCAGCTGAGTTGCAGGATCCGCTTGCGATCGAAGCGGTCGACCACGTCACCGGCTGGCAGCAGCAGAACGATCATCGGCAGGAACTGGGCCAGGCCCACATAGCCCAGTGTCAGCGGGTCGTGGGTAATATCGTAGACCTGCCATGCCACCACGATCGCCTGGATCTGCATGGCAAAGACCGCGCAGAGGCGCGAGGCAAGAAAGGGGACGAAACCAGGCTGACGATAAACGGGATTGTCGGCGATGTCTGCGGGCATGGTGTCCTGGGCGCGAGGCAGGGGAGGCGGGTTAGCGTGCTAATGGCTCAGCATACGCCGTTTCCTGCCAAAAAGCCGCTGACAGCCCATCGCCCGGTCGCGACAGGCGCGACTTCGATACCGGTTCGTATCGTCAAACGGCCATTTTGGATAACGCCAGGTAATGACGAAGGCAGGCGTTGCCCCAAAGCGGCGCGATAGCCCTTTTTCAGCCGCTTTTTCGACTTCTTTTGGCGCAGGGCCGGGCGTATAGTGCGCTCGCTTCCGGCTGTCGCGATCGCTTCCTCCCGCTGCCGGCCGATCTGAATTTCAGGCTCGAGGTCCAAGGTTTTATGTCTCGGCAGTTACTCTCCATGGCGCTGGCACCCCTGCTCGGCCTTTTCATCCTGGGCATCGGCAACGGCTTTCTGGCGTCGCTGATCACCCTGCGTCTGGACGCGGCGGGAGAGTCGGTCACTACCATCGGCTGGGTCTCGGCCGCCTACTACATCGGGCTGGCGATCGGCGCGCTGTTCAACGATCGGCTATTGCTGCGGATCGGCCACATTCGTGCCTACGCCTGCTTTGCGTCGCTGGTGGCTGTCACCGTGCTGCTGCAGGGGCTGTGGCTCAACGCGCCGCTGTGGTTCACGCTGCGCCTGATCGGCGGGTGGGCGACACTGGGCGTCTACCTGGTCATCGAGAGCTGGTTGCTGACCGCGGCGGATACCCGCGTACGCGGCCGTCTGCTGGCGCTCTACATGATCGCGCTCTACGGCGCCGGTGTCATCGGGCAGTTGCTGCTGGGCGTGGCGGACCGCGCCGGTGCCAGCCAGCCGTTCATGGTCATCGCCATGCTGGCGTCGCTGTCGGTGCTGCCACTGGGCATGATCCCGCGGGTCTCTCCGCTCATCGAGCACGCCGAGCCGCTGTCGCCGTGGCGGTTGATCACGGTAACGCCGACCGGGGTAATGGGCTGCTTCGGTTCCGGTCTGGCGGTGTCGGCCATCTATAGTCTGCTGCCGCTCTATCTCCAGCGCAGTGGTTTCGAGGTGCAGCAGATCGGCGAGATGATGGCGATCGTGATTCTTGGCGGGATGCTGCTGCAGTATCCCATCGGGCGCTGGTCGGACCGACACGACCGTCAGATCGTGCTGATCATGATCGGCGTGGTGCTGGCGGTGCTGTGTGGCGGCGTGATCCTGCTGCCCAACCTGCCGGGATTGCTCGCGGCGACGCTGTTCCTGGTGGGCGGCGGCGTATTCGCGATCTATCCGGTGGCGGTGAGCCACGCGGCCGACCGCGCCCCGGCCGGTGCGCTGGTGCGGATGAGTCAGGGGCTGCTGCTGATCAACGCCCTGGGCGCCACCCTCAGCCCGCCACTGATCACGCCACTGATGATTCATGTCGGCAATGTCGGGCTGTTCGTGGCGCTGGCCGGCCTGGGTGTGGCGCTGGTGATCTTCTTCGTCTGGCGCCGGAGCCGGCGCCCGGCGCCGGTCCCGGTGGCACCGTTCACCTCGAATCCCCAACAGTCGGTGGTGGGTGCCGAACTCAGCGTGACCGACGAACTGGTGCAGGGAGCGATCGAGCACGAGCACCAGGAAGATCTGTCGCAGGTGGTACCTGATGTGGAGACGGCGTTGCCGGACGATGTCATGACAGCCGATGGCCACAACGATCAGGTTACCACCGCCTCGGCGAGCGAGCGGTAGGCCACTCGGCGTCGGGCCTGGATACCGGATTGCCGGGCGCCTAGCGCGCCGGGTCGATCACGCCGCCCAGCGACGCGTTGCGGCGAAACCAGCCGGCGATACTGAGCCGGGGCTGCCGGGTCGGGAGCACTTCGTGGGGAATCCGGTCGGATAGAAAACAGGCGAAAGTGCCCGCTTGCGGCTGAACGCGGGCCGCTTCTCGATCGGTCTCCTGCGCATCGTAGAGCACCATCTCGCCGCCACCGTCCGCCGGCCACTCCGGGTTGAGGTACAACACCGTGGAGATGACTCGGTTGGCTCGGCCCCGAAAGCTGTCGTAATGCTTGCGGTAGAACGCTCCCGGCGGGTAGAGGGCGAAATGGGCCTCGAACTCGAACAGTCCGGCGTAAAGAGCGACGTTGATCTGTTGCTGAAGTTCGCTCATCAGCGTCAGGTAGCGACGCTGGGCCAGGCTCTCCCGATCCAGCCAGTGGATCGCGTCGCCTCGGATGTCGCGTCGCAGCGTGCGCTCGTCACCGCGGCCGATGGCCGCCTCCTGGAGTGCCTGGCGCTGGTGCAGTCGCTCCATGTCATCCCGCAGGCCCTGGCACAGGCCCGGGGCGAGAAACCCTTCACCGACATACCAGCCGCGCTCCACCAGGCCGTCGATCAAGGTGACCAGCTGGGCGTTGTCCCAGAAGGCGTCGTGGGCGTCGTTGGGTGTCATGGAAGACTCACTCGGCAAGCTAGGGCCTGTTCACAGTATACTTCGCGAGGCGTTGTTACGAGCCAAGCGCACGGCAGCACCCGAACCTCCAACTCGCGTCTGGCCCCACGAAAAAACCGGCTCCGTCGCGGCGCGTGGATAGCGTGCACAGGCCCTAGCTCGAACGATCGGGGCGCGCGGCAGCGGAGCGACGGCGCTGGGGGTGATAGCGCAATTCGCCCTGGGCGGGCTTGCGGTCCAGGGCGATGTCGCATTCGAAGCCGACGGCCAGCAGCTCGACCAGCATCATGGCGGACAGCCCCCAGATCGTGCGGCCCTCGAACGGGTAGCTGGGAACGTACCAGGGCTGATCGTCGACCGGGATTACATCGGTGTGGCTGCGACAGTCGTCGAGGAAATGGCGTAGCGGCACCTCGAAGATCGCGTCGATCTCGCCCGGTTCTGCCACCAGCGGCAGGTCAGGCGCGATCACGCCGACGAAGGGCGTCACGCGTAGTCCGTAGAGCGAGAAGACGTCGCTGAGCCGACCGATGATCTCGACCCGCTCCGGCGCGAGCGCAATCTCCTCCCGGGTTTCCCGCAGAGCGGTGGTGAGCAGGTCGCTGTCCTCGGGTTCTCGCTTGCCCCCCGGAAAGGCGACCTGGCCGGCATGCTGGGAGAGGTGGGCGGTGCGCTGCGTGAACAGCAACGTGGGCTCGGCTCGGGCGACAATCGGCAGCAGGACCGCTGCCTGGGGATGAACACCGCTTAAGCGACTTGGGCGATGTGCTTGCAGGCGCTCGCGGAGTTTCTCTAACATGCGCTTTCGACTCCCTGTTGGCAGGCGCGCCGGTCGGCGCTGTCTGGCGTTCCCGCGAGGCCCGTCGTTCGGGGCTTCCCCCGCTCGAGGCCCTCCGAATTCGAGGCGCTATGAACTACTGTAGCCACTGCGGTCACACCGTGCGTTTTGCGATTCCCGAAGGCGACGATCGCCCGCGATTCCTGTGCGATGCCTGCGGCACCGTCCATTACCAGAATCCGCGCATCGTGGCCGGCACGCTGCCGGTGGCCGGTGAGCGCATCCTGCTGTGTCGCCGGGCCATTTCGCCGCGCAAGGGGTTCTGGACGCTGCCGGCGGGTTTCATGGAGAACGCCGAAACCGTGGAGCAGGCAGCGTTGCGTGAGACCCGCGAGGAGGCCTGCGCCATCGTCGCCGAGCCGACACTGTATACGCTGATCAGCCTGCCGCACATCAATCAGGTCTACATGATTTTTCTGGGCGATCTCGATGGCGATTTCGCGGCCGGGCCGGAGAGTCTTGAAGTCGAACTGTTCGAGGAGACGCAGATCCCCTGGGACGAACTCGCTTTCCCGACCATCGAGCGCACGCTGCGCCACTTCTTCGACGATCGGCGACGAGGTACCTTCGAACTGCATCTCAGCCAGATCGGCCGGGAGGAGCGGGAGCGTTACTTCGGTTCCGCCTAGCGCCTGCGCTCAGGCCTCGGGCAGCGAGGCCAACGAACTCAGGGGCCACACGTCGTAGGCGGGCTCCTCGTAGGGGTGTGACTCGACCAGCGCGGCGACCGCCGCGCGGATGCGATGATCCTCGCAGACCAGTTCGACCCGATACTCCTCGACCGTTTCCAGCGCGCCCGTCTTCCCGATGTGGGGAGTGGCGCCTTCCAGCGGACGAAACTGGCCCTCGCCCCGGACCTGGAAACAGCACGCCTCGTAATCGCCGATTCTCCCGGCGCCGCTGGCGGACACCGCCGACTTAACGCTTTCCAGGTGGGACTCGGGAACGAAGAACGCCAGCTTGTACATGAGGGTTGTCTAATCCGGTTTGTGCCGTGACGGTGGGCCGCGTGCGGCGATGATGGCATAATGCCCTGCGCTCCGACAGTGGTCAGCCGCGCCCCTGATCTCCGGGGGGCGGCCTGTTACGCTCTGTCTGAAAAATGCCTGCGCTCGCCCATACGGCGTTAAAAATTGACTCAAAATGCTCATTTACACCTCGTAAACTCCGCTTTTTCGTCAATTTTTGCCTTGTCTGGCCATCGCTCGCCGATTTTTCAGACAGAGCTTGGGAACGTACCGTCCGAAATGAATCGTGCCGATCGGAAACCTTGGCGATGTGGAAATGGGTCATTGTGGTATTGGTTGTCATGCTGGGGCTGATGCAGTACCGGCTGTGGTTCGGCGAGGGCGGCATTCGGGAGTTCAATGATATCCAGGCTCGCGCCGATACGCTGGAAGGGACCACCGATACGCTCAAGGCGCGCAATGATCGCCTTGCCGCCGAAGTCGTCGACCTCAAGAACGGCCTCGATGCCATCGAGGAGCGCGCCCGCAGCGACATCGGCATGGTTCGTCAGGACGAGCAATTTTTCTGGGTGCCCGGTGTCGACAGCCCCGGTAACGGCCCCGCCGCCAGCACGGGGGTCGTGCAGCCATGACGCTATGGTTGATCGTGCCCGCCGCCGGCCGCGGCCAGCGTATGCAGGCCGACCGTCCCAAGCAGTACCTTACCCTGCAGGGGAGAAGCGTGCTGGCGCGAACGCTGGAACGCCTGCATCAGGCCTTTCCCGAGGCCGTGCTGCGCCTCTGTTTGGATCCCGATGACGAGTACTTCGACGCCGAGGACGTGCCGTTCGACCGCTGGCTGCGTGTCGGTGGCGGCGACGAACGCGCCGACACGGTCGCGCGCGCGCTGACCACCCTGGCCGAGGAAGCCGCCGACGACGACTGGGTCATGGTGCACGATGCGGCGCGGCCCTGCGTACGAATCGAGGATCTACGTGCCCTGCAGGGGGCGCTCGAGGACGAGGCGATCGGGGCGCTGCTGGCCACACCGGCGGCCGATACCATGAAGCGCGCCGATGCGTGGGGCCGTATCAGTCACACCGAGCCCCGTGATGGCTTGTGGCATGCGTTGACGCCGCAGGTCTTTCGCTTCGATCTGCTGCGCCAGGCGCTGGACGCTGCCCGGGCGACCGGGGTCAAGGTGACCGACGAAGCCTCCGCGATCGAGGCGCTGGGCCTGGCACCGCGGCTCGTTACCGGCAGCCGCGACAATCTCAAGATCACGCATCCCGAGGATCTGGCCATGGCCGCGCGAATTCTGGCGCTGCAGGCCGAGACCTCGGCGGACGCACTCGACCAGGGAGTCGAAGCATGAGTTTCAGAATCGGCCACGGCTTCGATGTCCACCGTTTCGGCGACGGTGATCATCTGATGATCGGCGGCGTTCGCGTGCCCTTCGATCACGGTTTCGTCGCCCACTCGGATGGCGACGTGCTGCTGCACGCGATCAGCGATGCGTTGCTGGGTGCTTGCGCGTTGGGCGACATCGGACGTCACTTCCCGGATACCGATCCGGCCTGGAAGGGCGCCGACAGCCGGGCGCTGCTGAGGCACGTCGTCGGGCTGGTTCGTGAGGCCGGCTACCGAGTCGGCAATCTCGACGCCACGCTGATGGCCCAGGCACCGCGAATGGCCGAATGGATTCCGCGTATGCGCGAAGCGATCGCAGCCGAGGTGGAAATCGAGCTGGGGGCGGTCAACGTCAAGGCGACGACCACCGAACGTCTCGGCTTCACCGGGCGCGGTGAGGGAATTGCGGCGGAAGCGGTGGTGCTGCTGGTCGCGGACGCCAAATGAGTGACCCGGTGTCGTCATCGAT
Source organism: Salinicola sp. CR57 (assembly GCF_003206585.1). Classification (NCBI taxonomy): domain Bacteria; kingdom Pseudomonadati; phylum Pseudomonadota; class Gammaproteobacteria; order Oceanospirillales; family Halomonadaceae; genus Salinicola; species Salinicola sp. CR57. The sequence continues at coordinate 68,649 of NZ_PZJL01000007.1, forward strand.
CGCTTGGCCGCCAGCCTGGCACTACCTGGCGGGAGCGCCCGCGACGGCTGGCGACTACCGCCAGAGCCCGGAAGAGTTCCAGGTCGAGGAGGTGCTCGATTTCATTCCGGAGGGGCAGGGCGAGCACTGGTGGTTGTGGTTGGAAAAGCGCGGCATGACGACGCCGGACCTTGCCCGACTGCTTGCCCGGGCCGTCGACATTCCGGTGCGGGACGTCGGGTTCAGCGGTCTCAAGGATCGCGACGCGGTGACGCGGCAGTGGTTCTCGCTGGCGCTACCGGGACGCGAACCGCCGCCGGACTGGGAGGCAGGGCTCGTCGAGCGAGGTGTCACCTGCCTCCAGGCAGTCCGGCACCCGCGCAAGCTGAAGCGCGGCGTGCACCGGGCCAACCGCTTCCGGTTGAGGATCGGCGGAGAGGCCAGTGTGTCGTCGGCTACCCGCGAGCGCTGGGACCGGCTGGTACAGCTAGGCGTACCCAACTATTTCGGCCCCCAGCGCTTCGGCCCGGAGGGGCGTAATCTTTTTCGCGCCCGGCAACTGCTGGCCCGAGGCTGGCGCAAGCGGCAGGACCCGCACGGGCTACTGCTTTCCACGGCCCGGAGCTATCTTTTCAACAGTGTACTGTCGGCGCGGGTCGCCGATGGTACCTGGTGCGTGCCTCAGCCCGGCGACGTCCTCAACCTGGAAGGCACCGCGAGTCGCTTCGCTGCGACGGAGATCGACGACGCGCTGCTCGCGAGGGCGGAAGCTGGCGATCTGCACCCGACGGGCCCACTCTGGGGACGGGGGCGGCTGGAGAGCCTGGGCGAGGTGGCCGAGCGGGAAAGCCGCATCGCCGCCGGCTGCCCCGACCTGGCCGAGGGGCTGGTGCAGGCGGGGGTGAACCATGAGCGGCGACCGCTACGGCTGCGGCTCAAGGAGCCCGAGTGGCAGACGGATGGCGACGCCGCCTGGCTCTCGTTCTCGCTGCCACGAGGTGCCTTCGCCACGTCGGTGCTCAGGGAGCTGTTCCGGCATCCGACCCTGGTCTGACCCCACCGGCCCGACGCTCGAGGAGGAAGGAGAAGAGATGCGCAGACTATTGCTATCCAACGACGATGGGGTGCACGCCCCGGGGCTGAAAGCGCTGGCGCTGGCTCTCGAGGGGCACTCGCGACTGCGGGTCGTGGCGCCCGATCGTGACATGAGCGGTGCCAGCAATTCGCTGACGCTGACACGGCCGCTGGCGTTGACCGCAATGGACTCCGGGTTCTATAGCGTCGACGGCACGCCCGCGGACTGCGTCTATCTCGGCGTCAACGGGGTGTGGGACGAGAAGCCCGACCTGGTGATCTCCGGGATCAATCATGGCGGCAACCTGGGCGACGATGTGCTCTATTCCGGAACCGTTGCCGCCGCCATGGAGGGGCGCAACCTGGGGATGGCCGCCATCGCGATCTCGCTCTGCGGGCAGCGCCATTTCGAGACCGCCGGCCGGGTGGCGGCCAGTCTCGTCGGTGCGGCGGGGAACCTCTCGCTGCCGCCGCGCAGCCTGCTCAACGTCAACGTGCCGGACCTGCCTTGGAGCGAAGTCCGGGGATTCCGCGTGACTCGGCTGGGATACCGGGGCCCGGCCTCCCAGCCGATTCACATCAAGGATCCACGTGGGCGCGATCGCTACTGGATCGCCGCGGTCTCCGAAAACGCCGACGATGGCCCGGATACCGACTTCGCGGCCATCGAGGCGGGTTTCGTCTCGATCACGCCACTGCAGACCGATCTAACCCGTCACGAGACGCTGAACGATGTACAGGGCTGGCTTGATGGATTGTCACACGCCTGAGGAACTCAGCGGTGTCGGCATGACATCGCAACGAACTCGCAATCGCATGGTCGAACGGTTGTCGATCGGCGGGATCCGCCACTCGGGGGTACTGGAGGTGATGGCGGCGGAACCCCGCCACCTGTTTCTCGACGAGGCGCTGGCGCATCGTGCCTATGAGGATACGTCGCTGCCGCTGGGACTGGGGCAGACCCTGTCCCAGCCCTGGGTCGTCGCCCGGATGAGTGAACTGGTGGCGCTGGCCGAGCCGCAGCGCGTGCTGGAGATCGGCACGGGGTCCGGTTATCAGACCTTGATTCTATCGCGCCTGGTCAAGAGCGTCTGGAGCGTCGAGCGTATCGCCGCGTTACAGGCCCGCGCCCGCCAGCGGCTGACGCGGCTCGGCGCGCATAACGTCAATCTGCGCCATGCCGACGGCGGCATGGGGTGGCCGCAGGCGGCGCCGTTCGACGTCATCCTGTTGACGGCCTGCGCCAGCGAGCTGCCGCAGGCGTTGCTGTCCCAGTTGCGCGACGGCGGCATCCTGATCGCGCCGCTGGCGGACGCGGAGGGGCGGCAGTGGCTGACCCGGGTGCGTCGGCGTGGCCTGGCATTCGATCATCAGCGTCTCGAAGAGGTGCGTTTCGTACCATTGCTTGAGGGAGTCATTCGTTGAAACGCATCGCGAAAATCGTATTGAAGGGGATGGGGATGGGCGCCGCGGATGCCGTTCCGGGTGTTTCCGGCGGGACCATCGCGCTGATCGTGGGGATCTACGAGGAGCTGATCGAGACCATCAGGCGTTTCGGTCCGGGGGCCTTCGGTGTCTGGCGCGAGCAGGGCCTTGCCGGCCTGGTCTCCTATCTCAATCTGCGTTTTCTGATTCCACTGGTGCTGGGCATCGGTGCCAGTCTGGTGACGATCGCGCACCTGGTGACCTGGCTGATGGCCCATCATCAACTGTTGCTCAATGCTTTCTTCTTCGGATTGGTGCTGGCGTCGGCCTGGGTGGTGATGCGTCAGGTCGGCCATTGGCGCTGGCGCTATCTGCTCCCGGTGATGCTGGGTCTCGTGCTGGCCGCGTTCCTGCCGCGTCTGCTGCCCGACATGAGCCAGGCTGGCGATGCGACGCTGTTCGTGGCCGGCGCGATCGCCATCAGCGCCATGCTGCTGCCCGGCGTGTCGGGCAGCTTCCTGCTGCTGGTAATGGGGCTCTACGGCACCGTGATGAACGGCATCAAGAGCTTCGACCTCGGGCTCATCGCGATCTTCGGTGCTGGTTGCCTGCTCGGCTTGTTCACCTTCTCCCGTCTATTGTCCTGGTTGTTGCGTCACCACCATGCCATGACGCTGATGACGATCGTCGGTTTCATCCTGGGCTCGTTGCCGCAGTTATGGCCCTGGCGGCAGATCGCCAGCTATCGCATGGCCGCCGACGGACAGCAGGTGGCCCTTGCCTACCATTACCTGGCTCCGGCGGACTACGCCGCCGTCACCGGGCAGCCGTCCCAGTGGTTGTTGGCAGCGGCATTGATCCTCCTCGGTATCGGAGTGGTAATCTGCCTGGGAGAGCGCAGAGAGGTCACGACCTGACGCGTGTCGTCATCACCTCCGGATTTCTCGTTCCGAAAAAGGACTTCATCTCATGAGTAAGCGTCGCACTGCACTGTTACTGGGGCTCGTACCGCTCGTCGCCGTCGGCTTGAGTGCCTGCACCACCTCGAGCGGACGGCCACAGGTCCAGGACCTCTCCATCAGTCGTAACAGCGAGACACCCTCGACCTATACGGTGAAGAGCGGCGACACCATCTACGGAATCGCCTGGCAGAATCGTGTCGACTTCCGCGACCTGGCTCAACTCAACGGCATCTCCCCTCCCTACCGCCTGGAGCCGGGTCAGCAACTGAGGTTGCAGTCGGGGGCGAGTGTCGCCGGTGGGCAAGCCATTGCCAGCAGCGGTTCCGGCCGGGGCGGAGTAACGGCAACCGGGCTAGGTGCCGCAAACGGCAACGGGGCCCAGAGCGCTTCCAGCGACGATAATCCCTCCTGGCTGCTGCCGTCCGACGGTGGTAGCGGCAGTGCCGCTGGGGGGCAGGTCGCCGGGCAGGGCAGCGGACAGGCGGCGAGCGGCGGCTCGTCCCCCGGGCCCGTCTACGCCCAGAGTGGCGCCGCCGATGGCGCTCGCAACGACACTTCATCCGCGAACGCGCCCCAGGGCGGCTCAGCTGCCAGCGCGGGAGGTCGTGATACCAGTGCCGGCGGTCAGGCGGCGGGCACGGCAGGGGGCGTTGCCTCCACCTCCGGGAAGAGTGACACCGGATCGTCATCTTCTTCTGCTTCACTTGGTGGTGGTAGCACGAAAACGGCCACTGGCGCGGACGCCGGTACGGAAGTCGCCGGCGAGCCGAGCGGCGCCCCGGATCGTTCCGACAGGACTTACAAGCCGGTCGAGAACGTGCCTTGGCAGTGGCCGGCAAATGGGCGGCTGGTGGGCAAGTTCGATGACGATTCGAACATCACTCCCGGCATTGATATTGCCGGACAAAAGGGGCAACCTGTCAAAGCAGCCGGACCAGGGATTGTGGTGTATGCCGGCGACGGCGTGCGGGGATATGGCAATCTCATCATCCTCAAGCACAATGATCGCTTCTTGAGCGCTTACGCACACAACGACTCGTTGAAGGTAAAAGAGAACGATGTCGTTGAGGCCGGAGAGACGATAGCTACCATGGGGCAGACGGATGCTGACCAGGTCCAGCTACATTTCGAGGTTCGCGTGAACGGACAACCTCAAGACCCACTCAAATATCTGCCCGCGCGCTGATCCTGCATTGGCGCCTCCAGACTGCGGTGCGGAAACTCGACTCGTCGTTCGTTTCCGCGCCTGGCCTGGGTTGCTGTGGAGAGACCAACCCGAAACCGTTATTCACGACGCATCCGAACAGCCACGCTCGACGTAGCTCTGTAGAGTGGATGTCGGGGCGCCGCTGGCTCCGGAGAGGGTCTCCGATAGCGGGACCATGGCCTCTTCGTCAGGGAAGTTAACAAGACTGCAAGGAATACGCGGTCGCCATGGCGCGCTGTCGTCGTGGCGAGGTACTCAGGAAGCCAAGATTGGGGGTAGTGGACATGAGCATGCTTGAACGGGAAATTCAGGATGTTGAGCTCGACGATGTCGATACCGCGGAGGTCGATAGCGAGAACACGGGTCGCAAGGATGATGAAGATGCCTTCGAGAAGGCGTTGAACCGTGAAGAGAACTCCTACCACCACAGCCTCGATGCGACACAGATCTATCTCAACGAGATCGGCTTTTCGCCGCTGCTGACCCCGCAGGAAGAAGTGCATTACGGCCGTCTCGCCCAGAAAGGGGACCCGGCCGGGCGCCAGCGCATGATCGAGTCCAACCTGCGTCTGGTGGTCAAGATTGCCCGACGTTACCTGAACCGTGGGTTGTCGCTTCTCGATCTGATCGAGGAGGGCAACCTGGGACTGATTCGCGCCGTGGAGAAGTTCGATCCTGAGCGCGGTTTTCGCTTCTCGACCTACGCCACCTGGTGGATTCGCCAGACCATCGAGCGGGCCTTGATGAACCAGACGCGCACGATTCGTCTGCCGATTCATGTGGTCAAGGAGCTCAATATCTATCTGCGGGCCGCCCGCGAATTGACTCAGAAGCTCGATCACGAGGCCACGGCCGAGGAGATCGCCGAGTTTCTCGACAAGCCGGTCAGCACCGTCAAGCGCATGTTGGGGCTCAACGAGCGCGTCTCCTCGGTCGACTACCCCATGGGCGCCGAGAGCGACAAGCCACTGATCGATACGCTGGCCGACGAGAACGAGGTCGGCCCGGAGTCCAATCTGGTCGATGACGACGTCAAGCAGCACGTCGACGAGTGGCTGGTCGAGTTGAGTGACAAGCAGCGGGAAGTCGTGCTGAGACGCTTTGGCCTGCGGGGTCACGAAGCCGCCACGCTCGAGGAGGTCGGCGAGGAGATCGGACTGACGCGAGAGCGTGTGCGCCAGATTCAGGTCGAGGCGCTCAAGAAGCTGCGCCGGATGCTGGAAAAGCAGGGGTTGTCGATGGACTCGATTTTCGAGTGAGGCGACCGCCGCGGTGCATTCCAAGCGGAAATGGTCGTGAACGCCGATCGGGCTATTGATCCGGTCGCATACATGCGGCATTGTATGTAAACCTCGAGCCGGGGCGTCAGCAGAGTGCTGGCGCCTCGGTCGTTTGTTGTATGGTTCCGGATGACGTCGACACCTCTCGGCGTCTCGAGTCCGCCAGAAAACAGCCATGATTTGGGTAGCTGGGCGATGCCGAGAGTGGTTCCGGCTGGTGCACGCCGGCATGGACTCGCGTGGTCGGCTTGGTGTCGTCTTCAGTGCCCAACGATAGGAAATGTCCCGATGTCGCCTCTCATTTCGTTGCCGTCGCGCTCCCCCCTGCGACATGCCATTTCGCTGCTGGTCGTGGCAGCGTTCGCTCCCGCGGCCCACGCGGCGGATCTGTTGACCATCACGCAGGACGCGCTGGAGCATTCGGCGACATTGAACTCGTCACGCTCGACGTTCAAGAGCACCGAAGCCGGGCAGGATGTGGAGCGGGGCGATCTGCTGCCCCAGATCAGCGCCACCGGTAGCGTCTATCGCTACAATTCGCTGGAAAGCCAGAGCTATGCCGGCGCCAGTGGTAGCCAGGGCGGCGCGGTAGGGAGTGGCACGAGCTCCTCCGAAGACTACAACGGCACCAGCCTGGGCGTGAACGTGACGCAGGCGCTGTTCGACGCCACCAACTGGTACGAATACCAGCAGAGCAAGAAGCAGGTTGGCCAGCAGGCGCTGCAGTTGGAGATCGATCAACAGCAGTTGCTGTATGACGTCTCCGAGGCGTATTTCGAGATTCTGCGCGCCAAGGAAGTCCTGGACGCGCGCCAAGCCCAGGAGAAGGCGATCGGTCGTCAGCTCGAACAAGCCAATGAGCAGTTCAACGTTGGCCTGGTGGCGATTACCGATGTCAATGAAGCCAAGGCCGCCTTCGATTCGGCCCGAGCCCAGCGCATCGCCGCCAAGAACGACCTGCAGGTGAGTTTCGAGACGCTGGAGCGCCTGACCGGGCAGCAGTACGCCAGTATCGCCAGCCTGGACGACGAATTGCCCATTCAACCGCCTGCGCCGGCCAATCGCGACGATTGGGTCGACATGGCCCTGTTGAGCAGCCCCTCCATCCAGTACGCCCAGGCCGCGGTCGATTTGGCCGAGTCCGGCGTCGATATCGCCCGGTCCGGCCATCTGCCGACACTGGATGCCTTCGCGGACTACTCCTACTCGAATAACGATCGCGATGAGCTGCGGGGCCACAACGAGGATGTCCAGGTCGGCGTGCAGGCCAATCTCCCGATCTATACCGGCGGTTCCACCAGTGCCTCGGTGCGGCAGAACACCTACTCCCTGGAAGCGACGCAGTACGATTTCGAGGATCAGCGTCGCTTCACGACGCAGCAGGTTCGCTCGCTGTTCACTCAGGTGAGTAACGACGTCGAGTCGGTCGATGCGCAACGCGAGGCCATCGTCTCCAGTCGCAGCGCGCTGGAAGCGACCCGCGCCGGCTACGAGGTCGGGACGCGCAACATCGTCGACGTGCTGGATGCGGAGCAGTCTCTTTACGAATCGATCTCCGACTATGCCGATGCCCGCTATACCTACGTCACAGATCTGCTCCAACTGAGGCAGCAGGCCGGTGTGCTCAGTCTCGAGGTGATTCGCGGCACCAACCGCTGGCTGAGTGACAGCAAACCCGTGTCGCTGACATCGGTCGACGATGGCGACATGTCGGCGGTCGACGATATCGGCAAGCGCCCCACGCCGCCATCCATGCCCTGATACTCTCGCCGTCAGGAAATCCGGGTTCGACGCCGCTGCCACGGCAGCGGCGTCGCCGTTCCGGAGGTCGCTATCCGAAGCAGTTTGCTGCTGCGCGCGTTCCCGAACGCGGTAAAATGGCGAGACTCAGCCGGTGTCAGGCGCCGGTTTTCGTCTGCTTGTCCCGAAGGAATCGTCATGGCCCGGCCCCTCATCGCCGACATCGATCTCGGTGCGTTGTGCCACAACTACGCCGTCGCCCGCGAGCTTGCGCCTCACAGCCAGGCCATGGCGGTGATCAAGGCCAATGCCTATGGCCATGGAGCCGTGGCCTGCGCCAAGGCGCTGGCGACAGTGGCGCCGGCGTTTGCCGTGGCGTCACTGGAAGAAGCCGAGGGTCTGCGTGAGAGCGGCATCGTGCAGCCGATACTGCTGCTGGAAGGTATCTTCGACGCCGACGAACTGGCACGTGTCGAGGCGCTGGGACTCTGGCAGGTGGTGCATAGCGACTGGCAACTGAATGCCGTGTTGAACTACTCTCCTGCCCGGCCACTGACCGTGTGGCTGAAGCTCGATTCGGGGATGCACCGGCTCGGTTTCGACCCGGCCGCATTTCTCGATCGCTGGGCCAAACTGCAGGCCGCCTGCGATCGTATCCAGAACCTCCATCTGATCAGCCATTTCGCCAGTGCCGACCAGGACGATCCGTCCCAGTTCGAGCGTCAGCGGCAGACGATCGAATCCGTGCGCCAGCAGTTGGCAGCACCGCTGTGCATTGCCAACTCACCCGCGACGCTGGCCAAGCCCAGTACGCATGGTCAATGGAACCGGCCCGGTATCATGCTCTACGGCAGCAACCCGCTCGAGGGCCCGTTGCCGGGCGGCCTGACGCTGCGGCCGGTGATGACGCTGCGATCGCGCCTGATCGCCGTCCAGACATTGCCGGAGGGAGAGCCGGTGGGGTATGGCGGTCGGTGGTGCACCTCTCGGCCGGCGCGGATCGGCGTCGTCGCCGCCGGTTATGGCGACGGCTATGACCGGCATGCTGCCGATGGCACGCCCGTGCTGGTCGATGGACAGCGCTGTCCGCTGGTCGGGCGTGTTTCCATGGATATGCTGACAGTGGACATCAGCCATCTGCCCGACGCCGGGGTGGGTAGCGAAGTGGTGTTGTGGGGCCAGGGTCTCGGTGTCGACGAGGTTGCCAGGCACTGCGACACCATCGGCTACACCCTGCTCACCGGCGTGCTGCCGCGCGTGCCGCGGCGGTATCTGGCGCCCTGACGCCACACCTTTTCGCTACACTGGCCGGCATCTACAAAGAATCGGAAGGGACATGCCAAAGAAAGTCTATCCTGCCAACCACGCCCATCCTCGTTACTGGGGTGCCTGGCTCGGCATCGGGTTGATGCGGGCGGGCGCGCTGCTGCCCTGGCGCCTCAAGCTGGCGCTGGGTCGCGGCATCGGGTTGCTGAGCTGGAAGCTCGCCAAGCGGCGTCGCCATATCACCGACACCAATCTGGCTCTGTGTTTCCCTGAGCTCGACGATCGACAACGCGCGGAGCTGGTCAGGAAGACCTTCGTCGCCAACGGGATCGGCATTCTCGAGACGGCGACCGGCTGGTGCCGTGACCCCGAACACCTGCGCCATCGCGTGACCTTTCGCGGTACCGAGCACATGGAGCGTGCCATGGCGCAGGGAAAGGGCGCGCTGATCATCGGGATTCACTTCTCCACGCTCGATCTCGGTGGTGCGCTGCACTCGCTGTTCTTCCCCGCCGACGTGGTTTACCGGCCCCATGACAACCCGGTTTTCGAGGACTTCATGACGCGTGCGCGGCGCGGAATCTTCGGTGCGGCCATCGATCGCCACGATCTTCGTGGCGTGGTCCGGAGGATCAAGTCGGGTCACGCGGTCTGGTATTCGCCGGATCAGGATTTTGGCCGCGAGGCGAGCGTGTTCGCGCCTTTCTTCGGCGTCCCCGCCGCCTCGATCAAGCTGACCGCCAAGATCGCCCGAATGACCGGCGCGCCGGTAATGCCGCTGATGTTTCATCGCAATCCGGACAACCGTACCTACACGCTGGAATACCTGCCGCCCCTGAAAGACTTCCCCAGTGGAGACGATGTGGCCGATGCGGCACAGGTCAACGCCTTCATCGAACAGGCGATTCGTCGTCATCCAGAGCAGTATCTCTGGCTGCATCGACGGTTCAAGACGCGCCCGCCGGGTGATAGTTCATTCTATTGAACGGGTTATTGCACGCGGAACTTGACGAAAGTGCGGCGAGCGACAAGGCTTAGACTGTCCTCATGGAACGAGAGGGCGGTTTGCCGAAAAGGCGAGAAAGCCGGATCGGCAAGTCCAACAGGCCAGCACAGGAAGAGTTGCCATGCTTAGCTACGCCGTGATTTTTCTTATCGTCGCCATCATCGCCGGAGTCTTGGGGTTCGGGGGTATTGCCGGTGCCGCCGCGACGATCGCCAAAGTGTTGTTCGTGATTTTCCTGATTCTCTTCGTCGTTTCGCTGATCCGGGGAAGAGGGCGCTGAGACGCGCCACGGACGAGCGTCATCGTCACCAACAAATACCCCGCCTGGATGGCGGGGTATTTGCATATTGGGTCGGCAGCGTGAAGCGGTTTGTCATTCAGGCGTCGATGCGCTTGTATTTCATTCGCTTCGGCGTGTCATTGCCCACTCGCTTGTGGTAATCCGCTTCATAGTCGGTGTAGTTCCCCTCGAAGAAGACCACCTTTGAATCGCCCTCGTACGCCAGGATATGCGTCGCGATGCGGTCGAGGAACCAGCGGTCGTGTGAGATGACCAGCGCGCAGCCAGGGAAGGCCAGCAAGGCTTCTTCCAGGGCCCGCAAGGTTTCGATGTCGAGGTCGTTGGACGGCTCATCCAGCAGCAGGACGTTGGCCGCCTGCTTGAGCGTCTGCGCCAACTGAAGGCGGCCTCGTTCGCCACCCGAGAGATCGCTCAAGCGCTTCTGCTGGTCGGTGCCCTTGAAGTTGAAGCGGCCGACATAGGCGCGGGAGGAGACCTCGTAGCCATTGATGTTGAGGATGTCCTGGCCATCGGAGACCGCTTCCCACACCGTCTGGGTATTGTCGAAGTGATCGCGTAGCTGTTCGACATAGGCGACATCGACGGTATCGCCGAGCACGACTTCGCCGCCATCGGGCTGTTCCGTGCCGGCGATCAGCTTGAACAGCGTCGACTTGCCGGCCCCGTTACCGCCGACGATGCCGACGATGGCCCCGGTCGGTACCTGAAAGGAGAGGTTGTCGAACAGCATCTTCTCGTCGAAGCGCTTGCTGACGTCGTGGAACTCGATGACCTTGTCGCCGAGACGCGGTCCCGGCGGAATGTAGATCTCGTTGGTCTCGTTACGCTTCTGGTAATCCCCGGACTGCAGCTCCTCGAAGCGGTTGAGACGCGCCTTGCTCTTGGCCTGGCGGCCCTTGGCATTCTGGCGGACCCACTCCAGCTCCTGCTTGATCGCGCGCTGGCGCCCGGCCTCCTGCTTGGCTTCCTGCTCGAGCCGTTTCTCCTTGGACTCGAGCCACTGGGAGTAGTTGCCTTCGAAGGGGATGCCGTGGCCGCGGTCGAGCTCCAGGATCCAGCCGGCGACGTTGTCGAGAAAGTAACGATCGTGAGTGATCGCGACGACCGTGCCGGGGTAGTCGTGGAGGAAGCGCTCGAGCCAGGCCACCGATTCGGCGTCGAGGTGGTTGGTCGGTTCGTCGAGCAGCAGCATGTCGGGGCTGGACAACAGCAGGCGGCACAGTGCCACGCGGCGGCGCTCGCCTCCGGAGAGGTTGGCGACGCTCGCCTCCCACGGCGGAAGGCGCAGCGCTTCGGCGGCCACTTCCAGCTTGCGCTCGATATTGTGGGCGTCGGCTGCCTCGATGATATTCTCCAGCCGGGCCTGCTCGGCGGCCAGGGCGTCGAAGTCGGCGTCCGGCTCGGCATAGGCGGCATAGACCGCTTCGAGCTGCTCCTGGGCTTTCTTGACTTCGCCAAGCGCCTCTTCAACGATCTCGCGGACGTTCTTGTCGTCGTCCAGCGCCGGCTCCTGTGGCAGGTAACCGATATTGAGCCCTGGCATCGGGCGCGCTTCGCCGTTGTGTTCGGTGTCGACGCCGGCCATGATGCGCAGCAGCGTCGATTTCCCCGAGCCGTTGAGGCCGAGTACGCCGATCTTGGCGCCGGGGAAGAAGGATAGCGAGATGTCTTTGAGGATCTCGCGCTTCGGGGGGACGACCTTGCCCACCCGGTTCATGGTGTAAACGTATTGCGCCATGGAAATCCGGTTATGTGTCGCGGTGGATAGAAACAGCGAGTCAGCGCTGGAGCGCCCGTCGGCCGGGCGCGGCCTGGATGAAGAAGGGTAAACCAGTCATGCCGACAATGCGAACGGGCGCCGAAGCGCCCGTCGGATGACACCGGGTCGGAGACCGTCTACTCCTCCTCGTCGCCGTATTCGTCGTACCAGTCGTCTTCGATGGCACGTTTCAGGCGGCGCTCTTCCAGCAGCGCCTCGACCTGTCGTCGCGCGCGCAATGTGTCGGCTTTACTGCTGCGAGGACGTTCGAACTGCTCGTCGTTGATGGCTTCGGAAAAATCCTGATCGTCGATATATTCCTCACGGCTCATATTTTGGCCCTCCCGTGAAATCGCATCTCAGTGACGCTTCGGGCTATATATCGTCGAAAGCCAATCGGTACAAGACTTTCCTGGTTAAAAAAAACTATCGCCGCGAGAGGCGGCGATAAGTGTTGCGTCGAGTGGTGCGGTCACGCCGTATCTGGCTCGGCCCTGAGCGTCTCTAGCTCCTGCAGTGCCTCCGCGAGATTGGTGACATCCTTCTGAACGCCGATGAAGTAGGTGAGCTGATCTTCGTCGTCGTAAACAGGCGTGATCGACAGCTCGTTCCAGAACGGACTGCCGTCCTTGCGATAATTGCGCAGCACTTCCCGACAGGACTTGCCCTCGCGCAGGGCCGTGCGAACCCGGTCGATGGCCGGCTGGTCACGATCGCCATTCTGGAGGAAGCGACAGTCGCGGTAGAGGATCTCGTCGACGCTGTAGCCCGTCAGGCGTTCGAAACCTTCATTGGCGTAGATGAGAATATTCTCGTCGCCTTCCTGTTCGGCCACCACGATGCCGTCATCCGAGGCGTTGACGATGCGCTCCAATAGAGCCGGGCTGATCATGGGGGGGCGTTTGTTGGTACTGGCCATCCTTGCCTCCAGACTGGGCATTCGACGGATTGTAGGGACGATACAATCGATAATGATGCCACGGTATCGTGGGATTACAACGCTTTACGAGCGGGGCTCCGACTCGACTTCGGCGAGGGCGTGGGAGCTCAAGGCGGCCGCGATGGCCAGCGCCGCGAGAACCAGCAACAGGCCGGCGCTGCCCAGCCAATGGGCGAATGCGCCCAGAAGCAGGCCGACGACGAGCATCAGGATACCGGTAAAGGTATTCGAGAAGGCGACATAGAGCGCGCGGGTGTCGCTGTCCGCGAGATCGACGACATAGGTCTTGCGCCCCAGGCGAATGCCGGCGTGGGCAATCATCAACAAACCATAGACAACGGCATATGGCCACACGCTGGTGCGTACGGACTCGGGCAGCCACACGCAGGCGGCGCCGGCCAGACAACACGCGGCCGCCCCGATGGCGCTGTCGCGCATCACCCGGCGGCTGGAACGGTCCGCCAGCCGGCCCCAGATTGGGCCGGCGATCATGCCTGCGCCCCCGGAGGTCAGGATCAGGATGCCGAGGCTGGCCAGGTCGGTGCCGCTGTTCTGCTGTCCGAGCAGGGCAAGATAGGGGAGCGCGAGGGCGCTGGACAGCAACAGTGCGCGCGAGAGGTTGAAATGCAGGAAGCGGCGATCGCGCCGCATCAGGGCAATACCTTGCTTGACGCTGTCCCAGGCGTTGGCACCGCCCTCGGTGGCGCCCGGGGCTTCGTGAATCAGCGCGGCACACAGTGCGTTCAAGCCCCACCCCAAGGCGGCGGCGAACAGCAGAATGGCCAGTGCCAGGGTGCCCGGCTGATTGCCGAGGAGAATCAGGATGGCGCCGACGAGCAGTGTCAGGGCGCCGGCGACGCTGGCGCTCCACCCCATCAACGTACCCCGGCGCTGTTTGGCAATGGTCTTGCCGAGAACGTCCTTGGTAGCGACCGAAGAGAGCCCGCGCCCGAGCGACAGGCCGGTCAGGGCGATCAGCACCAAGGCTCCGCCCCAGCCGCCCTGGCCGAACAGTGCCAGTAGCGTCAGGCACAGGGCACCAATGGCCTGGACCACACCGCCGGCGACCCACACCCACTTGCGAATGGGGAGCAGCCGGATGTAGCCGGCGATCAGAAGTTGCGGCAGCAGGGCGCCCGCCTCGCGGATCGGGACCAGCAATCCCACCATCCAGACCGGTGCTCCGATCGCGCCCATCAGCCAGGGCAGTATCAGGCGGGCGTTGGAGAGCTCGTCCGCCAGCTTGTTGCCGAGGGCGGCGACGAGGTGGCGAAAGAAGTTGCCGGGCTGCTCCTGGCAGGCTTCGTCGGAGATATCACGACACATCCGGCTGTCTTCATCGCCGGTGACGCGCTCGAAGAGGCGGGTGAGGCTGGTTTCTTTGACTGACATGAAAACGTTCCCTGTTTTCTGGTGCTGATCGCTGCGAATCCGTCGCGGGTTCCCCTTGAGCGAGCCGTTCCGGCCGGCGCATCATGGCATTCTATCGTCGGCACATGATCGTCACGGAGCGGGAGAGCGAGCGGATGGCAGAGGTTCGAATTCATTATTGTACGCAATGCCAGTGGCTGCTGCGCGCTGGCTGGTATGCCCAGGAGCTGCTGCAGACCTTTGGCGAAGATCTCGATCAGGTGGCGTTGGCACCCAGTCATGGCGGGCACTTCGAGGTGCTCTACGACGACGAGACGCTATGGGAGCGCAAGCGCGACGGCGGTTTCCCCGATATCAAGGAGCTGAAGCGCCGGGTCCGTGACCGCCTGGATCCAGAACGTGACCTGGGGCATACGGATAGAGATAAAGCCTGAAGCTGGAAGAGCGCCGCTGCGCGCCTGGAAGTGGGAAGAGCAAGCAAGGCCAACCCCCTGAGCTTGTAGCAGTATCGTTGATTGCATCCTGTCTTCTAGCTACCAGCTACCAGCTACCAGCTACCAGCTACCAGCTACCAGCTACCACCAGTGCTTGCGCTTGAGCAGCCACATCACCCAGCCGCCCACGAGAGCGGTAATCGCCAGGAAGACCACGAAGCCGTAGGGGCTGTTGGCGCCGGGTATGCCTCCCACGTTGATCCCGAGGAGCCCGGTCAGGAAGCTGAGTGGCAAGAACACGGTTGTGACGATCGCCAGCATGTACATGCGTTGATTGAGGCGCTCGTTGTGTTCGCTGAAGAGCTGTTCCTGCAGGATCAAGGCACGCTCCTGCATGGCGTGGAAATCTTCCACGTAGCGGGACAACTGGTTGGCACTCTCGCGGATCGAGACCTTGGTATCCTCGTCGTACCAGCTGGGGCCGTGGGCAATCTGATCCAGGCAGTCCCGCTGCGGCCCCATGAAGCGACGTAGCGTGATCAGCGACCGCCGCAGGCGGGAGAGGTCGTCGGGATCGATCTCCCGGTCGCTGAGCAGATCTTCCTCGAGCTCGCCCAATCGGTCGTCGAGCTGGTGCGCGACATCACCGACCTTGTCCACCAAGGCTTCCGTCAACCAGGCCAGCAGGTCCGAGATCGACAGCGCGCCGCTGCCGTCGTCGATCCGCTCACGTACGTCGCCGACGGATTTAAGTGGGCGACGGCGCAGGGTTATCAGGCGGTTCGGTGCACTCCAGATACGCAGCGATATGAGATCCTCGGGCGCGGCACCGGGGTTGAGATTGATCCCGCGCAGGGTGCTGACGGCGCCATTACGGAATTTGGCGACGCGCGGCCGGGTATCCTCCTCCAGCAGGGCCTCGACCGGTGCCTCGTCGAGTCCGGCGATTTCCTCCAGGTAGGTATGGACATCCTCGTGGCGGAAATCGAGATGCATCCAAAGCGGCCGCTCGGGGTCGGCCCAGGCCTCTCGAAGCTGACGGACACTGAGCAGCGTACCGCCGCCCTTGCCGTCGAGCTGGTAGGCGGCGACCAAAGCCGTCTCCGTTTCCATTACTCAGCCTCCTTGCCGATCCAGCTCGCCATGTACTACGTCGCGAGCGTTTTCAATGTGTTAACGATAGCAGGTCGAGACATCACCGCCAGCGGTTCGGCCGGGCTTGAGCCGTAGCCGCGATACCGGAAGCCGATGCGCCATCAGCCAGCCGTGCTCGTCGATGGCGACAGCATCGGTTCCAGTTTCGACCAGACGTTATCGAGAATGATGGGTTGGGCCTCGGCGGTGGGGTGGATGCCGTCATCCTGCAGCATGGTGTCGAGATCAACGCCTTCGAGCAGGAATGGCAACAGCGGGACCTGGTAGTCGCGAGCCAGCTGGGTGAACACGTCACGGAAAGCGTCTGTATAGGCGGGACCGTAATTGGGGGGTACCTCGATGCCGAGCAGCAGAACCTTGGCGTTCTCTTTCTGGCTACGCTCGATCATCTTCGCCAGGTTGACCTGCATCTGCTGGGGGGAAAGTCCGCGCAGCCCATCATTGCCGCCAAGCTCCAGCAGAACGATATCGGGATGATATTGTCCGAGAACTTCGGGAAGCCGTGCCGAGCCACCCGACGTCGTCTCGCCACTGATGCTGGCATTGACGACTTCATGCTCACTACCCAACCGCTTTTCCAGCAGAGTGACCCATCCGGCCTGTGGGTCGATGCCATAGGCTGCGCTCAAGCTGTCGCCCATCACCAGGATGGTGTCGGCGCGGGCTGCGCCCGGCGTCAGCGATAGCACGGCAACACACAATAACAGTGCGCCACCCGCACAGCGCCTCGCCAGCTTGGCGATAGGCATCTTGCTACCAAACACAGGGAAACCAGGCACCATGTCTCACTCCTCCGACCATGAACGAAAGCGAATTCTACACGCCAGCCAGCTCGCCAAACGGGTAACAAGTGGAGAACGAGAGCTGGTTATTCTCGAATCGCTGACGCTGGATGTCGACTGCGGTGAGAGTGTAGCCATCGTGGGAAGTTCCGGCGCCGGTAAATCCACTCTGCTGGGGCTTCTGGCGGGACTCGACGCGCCCAGCTCGGGAGAGCTCCAGATGTTCGGCCAGTCGCTGAGCGACCTGGACGAGGATGGACGCGCGGCTCTCCGCGCCGGCCGTGTCGGTTTCGTCTTTCAGAACTTCCAGTTATTACCCACGCTTACTGCCTTGGAAAACGTCATGTTGCCGCTGGAACTGTCGCCTCGGCAAGACGTGGCTGCCAAAAGTCGTCAATGGCTCGAGCGTGTCGGGCTGGGCGAGCGTCTCGACCACCTGCCCAAGCAGCTCTCCGGCGGTGAGCAGCAACGGGTGGCAGTGGCGCGCGCGTTCGTGGCCGATCCCGATCTGGTCTTCGCCGACGAGCCTACCGGCAATCTCGACGAAGCGACTGGCAGCCGCATCATCGATCTGCTCTTCGACCTCAACCGAGAATCCGGGACAACCTTGATCCTCGTTACCCACGACATGGCGCTGGCGACGCGGTGCGACCGCTGCCTCCGGCTCGAGGGTGGTGCATTGACGGCGATCGAGCGGCGGCATGGAGTCGAGGCATGAACCTGATCGCGCTCTCGCTCAAGGGGCTCAGGCGCGACCTGCGCGCTGCCGATGTCCGGGCGCTGTTCGTCGCGTTGGCCCTGGCCGTGGCGGCCACTACCATGATCGGTTTCTTTCTCGACCGTCTCGACCGGGGACTGACGCGACAGGCGGGACAGCTGCTGGGCGGCGATCTGGTGCTGGAGCAGGGGCGGGCGTTCGACGATGAGCTTCGCCAAGAGCTCCGTCACGCCGGGCTCGAACTGAGCGACCAGGTCGATCTGGTATCGATGGTGAGCCAAGGGGATGCCTTCCAGCCGGCGGGTCTCAAGGTGGTGGATGACCACTATCCGCTCTACGGTCAGGTCCGGGTCGATCGGGGCAGTGGCGTCGAGGGCGTGGATCACGGCCCGGCGCCGGGCAGCGCGTGGATCGCACCCAGGCTGGCGCAACTGCTGGACGCGGGCATCGGCGATCGTGTCCAGGTCGGGGCGCTGTCGTTGACCATCACCGGCCTGATCGATCGTGAACCTGACCAGCAGGCCGGGTTCGCCGGGCTGACGCCGCGCATCATGCTCAACATCCAGGACCTCGAGGCGACGGAGCTGGTCAGGCCCGGCTCGCGAATCGAGTACGAGCTGCTGGCCGCCGGGCCGCCGGCGGCGATCGACGGACTCGCCGCGCGACTCGAAGCGCTGCGCGATGCCGGGGTCGAGATTCGAGACGTACGGGTGGACCGGCCCAGTCTGGGACGCTCCCTGGACCGGGCGCAGAAGTATCTGAGCCTGGCAGGGCTGGCGGCGGTTCTGCTTGCCGGTGTGGCCGTGGCCATGGCCACGCGGCGCTATGTCGATCGCCATCTCGATACCGCGGCGCTGCTGCGCTGCTTCGGTGCCTCGCAACGGCAACTGGGCCAGCTCTTCGCCTGGCAACTGGCGTGGCTGGGCCTCGTCGCGGCGGTGGTGGGGGCCTTGCTGGGGCTGGCAGGGCAGGCGGTGCTGCTGGCACTGTTGACCCGCTTTCTGCC
Source organism: Salinicola sp. CR57 (assembly GCF_003206585.1). Taxonomy (NCBI): domain Bacteria; kingdom Pseudomonadati; phylum Pseudomonadota; class Gammaproteobacteria; order Oceanospirillales; family Halomonadaceae; genus Salinicola; species Salinicola sp. CR57. The sequence goes on from NZ_PZJL01000007.1 coordinate 87,054, forward strand.
GCTGGAACTGCCGCCGCCGGGCGGAATGCCCTGGCTGATGGGCGTTCTGACCGCTCTCGCAGTGCTGGTGGGTTTCGCCGGACCGACGCTACTGAGGCTGAAGCGTGTCAGTGCGCTCAAGGTGCTGCGGCGCGAGCTCGATCCGATTCCGGCCGCCGGGTGGCTGGTCGTGGCGTTCGCCAGTCTCGTGTTCGGTGCCCTGCTGTGGCTCTACTCCGGTGACCCGGCGCTGGCGCTGGGCATTCTGCTGGGCGGCCTGGTCGCGCTGGTCGTTCTGTGGGGGGTGGGGCAGGCGATGTTGCAACTGCTGCTCGCCGTGCTGGCTCGCTTGCCACAAGGGGGGCAAAAGGGGCGGGCCTGGCAACTGGGAGGACGTCAGTTGGCGCGCCGGCGCACGGCCAGCCTCGGGCAACTGCTGGCTTTTTCCGTCACCTTCGCGGCGATGGCGATCATCGCGCTGGTCAGAGGTGACCTGCTCACCACCTGGCAGGCCCAACTGCCGGTCGACACCCCCAACTACTTCGCGATCAATATTCAGCCGCAGGAGCGGGCCGGGGTCGAAACGCTGATCGAGGACACTGCCGACAGCGCCAGCGGCCTGTACCCGATGGTGCGCGGGCGCCTGACCGCCATCGACGGTGAGCCGCCGGCGCAGCGGGTTCCTGAAGAGTCCCGCAACGACGGCGCACTTCGCCGCGACCTCAACCTGACCTGGCGCGCCGCACTGCCCGAGGGCAATCGGATCACCGAGGGCGGGTGGTTCGACACCGACGCGGCGTCGGGCGATGGTGCCGTGCCGATCTCGGTCGAGGAGGAGTTGGCCGGGAGGCTGGGCCTCTCCCTGGGCGACGAGATGACCTTCACCATCGGCAGTGACAGCATCACGGGCCGAATCACCAGTCTGCGTCATCTGGATTGGGAGAGCTTTCAGCCCAATTTCTTCATCATCTTTCCTCCCGGGGCGCTGGAGGGTTTCGGTCACAGCTATATCACCTCCTTCCACCTTCCCGACGGCGGCAACCAAATGCTGGGTGAGATGGTGCAGCGATATCCCGGCGTGTCGGTGCTCAACGTCGAGGCGTTGCTGGAACAGGTCCGTGGCATCCTCGGCCAGGTGACCCGGGCCATCGAGTTCGTGCTGGGCTTCGTGCTGCTGGCCGGGGTCAGCGTCCTCTACGCGGCGTTGACCGCCAGTCGCCCGGCACGCGCCCACGAAGGCGCGCTGCTGAGGGTGTTCGGTGCCGGTAACCGGACGCTGTCTCGCATGCAGTTGGCCGAATTCGCCTTGCTCGGTCTTGTCAGCGGCTTGCTGGGCGCCGCACTGGCGGAGGCGGCGGCGCTGGGCATCTACGGCTGGCTGGGGTTGGTGCCGAGAATGCACTGGCTGATGTGGGGGATCATGCCGCTATTGGGGGCGGCGCTGGTGGGCGGCGTCGGTTTTCTGCTCTCCCGGGGGACTCGTCGGCAGGCGCCGATGGCCAGCCTGCGATTGTTGGGAGAGACCTGATGGGGGCATGAAGCCACCGCAGGATAGCGAATGTGACGGGGGCGGGACGACGGACGACGCTCCCGGGCACGTTTTACCCAAGCTAAAGCCAAGGTGAGAAATTATGGTTCAGCGCATGACGGACTTTCATAGGAAAGGCCGTCAGCGCTGGGGTATCATTGCGCCCCACGCTGCACCTGAAAAGAGCCTGCGCTCGCCCATACAGCGTTGAAGATCGGTTCGAAAGGCGCGTTTACGCTCGTGTAAATTCCGCTTCCTCGCCGACTCCTGACTTGTCTGGGTTTCGCTCGCCGCCTTTTCAAACCGTGCGCTTACGATTTTGATATCGAGCCGCCGGATGCCGGACTGGCGCCGCTGGTAGTTGAACCATCCCCGAGCCGAGGATTCCCGTCGATGTTCACCCGAGAGATGCAGATTGCCGGATTCGATGATGCCCTTTGGGACGCGATGCAGCAGGAAGTCGCGCGCCAGGAAGCCCATATCGAGCTGATCGCTTCCGAAAACTATGCCAGCCCGCGCGTGATGCAGGCCCAGGGCACGCAACTGACCAACAAGTACGCGGAAGGTTATCCCGGCAAGCGTTACTACGGTGGTTGCGAGCATGTCGACGTGGTCGAGCAGATGGCCATCGACTACGCCAAGGAGCTGTTCGGCGCGAGCTACGCCAATGTCCAGCCGCACTCCGGCTCGCAAGCCAACGGCGCGGTTTTCCAGGCGCTGGTCAAGCCGGGCGATACCGTGCTGGGCATGAGCCTGGATGCCGGTGGCCACCTGACCCACGGTGCCAAGCCGAGCTTTTCGGGCAAGCACTACAACGCGGTCCAGTACGGCATCGACGCCAGCGGCCGGATCGATTACGAGGAAGTCGCCAAGCTGGCCAAGGAACATCAGCCCAAGATGATCATCGCTGGCTTCTCGGCCTACTCCCAGATCATCGACTGGGCCAAGTTCCGCGAGATCGCCGACAGCGTGGGTGCCTTTCTGCTGGTCGACATGGCCCATGTCGCCGGCCTGGTCGCGGCAGGCGTCTATCCGAGCCCGCTGCCTCATGCTCACGTGGTCACCACCACCACGCACAAGACGCTGCGTGGCCCGCGCGGGGGCCTGATCCTGTCGGCCGAGAACGATGCCGAGATCGAGAAGAAGTTGCAGTCCGCCGTCTTCCCCGGTGGGCAGGGCGGGCCGCTGATGCACGTGATCGCGGCCAAGGCGATCTGCTTCAAGGAGGCGATGGACCCCGAGTTCAAGACCTACCAGCAGCAGGTGGTCAAGAACGCCCAGGCGATGGCCGGCGTCTTCCTCGAGCGTGGCTACGAAGTGGTGTCCGGTGGTACCGAGGATCATCTCTTCCTGCTGTCGCTGGTCAAGCAGGGGCTGACCGGGAAGGATGCCGATGCGGCGCTGGGTCGTGCCCATATCACCGTCAACAAGAATGCGGTGCCGGACGATCCGCAGAGCCCGTTCGTGACGTCCGGCCTGCGTATCGGCACCCCCGCGGTGACCACACGCGGTTTCGGCGAGGCCGAGTGTCGCGATCTGGCCGGCTGGATCTGCGACATTCTCGATGCCATGCAGCAGGGCGACTCCAGCCAGGTCGAAGGCGAGGTCAAGACCAGGGTCGAGGCCGTCTGCTCCCGGCTCCCGGTCTATCGCTGATCGGACCCGGCTTGCGGTTTATGATGCCCCTCCTCGGAGGGGCATTTTCGTTATGGCCCCAGACGGCGTCGCGGAGACCCTAGGTCTCGACCGCAGCGGTGGCGGGTCGGAACGAAAGATGAGAAAAGGAGGGGTGGACGCGCTGCCGCAAAACGTGAGAGTGAGAGGGGAGCTCTTACAACTTTAGTCTTGTCTGTGACCATGGTCTAACAGCCACACACATCCACTTGCTTGAAGCTATGTCGGACATAAGCGGCTGTGAGTTGAACATCGCAATGGCAGCAGATCCTCCAGCAACCTGCCCTTCCAGCGGGCCGAAGCCCGATATCGCCGAAGCGCTGGCCGAGGCCGTGTTCGGCGGGCGCTATGCGATCGGCGCCATGATCCCGCGGGAAGTCGATCTCTGCGAGCGCTTCGGTGTCAGCCGCAGCACCGTTCGCAGTGCGCTGCAGAAACTGGTCAACGCCGGCTTGCTGGTGCGTATTTCCGGACAGGGGACGCGGGTCTGCGAGCTGGCCTCCTGGCATCTTCTCGACCCCCAGGTCAGCGCCTGGATGGCACGCTACGCCCGGCCCAACCCACATCTCCAGCGGGAAGTCTTCGCCTTTCGCGTGGCGGTGGAACCGTTCGTTGCCGGCCTGGCTGCCACCCATGCCACCGCCTCGGATCTGCTGGCCATCGAAACCGCCTACGAAGGCATGGCCCGCACGCTCGAGCGCGAGGACCTGCACTGGCAGGGAGAGAGCTACAACGCTTACGACGTGGCATTCCACGAGGCGATCTTCGCCGCGTCCCACAACCTGATCTGGGCGCAGATCAGTCATGTGCTCAAACCGGCCATCGCGCTGATCGTCGAGCGTTCCAACCAGAGCGCCACGCTGCACAGCGCCAAGGATCTCGCTGACAGCATGACGCGCCATCGTCGGGTGATGGAGGCAATCCGCCTGCGTCAGCCCCAGCAGGCAGCCGAAGCGGCGCTGTCGGTGCTCAAGCGCACCGGCCGTGATCTCGGCATGGAGGATCTGGTCGAGAATCCGCCGGCGATCGTGATGCCGTCATCGACCGGGGAGCGGTGACGGCGGTGCTCGAGCTACCGACTGCCCTGGCTGCGCCGACCCGTCTGGCGTCGGCGGGAGCTGAATTGAACGAATCGCTTTGCAGAAAAAGGTGAACCATGAAGATTACCCGCTTGAAGACCTGGCAGGTGCCGCCGCGCTGGTTGTTTCTCAAGATCGAGACCGACGAAGGCTGCTACGGCTGGGGCGAACCGGTGGTGGAGGGGCGCGCCGCCACGGTGGAGGCCGCCGTACACGAGCTCTCCGACTATCTGATCGGCCAGGACCCGCGCCGTATCGAGCACTTGTGGAACATCCTCTATCGCGCGGGGTTCTATCGTGGCGGGCCGATCCTGATGAGTGCCATCGCCGGTATCGACCAGGCGCTATGGGATCTCAAGGGCCGCGATCTCGGCGTGCCGGTGCATCAACTGCTGGGCGGAGCCTGTCGCGACAGGATGCGGATGTACGCCTGGACCGGCGGCGACAGGCCCAGCGATGTGGGCGCGGGCGCCAAGGCGCTGGTCGATAAAGGCTTTACCGCGTTCAAGATGAACGGCACCGCCGAGATGGCGATCGTCGACTCTCATGCCAAGGTGGACGAGGCGGTCGCCCGGGTCGCCGAGGCCCGCGACGCCGTGGGGCCGGATGTCGGTATCGGCATCGACTTCCACGGTCGCGTCCATCGCCCCATGGCCAAGGCGCTGCTGCGGGAGCTGGAACCGTATCATCCGATGTTCGTCGAGGAGCCGGTGTTGCCGGAACACCTGCCCAGCCTCAAGCATATCGCCGGCGGCCTCGGCTACCCCATCGCCACCGGGGAGCGGTTGCACACCCGCTACCAGTTTCGCGATCTGCTGGTCGAAGGCATGGTCGACATCGTCCAGCCCGATCTGTCCCACTGTGGCGGTATCAGCGAGGGCATGAAGATCGCCACGCTGGCCTCCTGCTTCGATGTGGCGCTGGCCCCTCACTGCCCGCTGGGACCGTTGACGTTGGCGGCTTCTCTACACGTCGATGCCGTCAGCCATAACGCCTTCATCCAGGAGCAGAGCATGGGCATCCACTACAATCGGGACAACGACGTGCTCGATTACCTGGTGGACAAGAACGCCCTGGCCATCGAGGACGGCTACTGTGCGATCCCTCAGGGCCCGGGATTGGGGGTCGAGATCGACGAAGCGTTCGTCGAGGAGCGTTCCAAGGTCGGTCACCGCTGGCGTAACCCCGTCTGGACCCATGAGGACGGTTCCGTCGCGGAATGGTAACGGCACACTCGATAGCCGCCTGCGCGAGTGAATCGCCGTGTTGCCCGGTGCGCGAACTCCTCACATATACCCCATATGCTCCGGGTTCTGTGCGCCGGGCGCCTTGCGCTTCAGCTCGCTCGGCTGGCTCTCGAGCGCACCGTACTTGGCGCTCAGCCGTCTTTGCTCGCCGACGCAGAGCATCCAGGAAAGTGTGGTCCGGCTGGCTCTCGAGCGCTACATGCTGATGCTCTGCTGGCTGCGCTCCAACGCGCGGCCCTAGACTGGCCGAAACGAGGAGAGAGAAATGAACGAGACACGCAAATTCGCCCTGGAGGCGGCGCTGCGCGAACGGCCGTTGGTGGCGATCCTGCGCGGGATCACGCCGGAAGAGATCGACGCCGTGTTCGACGCACTGGTGGCGGCGGGGTTCAAGCTGATCGAGATCCCGCTCAACTCCCCGCGGGCGTGGGACAGCATCGCCGCGATCGCCAGGCGCTGTCCGGACGATGTCGTGATCGGGGCGGGCACGGTGCTGGACCCGATGCACGCCGAGCGGCTGGCCGATCTCGATGCGCCGCTGCTGATCACACCCAATACCGACCCGGAGGTGATTCGGGCCGGTGTCGAGCACGGCCTGGCACCGATGATCGGCTGCATGACGCCGAGCGAGGCGCTGGCCGCGGCCAAGGCCGGGGCGACGGCGCTCAAGCTGTTCCCGGCGGCACGCCTGGGCACGGGCTACTTCAAGGATATCAGTGCGATCCTGCCCAAGGGCCTGCCGGTGCTGGCGGTCGGCGGCATCGACAAGAGCAACATGAGCGAGTGGCACGCCTTCGGGGTGGCCGGCTTCGGCTTCGGCAGCAACCTCTACAAGCCGGGACGCAAGGCGGCGGAAGTCGGCGAGATCGCGGCCGAGCTGGTCGCGGAGTGGCGTCGGCTGCTCGAAGTCGCGCACCACGCGGAGCAGATGGAACGCGAGGCAGATGCATGAGTAGCGAGGCACCGGCGCGCCTGATCGTCATCGACTGGGGAACCAGCAACTTCCGCGCCTTTCTGGTCGACACCGCCAGCGGCGAGGTGCAGGACAGCCGGCGGTCGGCCTCCGGCCTGCGCGCGCTGACTCAGAGCGAATTCCCCCACTACTGCGCGTCGCAGACCGACGACTGGCGGGAGGGCGGCGGCGCGGCCTCGGGCGTTGAAGGCGCGGCTTCGGGCGCTAAGGGCGCGGCTTCGGGCGCTGAGAAAATCCCGGTCTACCTGGCCGGCATGGTCGGTTCCGCGCGGGGCTGGCACGAGGCGCCGCAACTGGAACTCCCAATCTCCGCCGCCGATCTGGCCCAGAACGTGGTCGCCGCACCGGGCCTCGACAACGTCTGGATCGTGCCGGGGGTCAAGCAGGTGACCCCGGCCCACGTCGACGTGATGCGCGGGGAGGAGGTTCAGGCCTTTGGTGCCCTGGCGCTTGCTGGCGTGGACGGTGGCGACTGCTGCCTGCCGGGTACCCACAGCAAGTGGGCGCGCCTCGATGCCGGCCGCATGACGGCGTTTACCACCATGATGACCGGCGAGCTCTACCACGCGGTGCGTTTCCACACCCTGCCGGGAGAGCCGGCTCGTGAAGACGCGCCGTTCGACGAGGGCGCGTTTCGCCTCGGCGTTTCCCGCGCCGGCTGCCCCGGGGGCGTGATGCATGCCCTCTTCGAAGCCCGCAGCCGCCATCTCTACGCCGGGCTCGAATCGCCGCAGATCGGCAGCTTTCTTTCCGGCGTCTTGATCGGCGAGGAGGTGAGGGCCATGCAAGCGGCTCGTCGCGAGCTCGACAAGGTGTATCTCGTCGGTGCCGATTCGCTGCGGCAGAGTTATACCCTGGCGCTGGAGGCCTCCGGGATCGCGGTCGAAGCGATCGATAGCGATCGCGCGACCCTGGCCGGCGTCATCGCGATCGCGGCAAGACACGCCCGCGACTGATACCCACCGTCCCGCGAGCCATCAGCGCACCAAAACGGTGCGCTGTCGCCCGCGCCCATGGCCCGACAGCAGCGCCGAGGAGCCGTCGTGTTTGGCACGATACGTGCTACCTTCACCTATACGACTGCCGACAAGCAGCCGATCGCGTACGACATGACGAGGTGATGCGATGCGGGTGAAGCCATGACACAGCCGACCTTGAACAAGCCACCGTTGCTGGTGTTCACCGATCTCGACGGGTCGTTACTGGACCACGATACCTACGACTGGCAGCCTGCCGCCTCGTGGCTGCAGCGTCTCGAGCAGCGGGCGATCCCGGTCATTCCCACCACCAGCAAGACCCGTGCCGAACTGCTGGCTCTCCGTCAGGAGCTGGGGCTGGAGCAGACACCCTTCATCGCCGAGAACGGCGCCGTAATCGGCCTGCCGCCAGCCTGGCAGCATGCGCGACTGGATCGCGATCCGGCCTCGCCGGACGGCCTGGTGGTCAAGACCCCGAGCATGGATGTCGACTTCATCCGGCGCCGTCTGGATGTGGTGCGCGAGCGCCATGGCCTGCGCTTCCGCCGAATGGGGGAGATGGACCTGGCCGAGGTTCGGGAACTCACGGGGCTCAGTGCTGCCGGTGCCGAGCAGGCTATGTGTCGTGAAGGGAGCGAACCGCTGGTCTGGGAAGACGACGACACCAAACTGCAAGCTTTGCATGAGACGCTGCGCGTCGATGGCCTGCGCCTGACCAGAGGCGGGCGTTTCTGGCATGTCATGGGCGCGGTCGACAAGGGACAGGCCGCCGAATGGCTGCTGGCCCGGTTCGAGTCGTTGCGTGGCTATCGGCCGAGGACGCTGGGTCTCGGTGATGGGCCCAACGATCTGGCGCTGCTGTCGACGACGGACATGGCCGTGATCATTGCCGCCCATCATGGCCAACCGATGACCCTAGAGAGTGCCCGGGTCTATCGAACGCAAGCGCGGGGGCCGGCCGGTTGGTCGGAGGGTGTCGAGCACTGGCTGGCCCAGGAACCGGGATGGGAGAGTGGCGAGCCGCAGTAGTCGAAGATATCGACCTGATGACAGGCGTCACGGATCGACGCCAAAACGACAATACGAAGAGGGCGCTTCATGAGTGATTTTTATCAGAACGGTATCATTACCAATTTCCACAACCTGACGCGGCGCTCGGTGGAAGCCCTGGAGAACGATCTCAAGCAGTTCTCGCGCACCCGGCCAATGGGGCTGATTCTGCCATCGCTCTACTCCGAGCTGGAGGGGCCGGCGCTCTCGCACATCGTCGACGAGCTGTGCAAGGTGCCTTATCTCAGCGAAATCGTCATCGGTCTCGATCGCGCCGATCGCGAGCAGTTTCTCAAGGCACGGGAGTTCTTCTCGCGCCTGCCTCAGCACCACCGCATCCTGTGGAACGACGGCCCACGACTCCAGGCCCTCCAGCAGGAGCTGGCGCAGGAGAACCTGGCGCCCCTGGAGCCGGGCAAGGGCTGCAACGTCTGGTACTGCTCCGGTTACGTCCGCGCATCCGGCAAGGCCGAGGCGGTCGCGCTCCACGACTGCGATATCGTCACCTACGACCGCGGCCTCCTGGCGCGGTTGATCTACCCGGTTGCCAACCCGCGCTTCCACTACGAGTTCTGCAAGGGCTACTACTCCCGAATCGCCTCCGGCAAGCTCAACGGCCGGGTGGCGCGGTTGATGGTCACGCCGCTGATCCGGGCCTTCAAGATGATCTACGGGCCGCTGCCTTACCTCGACTACCTCGACAGCTACCGCTATCCGCTATCCGGCGAATTCTCCATGCGCGCCGACGTGCTCGACGGCATTCGCATTCCCAGCGACTGGGGCCTGGAGATCGGCGTGCTCTCCGAGGTTCACCGGAACTTCTCGACCAAGCGCCTGTGCCAGGTGGATATCGCCGACGCCTACGACCACAAGCATCAGCCGGTCTCCGAGGAGGACCCCAGCGGCGGGCTCAACCGTATGAGCATGGACATCGCCAAGGCGATGTATCGCAAACTGGCGACGCTCGGCGTGGAGATGAGCGTCGAGAGCTTCCGTACGGTCAAGGCCACCTACTATCGCGTGGCGCTGGACCTGATCGAGGCCTACGACCACGATGCCGCCATGAACGGGCTCAAACTGGACCGTCACAGTGAAGAGGCCGCCGTGGAGCTGTTCGCCGACAATATCATGCAGGCTGGCGCCGCCTTCTTCGAATCCCCGCGGGACAAGCCTTTCATTCCCAGCTGGAACCGGGTCCAGGCGGCGATTCCCGACCTCCAGGACCGGCTGTTCGAAGCGGTGGAGCTGGATAACGCAGGAGAGGTGTAGGCGGGATGCGTGCGCTTGCCGGGGGTTGGGCCACGGCCGGCGAGAGTCGAACCGACTCTCACCGGCCATCGCGGGAACCGCTCAGGGCTGGACCAGCCACAGGCTGCGGTAGGGCCGCAGGATGTCGCGCTCGTCGGGATGCGGGCTCCAGCGCTTGCCATCCTTGAGCACGTCGTACCACTCGCCACCGTTCAGCTCGTCGATCTCCAGCGGCTGGCGCGTGTCACTGATATTGTAGATCGCCAGCAGGCGGCGCCCGTTGGAGAGCGGTCCGCGTTCGATGGCGAAGATGCCGGGCGGCGTGTCGAGCACTCGCTGAGCGGCTTCGGGATGAAAGCAGGGCTCGTTGGCGCGAATGTTGAGTCGTCGCTTCAGCGAGGTGAACGCCTCGCGGGTCGGCGTGCTGCGGCTGTCGATGAGTTCGTCGAGCTCCTCCTTGGGCCAGCGTCGACGGTTGATCGAGCGCAGTTTGCCACTGCGTTCCACGCCGCCGTGGTCGTTGAGGGTCGCGGTCAGGCTATGAAAATAGACGCCGGGTATCCCCTGTAGCGCCAGCATCAGGTTCTGGCTGCAGAGGAAACGCTCGACCTGCCACGCGTCGGCGCCGCGACGCGTCCCCTTCATTGCGTCGTAGTAGGTGATGTTGATCTCGTAGGGCGAGTCGCTACCGTCGGCGTTGGTCTTCATGCTGACGTAGCCGCCGAAGCGGTGCATCAGTTCGAGCATGATCTCCAGTTCGTGAGATGGCAGCAGACCCTCGAGGGCCCTGACGCCGATACCGTCGTGGCTGGCGGTGAAGTTGAAGTAGGTACAGCCCGGTGGCAGCGTCGGCAGGCTGCGCGCCCAGTCGGCCAGCGTGGTGGCGTCTCCGCTGGTCAGCGTGTGTACCAGCAGAGGCGGTAGCGTGAACTGGTAGATCATGTGCGCTTCGTCGGGCATCGACGGCGATTCGTCGTCGTGGCCCTCGGCCTGAGGCTCCGGAGCCAGGCGTTCCAGACCGAAGTAGCTCATGTTCTCTTGATGTGGCACGTTGGTCTCGGTGATCAGCAGCGTTCCCGGTGCCATGAAGTCGAGAATCGCCCGCAGCAGGCGGACGATGGCGTGCGTCTGGGGCAGATGCACACAGGGGGTACCAACCTCCTTCCACAGGTAGGTGATGGCGTCGAGGCGAATGATGCGCGCGCCCTGCTGGACGTAATAGAGCAGGATGCCGATGAATTCGAGCAGTACGTCCGGATTGGCGAAATTGAGGTCGATCTGGTCTTCGGAGAAGGTCGCCCACAGGTGGCGTGTTCCGCGACGTGTCGATACCGGCACCAGGAGAGGCGAATTGCGTGGCCGCGTGACCATGGAGAGATCCGTCTCCGGGTCCATCTCGATGAAGTAGTCGCGCCCCGGCTGCGTGCCCGAGAGGTAGTCGATGAACCAGAGTGAATCGCGCGAGACATGATTGATGACGAGATCGACCATCAAGTCCACTCGCGAGGCGAGCCGGCGGATATCCTGCCAGTCTCCGAGCTTGGGGTTCACCTCGCGATAATGGATCACCGAAAAGCCGTCGTCGCTGCTCCAGGGGAAGAACGGCAGGATATGCAGGCCACTGAACGTCCCGTTCAGACGAGTGGCGAGAAAGTCATCCATTACCTCGAGTGGCGGCCGTTCTCCATCGATGATGGTGTCGCCATAAGTGATCAAAATCTGATCGCGCTCACTCCAGGTGGGGCGTGGCAAGGTATCCAGTGCACTGCGTTGGTGCATCAGCAACGTCATCAGGCGTCGCATGATCTCGTCGCGGCGGGGTCCATATACCTCTTCCAGGCGCGCGCTGGCGCGGGCCATGAAGGCTTCCTCGGAAAGGGCGGGATAATTCGCGGCACGACTGGGCATGGGCGATTCCTTGGTATCGGCGGTTGACGTACGCGGCCTGGGATTCAAGGCTTCGTTGTTAAGGATTGTCACAACATCCTTGCAGAAGATGGGCCAACATCAAAATCGCCAAGGTTTTTCCGCGTGTTTCCGCTATGTTGCCCAAACCGGTACACTCTGCTCTCTCATACGGCACCGTTACCGCATTCATCAACAAGAGGGGCGATTACGCTCATCGCCCACGCTGACAGGTAGATCCCGACGATGCATTGCCCTTTCTGTGGTACGCACGATACCAAGGTGACCGACTCCCGGCTGGTGGCCGAGGGGGATCAGGTGCGGCGTCGTCGTCAGTGCGCGGAGTGTGGAGAGCGCTTCACCACCTATGAAACCGCCGAGCTGGTGATGCCGCGGGTGGTCAAGTCCGATGGCTCCCGCGAGAGCTTCGACGAGCAGAAGATGCGTGCGGGCATGGCGCGTGCGCTGGAGAAACGTCCCGTCAGCGTGGAGTCGTTCGAGGCAGCGGTGGAACGGATTCGCCAGCGGCTGCGCGCCAGAGGCGACCGGGAAGTGGAGGCGCGAGACGTGGGTGAGGAAGTCATGGAGACGCTGCAGCGTCTCGATCACGTGGCTTACATTCGTTTCGCTTCCGTCTACCGCCGTTTCCAGGATCTCGACGAATTTCGTGCCGAGATCGATCGGTTGTCCCAGGAGCCGAGTCTCTCGTCGGGTGACGAGGGCGGCCAGGGCTGAGTCGACGCCTGTCCCGTCGCTATCGTCCCCTCGCTTTCCCTCCCATCGAGCGAGCCTTCATGTCCTCATCTAATCTCGAACCCCTCTCCCAGGAATCCTGCATGGACCGGGCGATCCAGCTTGCCTGGCAGGGTCGCTACAGCTGTGATCCCAACCCTCGGGTCGGCTGCGTGCTGGTCAAGGACGGCCGGATTGTCGGGGAGGGCTTTCACGTCCGGGCCGGCGAGCCTCACGCCGAGATCAACGCGCTGCGGATGGCCGGCGAGGCAGCTCGAGGAGCGACCGCCTACGTCACCCTCGAGCCCTGTTCGCATACTGGCCGTACCGGACCTTGCAGCCTGGCCTTGATCGAGGCGGGCGTGATCCGGGTCGTCGCGGCAATGGAAGATCCCAACCCGCAGGTATCAGGTCGGGGCTTCGCGATGCTGCGCGATGCGGGCATCGAAGTCGCCGTGGGGCTGCGGGAAGAAGCTGCCAGCCAGCTCAATCCCGGTTTCATCCGCCGCATGCGTGAAGGGTTGCCTAGGGTCACGTTGAAGATGGCGATGAGTCTGGACGGCCGTACGGCGATGGCGGACGGGGAGTCCCAGTGGATCACCGGTCCGGCCGCGCGGCGCCAGGTTCAGCGACTACGGGCCGAGTCCAGCGCGGTTCTGACCGGCGTCGAATCGATCATCTTCGACGACTCCCGGCTGACGGTGCGGGCCGAGCAGCTCGGCCTGGACGACGCCGAATCCATCGCCCGTCGCCAGCCGTTGCGGGTGGTCCTGGACAGTCATCTGCGCATGCCGCTGGCCGCGGCATGCCTGAGCGAGCCCGGGCGAACGCTGGTGTTCACGGTTCACACGGAGGTTAGCGAGCGGCGTCGCAGGCTCGAAGCCGCTGGCGCCGAGGTCGTGGTGATGCCCGCCAATGCCGAGGGGCGCGTGGAGTTCACCGCGCTGCTGCGTCATCTCGCCACCCAGGAAGCCTGCAACGAGGTGCTGGTCGAGACCGGTGCCACGCTGGCCGGCGCACTGCTCGAGGCCGATTGTGTCGACCGGCTGGAACTGTTCATGGCGGCCACGCTACTGGGCAGCGAGGCACGGCCGCTGTTCGCGTTGCCGGGGCTGGCGACAATGAGCCAGCAGCGGCGGCTGAAGATCGACGATATCCGGGCGCTGGGTGACGACTGGCGCATCTCGGCACGCCCGCTCAGGGAGCGCTGAGCCTGGCGGAACGGGGGCGTCGTCAGTCGCGCGCTGTGTCACCAGCACCCGACAGTAGCGTCCGCGTCCCGCGACAGGTAGGCTGTGCCGCATCGACCCCTGGTGGTTTCAGTAGACGGCGGTTTCATTGGACGAATCATCAATGACGACAGCGCAATCGAATCAGTTGGCCGGCATCGATGTCCTGTTGGAAGAGATCCGGCAGGGCAGGATGGTCATCCTGATGGATGACGAGGATCGCGAGAACGAGGGCGACATCATCATGGCGGCCGAGTGTGTCGAGGCCAGCCACATCAATTTCATGGCCCGCCACGCTCGTGGCCTGATCTGCCAGCCGATGTCGAGATCGCGCTGCCAGCAGTTGAAGCTGCCGCTGATGGTCAGCGACAACGGCTCCGGCTACGGCACCAAGTTCACTGTCTCCATCGAGGCCGCCAAGGGAGTCTCCACCGGCATCTCGGCGGCTGACCGCGCCCTGACGGTCAGGGCCGCGGCGGCCCGTGGCGCCAAGCCGGAAGACATCGTCCAGCCGGGTCATATCTTCCCGCTGATGGCGGAGCCGGGGGGCGTGCTTCGCCGTGCCGGCCATACCGAGGCAGCCTGCGACCTGGCCGCCATGGCCGGTTTCGAAGCGACGGGTGTGATCTGCGAGATCATGAACGACGACGGCACCATGGCGCGGCGGCCGGCGCTGGAGCGGTTCGCGGCGGAGCACGACATCAAGATCGGTACCATTGCCGATCTGATCCACTATCGCATGCTCAACGAGCGTACCGTCGATGCCATCGAGCAGATGCCGGTGCGAACGGCCTTCGGCGACATGACGATGCATGTCTTCCACGACAACGTTCAGGACAGACATCACCTGGCGCTGGTCAAAGGGCAGCCCTCACGGCATACGCCGACGACGGTGCGGGTGCATGGCGGCGATACCCTTCGCGATCTGCTGGCACTGTGCCGGGCGGACAGCCACTGGACAGCCCACACGGCACTGGCCGAGATCGGCCGGGCGGAGTCGGGCGTGTTCGTGCTGCTGGATGATGCGCGCCCGCCAGGCGACTTCAAGCAGCAGCTCGACGATGTCCTGGGGCGGGGAGCGTCGCCGCGCAACAGCGCCACCGACGGGGCGGGGAATTTCCTCTCCATCGGCACCGGGGCGCAGATTCTGCGTCAGCTCGGTGTCGGCAAGATGCGACTGTTGAGCTCGCCGTGGCGTTTCTCGGCGCTCTCCGGTTTCGATCTCGAGGTGGTCGAGCTGGTCAGCGGCGACGCCTGACCGAGATTCGAGTCACCGTTCGTGTGAGCGTGGTATGGCCGCGCGGCCATGATAAGATGGCCGGCTTCGCGCGCCGAGCGCTAGGTTCTGGCGCCGGCCAATCAGTCTGTTTTATCGCGTTCAGGTTCGAGTGAATGACGAGCCTGGCGCAGTGTATCCGGAACCCGACAATGCAACCGATCGCGCAACTGGAAGGTCAGTTCACCGATGTCGATGGCCGTTACGCCATCGTCGTGGGCCGCTTCAATCATCATGTCGTCGACAGCCTCGTCGAGGGCGCCGTCGACAGCCTGACGCGGCACGGCGTCAGTGAAGAGAACATCGAGCTGATCCACGTCCCCGGCGCCTGGGAGCTGCCGCTGGCGGTCAAGCGCGTACTTCAGGTTTCCCGGCCCGACGCCGTCGTCGCGCTGGGCGCGGTGATCCGTGGCGGCACGCCGCACTTCGAGTATGTCGCGGGCAACTGCAACTCGTCGTTGAGCAGCCTGCAGCTGGAGTTCGCGACGCCCATCGCCAATGGCGTGCTGACGGTCAACTCGATCGACCAGGCCGTCGAGCGTGCCGGCACCAAGGCCGGCAACAAAGGCACCGAGGCGGCCATGGCAGCGATGGAGATGGTATCGCTGTTCAAGCGATTGGGAGGCGAGGCATGAGCTCACCGTCACGCCAGCCGACGCCGGCCCAGGAGTCCCGCCGCGCAGCCCGGGAGCTTGCCGTCCAAGGGCTTTATCAGTGGCAGATGACCGGCAAGTCGATCACGGCCGTCGAGGCCGAGTTCCGGTCCCAGATCGCCGACGAGGATCTCGAGGATCACGAGAACTGGCACAAGGTCATGGAGATTGCCGACAAGGCGCTGTTCCACGACCTGCTCCACAACACGGCCAATAACCGCGCGGAGCTCGACGCGGCGATCGCGCCGCTGCTCGATCGGCGTCTGGAGGATCTGGACCGTATCGAGCTGGCGATTCTGCGCCTCGGCACATACGAGTTGTCTCGCCGTCCCGAGGTTCCCTACCGGGTCGTGATCAACGAAGGGGTGGAGCTGGCCAAGATATTCGGCGCCACCGACGGCCACAAATACGTCAACGGCATACTCGACAAGCTCGCCTCGCGGCTGCGGGGCGCCGAGGTCGCTGCACGCCGTCGTTGACATGAGTCGCACCTCCTTGAGCGAATTCGACCTGATCGCTCGCTACCTGTCGCGGCCCGCGGCAGCCGGGCGTAGCGATGTCGTCGTCGGCAACGGCGACGACTGCGCCGTACTGGCACTCTCCCCGGGGCAGCAGCTGGCGGTCAGCGTCGATACCTCGGTGGTCGACGTTCATTTCCCCCATGACGCACCACCCGCCGCCATTGGCCATCGCGCCCTGGCCGTGGCCTTGAGCGATCTTGCCGCGATGGGCGCGAGAGCCCGCTGGTGCTGCCTGGCGCTGACGCTTCCCGCGGCCGATCCGGCGTGGCTCGAGGCCTTCGCGGACGGCTTCCGCGAATTGGCCGAACGCAGCGGCTGCGAACTGGTCGGCGGCGATGTCACTCGCGGTGCGCTGACGATCGGTGTGACGGTCCATGGCGAAGTCCCGGCCGGACAGGCGCTGCGGCGTCGCGGAGCCCGCGAAGGCGATCTGGTCGCGGTGACCGGCTATCCCGGGCGCGCGGCCGCAGGGCTTGCCCGCTGGCAGCAGGGTGAGCGCGACCTGGAGCATCCTCTGCTCGAGGCGTATCTGCGTCCCGAGCCTCGGCTGGCGGCGGGGGAGTCGCTGAGAGGGTTGGCCACCAGCGCCATCGATATCTCCGACGGCTTGCTGGCGGATCTCCAGCATCTGCTCTCGGCCTCCGGGGTGGGCGCGCGGCTCGATCTCGAGGCGTTGCCGCTGGCGACGCCGCTACGCGCGACGCTGGAACTGGACGACGTGCGGCAGCGGGTGCTCAATGGTGGCGATGACTACGAGCTGCTGGTGACGGTGGCTGCCGCTGATCTTGCCGAGGCGCAGCGCCGCCTGGCGCCGCTCCATCTGCCGTTGACGCCGATCGGGCGAATCGTCGATGCCGAGGGCATTCACGGCATCGATTCCCGCTATCTCGAGCGTCAGGGCTGGAATCACTTTCCGGAGGTTCTCTCATGAACCGGGCTCCCGCGAGTGTCTGGCGTCGACCGACCCATTTCCTGGCTTTCGGGCTGGGCAGTGGCGCCGTACCGTTCGCGCCCGGGACTTTCGGGACGCTGGCGGCGATACCCTTCTACTGGTTGATGTCGGGTCTGCCGCTGGCGATCTACATGGGGCTGATGGGTGTGGCCACGCTGGTCGGGATCTGGCTCTGCGAGACGACCTCCCGCGATCTCGGGGTGCACGACCACTCGGGTATCGTCTGGGACGAGTTCGTGGGCTACTGGCTCACGATGGCGGCGGTACCGTTTTCCTGGGAGGCCGCGCTGTGGGGATTCGTGGTGTTCCGGGTCTTCGATATCCTCAAGCCCTGGCCGATTCGCTGGGTGGATCGCCGGGTCGCCGGGGGGATCGGCATCATGTTCGACGACATCCTGGCCGGCGTGTATGCCTGGAGCACGATGCACCTCTGGTTCTGGCTGCATTGAGCCACGAGCCACGAGCGAAACAAGGCGACGCCCCATGCAGGCCGAGTCAGTGTGGATCTAAGGAAACGCTGAATAAATTGCCGAAGGCGATGAAGGGCAAGGCGCACGGTACGCAGAGAACGGGACATAACATGGGGTTAGGCGAGTTCCGATCGGACCGGCGCACCGGTACCGCGCAACACAGCCATTCGCGCCTGTAGGCATTTAGGCAGTGGTTCCTTAACAGCGTTTCTCACGTCAACGTCTGGAGCAGTGCATGCGTAAATGGATGATCGCAGGAGCGGTCGTGATCGTGTTGGCTGGGGGCGGTTACCTGGGGGCTCAGGCCTATTCCAGCCAGCGCTTCGATAGCGAGATGGACAAGCTGGTCGCGCGGCTCGACGCTCGCCCCGACTGGAACGTCTCGCGCGAGGATGTCGACAGCGGCTGGTTCCACTCCTCGGGTCGCATCGAGGCCCGCTACGTGGCGGTAGCGCGGGACGCGGACGCCGTCTCCATCGAGGTCCCGTATCGGGCGAATCATGGCCTGCTCGAGACGACGCTGGATGGCGAAGCGCAGGTGACGGACGGCGGCGGTCAGATGCTGTTCGGCGACGTCCTCGAGAGCCAGGGGCCGATGACCTGGAGCGGGCGCTTCCTGACCCGCGAACAGAAGCTGGAGGGCCACTTCACCCTGCCGAGTTTCTCGCAGACGGTCACCGTGCCGGCACGAGAGGTCGCGGGGGAGGTGACCCCGGCCCGCGACATGCAGCTCGAGTCCGCCGAATCGACGCTCGATATCGAGCAGGTCGATGATCATGTCATGTTGAAAGGCGCGGTGCCGCGGCTGCGACTGACCGACGACCAGGCCGACGTCCTGATCGAGGGAGCGACGGTTTCCGGAACGTTCGAGGGCGATGACCAGGCTTTCCGTCAGCAGATGGCACTGACGTTCCCGACCACGACGGTCACGCCCAGCGGCAGCCCCAGCGTGATCACCCGGGATATCGGCTACACGGTGAAGGCGGCGCTCGACGCCGATCAGTTGACGATGCAGTTGAAGGCCGACCTGGGCGATACCCGGATCCAGGATCAATCGGTTTTCAGCGGCGGCTTCACGCTGGCGCTGGATCGGGTCGATGGTGACGCCTATCGGGCATTGACCAAGGCGCTGGAAGAGAATCTGACCGAGATACAGACTGCGGCCGACGCTGAGGACGACGGGGCCCTGGAGTCCGCGTTGGCGCCGCTGCAGCCGTCGATTCAGGCGCTGCTCGCGGGATCGCCACGCCTGTCGCTGGAGAGCCTGAACGCTGACAGCCCGATGCTGGGCATGAAGATGCGCGGTGAAGGGCAGCTCAGTATCGATGGCGCCGGGATCGAGGAGTGGAATCCCGAGACCATGAGCGACGCGGCGCTCGAGCGCGAGTTCGTTCGCCGCCTGCAGGGCAGCCTGACCCTCGAGGGCGCACCGGCCGTGCTGCTGATGTCGCTTGGCCTGCCGCTGGGCAGCGATCCGCTGCAGGTCGAGTTGGCGGATGGCGTCCTCGATATCGATGGTCAGCGGATACCGCTGTTGCCGCTGGCGAACGATTCGAACTGACGTTTTTCGGACGTCTGCAGGGCCGCGCTTGCGGGCGCGGCCCGATGATTTCCACGCCGATCTCCCATCGCTGACTTGAACTCCCGCCCCGGTGCCCACATCCCTTGCTCATTCGGCCAGCTTTGGCCTCGAACTCAGGGTGAATGATGAGCGAACACAACCGCGACGCCACGGACTACTTCGAAGCCAGCCAGACCGCGCCTGAAGACGACCCCCAGTCGCAGCACGCCGCCGGTGCCGTCGTCCCCTCCGGTGATTATCTGCCGGAACGAATCTACCTCCTTCCCATCCACAACCGACCTTTCTTCCCCGCCCAGGTGCAACCGCTGATCATCCAGCGCCAGCGCTGGGAGGAGACCATGAAGCGCGTCGCCAATACTCCCCATCACATGGTGGGGGTGGCGTTCGTGGGCGACGTGAGCATGGAGGAGCTGAACCCCGGCAGCTTCCCGGAGATCGGCACAGCGGTGAAGGTGCATCGCAACCAGACCGAAGAGCAGCAGATCCAGTTCATCGCTCAGGGGATGCGGCGCTTTCGCATTCACCGCTGGCTGTCGAAGACGCCGCCCTACCTGGTGGAGGTCTCCTATCCTCGCGAGCCGGTCGATGCCGAAGCGGAGGAAGCGCGCGCCTACGCGATGTCGCTGATCAACGGGATCAAGGAACTGCTCCCTATCAATCCGCTCTATGGCGAGGAGTTGAAGAGCTATCTCAACCGCTTCAGCCCGCACGAGCCGGGTCCGTTGACCGACTTCGCCGCAGCCATCACCTCCGCCAAGGGCAAGGAGCTGCAGAACGTGCTCGAGACCCTGCCGATCATGGATCGAATGCAGAAGGTGCTGCCGCTGCTGCGCAAGGAGATCGAGGTCGCCCAGCTGCAGAACCAGATCAGCGAGCAGGTCAACTCGCAGATGCAGGAGCGCCAGCGCGAGTTCTTCCTTCGCGAGCAGCTCAAGGTGATCCAGAAAGAGCTCGGTATCTCCAAGGACGATCGCGAGAGCGATGTCGATACCTTTCGTGGCCGTCTCGAGGCGCTGCAGGTGCCGGAGCGGGTTCAGGAGCGCATCGACGACGAACTGAACAAACTGTCGGTGCTGGAGACCGGTTCGCCGGAATATGGCACCACCCGCAACTATCTCGACTGGCTGACGTCGCTCCCTTGGGGGATCTCGTCGGAGGACCAGCTCGATCTCAAGCGGGCTCGCGGCGTGCTCGATCGCGATCACGACGGGTTGAACGACGTCAAGGAGCGCATCATCGAGTTCCTGGCGGAAGGTTCGTTCAAGGGTGACGTGGGTGGCTCCATTGTGCTGCTGGTCGGCCCCCCCGGGGTGGGCAAGACCTCCGTCGGCCGGTCGATCGCCGATGCCCTGGGGCGCAAGTTCTATCGTTTCTCGGTGGGCGGCATGCGCGACGAGGCGGAGATCAAGGGCCATCGCCGAACCTATATCGGTGCCATGCCGGGCAAGCTGGTGCAGGCGCTCAAGGAGGTGGAGGTCGAGAACCCGGTGATCATGCTCGACGAGATCGACAAGATGGGGCAGTCGTTCCAGGGCGATCCGGCCTCGGCGCTGCTGGAGGTGCTCGACCCAGAGCAGAACGTCGATTTCCTCGATCACTACCTCGACGTGCGTCTGGATCTCTCCAAGGTGCTGTTCGTCTGTACCGCCAACCAGCTCGACACCATTCCGGGGCCGCTGCTCGACCGCATGGAGCAGATCCGGCTGTCGGGATACATCGCCGAAGAGAAGGTGGCGATTGCCAAGCATCACCTGTGGCCGAAACTGTTGAAGCGTGACCGCATTCCCAAGAAGCGCATCAACCTAACCGATGCCGCGCTCAAGCAGGTGATCGAGGGCTACGCCCGCGAGGCCGGCGTTCGCCAGCTCGAGAAGCAGTTGCACCGGATCGTGCGCAAGGCGGCGGTCAAGATGCTCGAGCAGAACCAGGAGACGGTCAAGGTCTCGGTCAACAACCTGGAGGAGTTCCTGGGCGCGCCGCTGTTCCGCAAGGAGAAGGTACTCAAGGGCGTCGGCGTGGTCACCGGACTGGCCTGGACCGCCATGGGTGGCGCCACATTGCCGATCGAGGCGACCAAGGTGCATGCGCTGACGCGTGGCTTCAAGCTCACCGGCAAGCTGGGCGAAGTGATGCAGGAGTCGGCCAATATCGCCTACAGCTATACCCTGGGTCACCTGGGCGAGTACGGCGCCGACGCCGACTTCTTCAACGACGCCTTCGTCCACCTCCATGTGCCTGAGGGCGCCACCCCCAAGGATGGTCCTTCGGCGGGCGTGACCATGACCACGGCGCTGATGTCGCTGGCCCGGAACCAGAGCATCGACCGGCCGCTGGCGATGACCGGCGAGCTGACGCTGACCGGCCAGGTGCTACCGGTCGGCGGCATCCGCGAGAAGGTGATCGCCGCCCGGCGCAGCGAAATCTTCGAGCTGATCCTGCCGGAGGCCAACAAGCGCGATTACGACGAGTTGCCGGACTATCTCAAGGCGGGAATGACCGTGCATTTCGCCAAGGTCTACCAGGATGTCGCCAAGGTCGTGTTCGGGCGTTGAGATTGGCCGCTGGCATGCCGCACAAGGGCGTCGTGGTACGCTGAAGGTGACGCCGGCGTGACGATCGGCGAAGGAACGAGGAGCATGACGTGGTAAACGACAAGGCAATACAACGATCGCGCTGGTTGATCATGGCGACTTGGGCGGTGTTGGCGATGGTGATGCTGAGTGCCTGCAGTTACCATCCGGCACGCATCGAGTCCGAGCCCGCGGTAATCATTGGTGACGGTGATCATCGTCACGGCGACGGTGACTTCTGTCCGCCGGGGCAGGCGAAAAAAGGGAACTGCTGAGACATTCGCTGTCTCGACCGGTCACAAGCGGCGGCGCATCATGCGCCGCCGCTTGCGTTGACGGGTTGCGCTGCAGGGGCGTCAGGCCGACAATCGCGCTTCATCGCCTCCATTGTGGGTCCACGCCATGTCTCTCGAAAGTGCCGTCACCTACCTGCTGGCCATTTTCCTGTTCGCCATCACGCCGGGTCCGGGCGTGTTCGCGCTGATCGCCACGGGCATGAACGCAGGCTTTCGTCGATGCCTGCCGATGGCGGCGGGCATGATACTCAGCGACGTGCTCTATCTGCTGCTCGCGACCTTCGGCTTGGCCACCATCGCCGAGCACTGGGGGGAAGTCTTCGGCGTGATCCGGATCCTGGGAGCGCTATATCTTTTCTATCTCGGTTGGAAGTTGTGGAAAGCGCCGGTGCAAAGCGCCGAGGTGGCGTCGCCCGGTCAGTCGGGGGTTAATCTGGCCGGGGTCGCGCAGGGATTTCTTATCTCTGCCTCGAATCCCAAGGTGATCCTGTTCTATATCGCTTTTCTGCCCACGTTCGTCGACCTCGAGCGGCTCGGCGGCTCCGCCCTGGCGCTGTTGGTCGTGCTGACGGTCGCTGGCTTGATGGCAGGGCTCTGCCTGATCGCTGCCAGTGCGGCCAGAGCGCGGCGAGCCTTGCGTTCGCCCCGCGCGCAGCGCCGATTGAACCGGGGCGCCGGATCGCTGATGATCGGCGCTGGTGCGCTGCTGATAGCGAAAAGTTGACGGCGAGGGCCACCTGGCACTGTCACTCGTCGCCGCCGTAGTACTGTACGCCGAGCTTGATCAGCTCACGGCCCTGGGCCTTGCGGTGGAGGTTGGAGTCGCGCAGCGAGTAGACGCAGCCGCAATACTCCTGCTGGTAGAAACGCTCGCGCTTGCTGATCTCGATCATGCGTTTCGAGCCGCCTTTCTTGCGCCAGTTGTAATCCCAGTACTCCATCCCCTCGTAAGGCGCGGCGGCGCGGTGACCGCAGTCGTTGATCTGGTTCATGTCCTTCCAGCGCGAGATGCCGAGCGAGCTGGAAATCAGCGTATAGCCGTGCTCCTTGGCGTAGAGCGCCGTGCGTTCGAAACGCATGTCGAAGCACATGGTGCAACGAATGCCGCGCTCCGGCTCGTACTCCATTCCTTTGGCGCGGGCGAACCAGTTGTCGGTATCGTAGTCGGCATCAATGAACTCGATGTCGTGCTGCTCGGCGAAGCGGATGTTCTCCTCCTTGCGCAGCAGGTACTCCTTCTCCGGATGGATATTCGGGTTGTAGAAGAAGATCGCGTAGTCGATACCGGAGGCGTGCAGCGCTTCCATGACCTCCCCCGAGCAGGGGGCGCAGCAGGAGTGAAGCAGCAGCTTGGCGTGCCCTTTGGGCAGGTGGAGCGCCTGGCGCTCGTCGGCGGTGGACATGGTGGAATTGGCCTGATCGTGAAGCGATTGCTGAATCCCGCTCATGTTGCGTCGCGAGCCTGGTGGCGTCAACGTCGAGTCCCTTCAGCGGCGTTGGCGCCGGCCACTGACCAGGGCCACCCCGGCGGCGGCGATGGCCATGCCCAGCCAGGCAACGGGGGGCATGGCTTCGTCGATCAGCCACCATGAAAACAGTGCCGCGCAGGGCGGCACCAGGTAGAACAGGGCAGAGACCCGGGAGGCCTCGCCGCGGCGGATCATCGCCAGCAGCAGCGAGATGGCGATCAATGAGTTGCCGATGACCAGGTAGGCCAGCGATCCGACCAGCGCACCGTTCAGCTCGAGCGTGAAGTGGCCGAACAGCGCGATCAGCGGCAGGGTCGTGATCAAGCCGGTCAGATATTGGATGAGATTGGCGCTGATCGGATGGAGCGGCTCGCCAAAGCGCTTCTCGTAGAGTGTCGCACCGCTCATGCCCAACAGGGCGGCCAAGGCCAGCAACAAGCCGCCGACCGTCGTGCCCTCCACGGTGGAGCGACCGACGATGACCACCACCGCGCCCACGAAGCCCAGCAAGAAGCCGATCCAGCGCCGCCTGCCGATGGTTTCGCCCACCATCGCCGGGGCCGCGAGGGCGACCAGTATCGGCTGCAACGATACGATCAGCGCCACTACGCCGGCGGAGCTGCCGAGGGCAAAGGCGCTGTAGCAGCAGCCGAAGTAGATGGTCTGGATCAGGAAGCCGACCATCGCCTGATGACCCCACGCGGCGAGCCTGGTCGGCATCGGTGGGCGCAGCCATAGCCAGATCGGCAACATGATCAGCAGCACCAACGTGAACCGAAGCCCCAGGAACAGCAGCGGGTCGATATGCTGCGTGCCGATCTTGGCGACCGGGAATCCCAGTGACCACAGCAGCAGAAAGAGCCCCGGCGCCGTCGCGAGCCAGAGGGGCTGATGCCCGCGAGCGGGCGCCGCTGCCGTGGAGCGTTCGGTCATGTCGATCCCGTGTGGAAGGGGTGGAAACGTGGCCCACAGGCCCGCACCATCGGCCCTCCACGGAAGAGGGCTGAAGGCCGTGCCGGGATTTTCGTGCCGGGGTGTCTCAGTCTCGATCCACCGATAGACCGGCCCAGGACTGGCACACCGGCATCAGCTCGAGACGATTGATGTTGAGATGCGGTGGTAGCGTCGCGGCCAGGAACACCTGCTCGGCGACATCTTCCGGCTGGATCGGCTCGACGCCGCCATAGAGCTTGTCGTGAGCGCTCTGATCGCCCTTCATCCGGACCAGCGTGAATTCGGTTTCCGACATGCCGGGGGCAATATCGGTGACGCGAACGCCGGTGCCCTTGAGATCGCAGCGCAGGTTGTAGGAGAACTGATTGACGAACGCCTTGGAGGCGCCGTAGACATGGCTGCCGGGGTAGGGCCATAGCGCCGCGGTGGAGCTGATATTGATGATGGCTGCGCCGCGGCCGACATCGATCAGCGTCGGCAGCAGCGTGCGCGTCACGTTGACCAGACCCGTGATGTTGGTGTCGATGACCGTCTGCCAGTCGTCCAGGTTGGCCTCCTGAGCCGGGCCGGCACCCAAGGCCAGTCCGGCGTTGTTGACCAGTGCCTTCACCGCCTTGAAATCCGATGGCAGCTCCTCGACGACTCGAGCGACCGCATCCCGGTCGCGCACATCCAAGGTGGCGACATGAACCGGGACCTGGCTCTCCAACTCCTTCTTGACCGCTTCCAGGCGCTCCTGGCGGCGACCGCTGAGCACCAGTGCCCAGCCCGCTTTGGCAAAGCGATGGGCACAGGCACGCCCGAACCCCGAGGTGGCACCGGTGATGAACGCGACGGGGGATTGCTGATCCATGGTGACTCCTGATCGAAATAAGTATGGGGCGTGGAAAGAGAACCCCGGGGCGAGACGCCGAAGCGTCAGGCATGGCGTGGGTGAGCCGATGACCCGTCAGGGCGGTGGCCAAGCGTCGCTTTATGGCGACAGCATCAGGGCGTTTGTGTAAAAACGAGTGATTCCTGGCGCCGTGGCACGGTTTTCGTTGCGATGTTGTTACACTTTGACGACGATCATGACACGATCCGCGGTTACCGTCGCGGCGTGCTCCCACCCTTCGATAATAACTCTATAGCAACCCCGCGCAATCGCTTCGCTGAGCATGGGCCGTCTTTTACGGCGCCGTTTCGGGCATCGCGCTCATAGGCTTTAGACGCGCCTCGAGACCTCGTTCGTCGATCACGTCGTCAGGTACTGTCCGGCGGTAAGAAAGGAGGTGGCAGGATGTCCACTAGCAAACGACAGCGATATTACGGCCTCGAATGGCTGCGCTTTCTGATGGCGTTGTGGATGGTCGCCTATCACTTCGGCGGCATCTACAGCGACATGCCGGCGATGCTGAGAAGCTTCATCGGCATGGGCTTCTTCGCGACCAGCACGTTTTTCATGCTGTCCGGATTCCTGCTCGCACACGTGGCGCTGGATCATGCCGGAGAGATGAAGATGCACGGCCCGGCGTTCGTCGCCAAACGCTTGTGCAATCTCTATCCGATTCATGTCATGACAATGCTGCTGTCGGTCGGATTGCTGTTGATTCAGTACCCCATCCGCCCCGAAGGGGTCCATGTCTACTTCAATACGCACCCCTATTACCCGCTGAGCGATGCGGTGAGAGCCGACTTCGCCGAGCGGCTGTCGTGGCCCAGCGCCATTGGCCATATCGCGCTGCAACTGACGCTCCTTCAGGCCTGGGAGCCGCGCTTCCTGTGGCTCAACGGGGCCTCGTGGTCGATCTCCGCGCTGCTCTTCTTCTACGCCTGCTTCCCGTGGCTGGCGCCGCGACTGATGCGGGTCCAGCGTTGGGGCCTGGTACTGCTGGGTCTCTGGGGGCTCTACGCGCTGGGACCGCTCGTCGCCACGCTGGCGGGGTCGTTCGATTACGTAACGGTTGGCGTGCTTCATCGCAACCCGTTGTTTCGCCTGCCAGAGTTCCTGACCGGTATCGTGCTCTATCGCGCCTGGCAGTCCCCACGCGTGGGCGATCTGGTACGCCGGTTTCGCTATCCACTGCTGGCGCTGGGCTTGTGCGGCGTGCCGGTCGGGGTCCTGCTACTGAAAATGGATGGACTGCACCTTTACTACCTGACTCACAATGGCCTGCTGCTGCCATTCCAGGCGCTGGTGCTACTCAGCGTGTGTGCCTTCTCGGCGCCGCAAAGTGCAACGATCCGGGCCTGGGCTCAGCGACTGGGGGAGTCCGCGCTGTGCATTTTCGCGCTGCACACGCCGCTGATCGGGCCGACCGCGAGAGCGACCCGCTGGCTTCTGCAGCGATGGCACGAGAGCTGGGTCGTGGACAGCAGCAACGTGGCGCTCAAGTTCGCGATCCCGCTGTGGACCATGGCTTTCCATCTCGCGATGATCGTTGTCCTGGCGCTCCTGATGCAGCGCTTTGTGGTCGCACCGGTTCGTCGATGGCTGGAAGCGCGATTGCCGTCGGCTTGGCAGCGGCGATCGGCATCGAGAGCGGTCCGGGCGTGAGTTCGCCAGCGAAGCGTGGTGTCAAAGACCACGCCCCGGTCTCGCAGGGCAGGGGGGAGACCGTCGGTCATTGCGACGAGGACCATGCCGAAACGTGCGTCACGGCGAACCGTATCTCCCAGTCGTTCAGGGCTAATATTATCGACTCTCCCTCGCCATGGAACCTTGCCGTTCGAGATGCGATACCCTAATAAGTGAGGGTGCCTCGCCGGCTTGCCCGCGAAGCGAAGCGAATTCATCTCTAAGGGACGCAGCATGAAGGGATCCATCCGTGTGGGGCTGGTCGGCTACGGCATGGCCAGCAAACGGTTCCACGCGCCGCTGATCGACGCTCAGGACGGCCTCTCTCTGGTTGCCGTGGCAAGCCGGGACGCCGGCAAGGTGAATGCCGACTGGCCGAGCGTGCCGGTGGAGGCGACACCGCAGGCGCTGTTCCAGCGCGCCGATATCGATCTGGTCGTCATACCCACGCCCAACGCAACGCACTATTCGCTGGTCAGCGAGGCGCTGTCGGCAGGCAAGCATGTCGTGGTCGACAAGCCCTTCACGGTGACGGCGGACGAAGCCCGCAAGCTGTGCGACCAGGCTGACAAGGCCGGACGCCTGCTGTCGGTCTTTCACAATCGACGCTGGGACTCGGATTTCCTGACGGTGCGCAATCTCATCGACAGCCAGTCGCTGGGCAGGATCGTCCATTTCGAGTCCCATTTCGATCGCTTCCGGCCCGAGGTCGCCCAGCGCTGGCGTGAGGATCCCGCTCCCGGTGCCGGTGCCTGGTTCGACCTCGGCTCACACCTGCTCGACCAGAGCCTGGTGCTGTTCGGTGTGCCGGAGTCGATCTCGCTCGATCTGGCCCGCCAGCGAGAGGGTGCCAAGGTCGACGACTATTTTCACGCCGTGCTGCACTATCGGGAGTGCCGCGTGATTCTCCACGGCGGTACCCTGGTTGCCGCGCCCGGCGCCCGCTTCACCGTTCACGGTACCCGCGCCAGCTATGTCAAACATGGTCTCGATCCGCAGGAGGACATGCTCAAGCGCGGTGATCGGCAACCGTCGCCCCACTGGGGGGAGGATTGGCGCCACGGCATGCTGACGATCGGCCAGGTACGCGAAGGCATTCAGCCGGAACTGCACGAGGTGCCGACCCTGCCCGGCGACTATCTCGCCTACTACGCGGGCGTTCGCGACGCCATTCGGGGTGACGCGCCGCTGCCCGTGACGGCAGAAGCCGCATTGGACGTGATGCGCTTGCTGGAAGCGGGAATTCGCAGCGCCGAGTCGGGGCAGGTCGTCACGCTGTCGTGAGATCGTGCTGACATCTCGACCTGGGGACAATGACATCGAGCCAGCGAATTCGCTGGCTCGATGCGTCGTGATACCGGTGGCGACCCGCGGCATGGCTCATTTCGGGATAAGATCGCCCGCCAGGCGATCGGAAGACTTGTCATGGGTGCTCGCTCTGGCGGGTATTTCCTCCGGAGATCGCAGTTCGCCATTGCGCTTGAGCAGCCACGAGGCGATCGCCGGTGCCATCAGCGCCGAGACCAGCACGCAGGCCGCGACCTGGGTCGTGGCGACACCGACGTAGGATTGCAGCGAAGGGTCGGCCGCAGCGGCGATTGCCGGTGTGGCGATGGAGTTGCCCGCGGTGGTGCCGGCGGCAAAGCCGATTCCGCTGCGCCTGCCGCGTTTCAGCAGATATCGATAGCCGAGATAGACCAGTCCACCGGTGAACGGGGCGGCGAGCAGGCTCTCGTGTAAATCTCTACACCATGCGCTTCGCGCCTAGCCATGAAGCGAAATAGACATCGTCGCGGCGATGTAATCAGCGGAATCAGCCTCCGGCCATGAACGCCATGGCGCCGTCCTTGAACAGCGCAGTGGTGAAGCTGCCGATCTCCAGCGCGGCGGGTGCGAGCGTGCCGACGATCGATCCGAGTATCAGCGGAATGATCATCAGACCGCCGGGGATGCGGTTGAGCGTGTCGTAGATGGGAACGCGCGATACCGGAATCGACATGTGATCTTCTCCATGCCAGAGCGAGAGGGGGCGCCGTCGACGACGACGCCGGTGGAGATGGCCTGCGGGGTGAGGCTATCTGGGGGCTCGATGGCCTTGCGAACTCAGGTGATGACGCCGATCTGCCAGGGCACGAACTCCTGCTGGCCGTAGCCGTGGCGTTCGCTGCGGCTGCGCTCGCCGGAAGCCAGGGTCAGGAAGCGCTGGAAGATCTGCTCGCCGAGCTGCTCCATGTCGATGTCGCCATCGATCAGCGCGCCACAGTTGATATCCATGTCGTCCGACTGGTGGCGCCACAGCGCGCTGTTGGTGGATAGCTTCATGGACGGCACCGGCGCGCAGCCGAAGGCACTGCCGCGACCGGTGGTGAAGGCGATCAGGTTGCAGCCGCTGGCAACCTGGCCGGTGACCGAGACCGGGTCGAAGCCGGGGGAATCCATGAACGCCAGACCGCGCTCGCGCATCGGTTCGGCGTACTCGAGCACTTCGACCAGCGGTGTGGTGCCGGCCTTGGCCACCGCGCCCAGCGATTTCTCAAGGATCGTGGTCAGGCCGCCCGCCTTGTTGCCGGCGGAGGGGTTGTTGTCGAGCGATGCGCCGCGAACCCGGCAGAACGCTTCCCACCAGTGGATGCGCTCGATCAATTTGTGGGCGACCGCCGGGCTCACCGCCCGTCGTGTCAGCAAGTGCTCGGCGCCGTAGACTTCCGGCGTCTCGGCGAGCACCGCACTGCCACCGTGGGCAATGAGGCGGTCGACGGCGGCACCCAGCGCCGGATTGGCGGTGATCCCGGAATAGCCGTCGGAGCCGCCACACTGTAGGGCGACCCGGAGATGCTCGGCGGAACAGGGTGTGCGTTCGACCTGATTGGCTTCCGCCAGCAACTGCTTGATATGGCGTATTCCCTCGGCGATGGCCTTGGTGGTGCCGCCGATCTGCTGAATCGTGAACGGGTGAAGCTTGGGCCCGGGCTTGAGGCCCTGGGATTCGATCAGGGTATCGATCTGATTGGTCTCGCATCCCAGGCCGATGACCAGTACGGCAGCGAAATTGACGTGACGCGCGTAGCCGGCGAGGGTGCGCTGGAGCATCTCCAGGGCCTCGCCATCCGCGGCCACCGCGCATCCCACGCCGTGGGTCAGGGCCACCACGCCATCCACATTGGGGTAGGGTGCCATCGATTCGGGATGGACATCCCGGCGGAAATGATCGGCGATGGCGTGAGCGACCGTGGCCGAGCAGTTTACCGAGGTGAGAATGCCGATGTAGTTGCGCGTCGCGACCCGGCCATCCGCACGCTGGATACCCATGAACGTGGCGGCAGGGGAGACCCGTTCGACGGGCGTAACCTCGCTGCCGATGGCATACTCCTTCACGTAGCCCTTCACATCGCCCTGTTCGTGGCCGTCACCCTCAAGATCGGCGATGCCGAGATTGTGGACATGAACATGATCGCCGGGTGCGATGACGCGGGTGGCGCGGCCGATGATCTGCCCGTAGCGTCGGATCATGTCGCCCGGCTGGAGCGCTCGGATCGCGACCTTGTGCGCGGCCGGCACGGCGCTGGCCAGGACGATGCCTGGCAGGATCTCGCTACCCTTCGGCAACGGGACGCGGGCGATGACCACGTCATCGCGTTCGTGCAGCCGGATGATCGAGGCGGGGGCCTCGGTGGTGTGTTCTATCAATGCCATCAATCGGCTCCTCGGGCGAGTCGTGCCACTTTGGTCTATGAGACTTTATCTTTAAGTCTTTTTGAATCAGTCGGTTATTATGATTCTCGTGTGGTTACACCCTATCCGGTCAGCCTGTATCGCACTACTGAGAGTTGCTGATCGAATGATAACGACCGCGCATTCGCCCAAAGTCTTAGGGTCCGTACGGAACGCCTGCGAGTGCGGGCAGAACGAGGCAAGAATTGGCGAAAAACGGACCAGGCCGGCGCTCCTGTTGACGGTGTGCCAATGAGCATGTGACTCGCTGCGCTCGCCCGTCGGGCCGTCCCGCGACGTTCTGAATGTCGTCCAGTGCGCCGATCGTCAACGCCGTCATGTCGAGCGTGAGCAGTTTTCGTTCCAAGCCAAATTCCCGTCATGTCGTAAGCGAGAGGAGTCGTCGATGCCCCCGACGTTGGAGACACTGATGTCGAGGCTGCGCTTGCGCCAGTTGCGGTTGCTGATGGCGCTGGATGAGTGCGGCTCGATTCACAAGGCTGCCGAGCAGGTGTCGATCTCCCAGCCGGGGGCGACGCGTGCGCTCAACGAGATCGAGACGACGCTGGGCGCGCCGCTGTTCCTGCGTAGCGCGAGAGGGCTCGAGGCCAATGATCTGGGGCGCTGTGTGGTGCGCTACGCGAGGCTGATCCAGACCGACGTGGCGCATCTGCGCGAGGAGATGATCGGCATTCAGCAGGGGCATGGGGGGCACTTGGCCGTCGGCGGTACCATGGGCGCCATCGCCGCGATCGTCGAGGCGATCGTCAAGGTGCGTGCCGAGCAGCCCTCGTTGTCATTGCAGGTGATCGAGGATACCAGCGAAGGGCTGCTGCGCCTGCTCGACCAGGGGCGAATCGACGTCGCCTTGTGTCGCTCCAGCTTCGGCAGGCGTCCCGCGGACTACCACTGTCACGGACATTTCCCCGAGCCGCTTTGGGTCGTTGCCAATCCCGGACACCCGTTGGTCGAGGTCGAGGCGCCCGATTTCACCACGTTGGCCAGACAGGCCTGGATCGTCTACCCCGTCAGCATGCCGCGAATGCTGGAACAGGAGTTCGTTGCCGCGGGGCTCTCGCAGCCGGTGCAATCGATCGAGATTTCATCGACCTACGCGATCCTGGCCATGCTGGAGCAGGATGCGGGCGTCCTGGCGCTGCTGCCGGAGCGCATTGCCCGGGAGCAGGTGAGGCGGGGGCAGGTGGCGCGGATCCGCTATCGGCTCAGAACGCAAAATCCCGCGTTCGAGTTGCTCTGGCGCCGGGACAGAGAGCTGTCTCCCGCCGCGAGGAGATTCCTCGAATGCTACGACGGTGGCGTCGAGGGCGACGCCGATATTTGCTAACCGACGATTTTTTGTCTAGGTTTTGTATAGATTGTTGAGGCAAGCTTGGTGACGCAAACGGAAAGAACGGATTCCGTTGGATCGGCGTCACACGTCAAGATGAATTAAGGAGGATTCACATGAAGACATTGAATGCAGCCATTTTCGCCGCGCTCATCGCACTTCCCACTGCCGGCGCGTTCGCTCAGGACGGGGCGCCCAGCGTGAGCCCCGAGACCGGCTCCGCCAATACCCAATCCGGCGGTGCGTCGCCGACGATGGCCGAGGGGGCGACCGCATCGGACAGCGCCGACAAGAAGCTGCCGACCGAGAACAACCTGCCCGATGAAGACAATGGGCAGACCGGTTCTGCCAACACCCAGCCTGGCAGCATGAAGGTCGAAGGCGCTACCGCTCAGGACACGTCCGCAGCGCAGGGGCCGATGGCCGATGACATGGAAGGCAACCACGGCGTCGATTCCGCCCAAGACGTCAATCCCAACTGATCGGGTCGCTACTCGCGATAGACGTTTCGCAAGATCGGTCCTGCCGTTCGATCGCCCCGCCCAGCGGGGCGATCGTCGTTTGCCACTCGCGGTTCTCCGGTGCACGCCGAAGTGGTCCTCACCACCAGCTTCCGGAGATTTGCTCGCTGCGCAGTTTTTCACGTGCGATGAACAGGGCGGCGATGGCCCTCCCTTCGTGAAAATCATCCCGCGCCAGCAGTCCAGAGATATCGTCGATGGCATGGGTCTCCACGATCAGCGGCTCGGGCTCATCGCCCTCCAGGCGCTTTTCGTAGAGATCGCTGGCCAGCATTACCTGAATACGGTGGTTCATGTAGTTGGGTGCTAGCGATAGCTCTACCAGTGGCTCGATGCGATTGGCGCCGTAGCCGCACTCTTCCATGAGCTCTCGATTGGCCGCGGTGATGATGTCTTCGCCGGGATCGACCAGCCCCTTGGGTAGCGTCAGCGTGTACTCATCGAAGCCCGCCGCGTATTCCCGAATCAGCAACACATGATCGGGGTCGGGCATGGCGACCAGCATCACCGCGCCGCGACCCTTGCCCTTCAAGCGTTCGAAAGTCCGTTCGGCGCCGTTGGCGAAGCGCAGGTCGAGCGATTCGATGGCAAACAGTTCGCTCTGGGCGACGTTGCGCCGCGCGAGAAGCGTCGGCCTGGTCAAGACGGGCGGGGGGGAATCAGTCGGCGCCATGCGGCCTCCGTGCATCGGGCGGGTTGCACTGGGTACAATAATCGACGCTTGTCTCCGTGGGAAATGCCCCGATACCTCCTCGCGCTGGGAGGGGCGTGACGTGAGACGATTTCCTTTACTAACGGCCGGGGTTTTTTCGATGATCGACTGGAGCGCCATCGACACCGTTTTTCTGGACATGGACGGTACGCTGCTCGATCTCCATTTCGACAGCCACTTCTGGCTCGAGCATCTGCCGCGCCGCTATGTCGAGCTGCATCGGCTCGACGACACTCATCGCACGGCACTGGAGTCGCGTATCCGCGATGCCAGAGGAACGCTGGATTGGTACAGCCTGGCCTACTGGAGTCGCGAGCTGTCGCTGGATATCGTCGCGCTCAAGCGCGAGGTCGCATATCTGATCGGATGGCGGGCCGATGCCCTGGCCTTCATGGAGTGGCTGAAGGCGTCGCCGCTGGATGTGGTCCTGGCGACCAATGCCGATCGTGAGAGCCTCGGTCTCAAGTTGCCGTTGACCGGGCTGGATCGCTATGTCGATCGGATCGTGTCATCAGCGGATGTGGGGGCTCCCAAGGAGCAGCTGGCGTTCTGGTCGGCCATGCAGACGCTGCACCCCTTCGAGCCGGCACGCAGCCTGTTCATCGACGACAACGCCGACGTGCTCGAAAGTGCCCGGCGATATGGCATTCGCCACCTTCTGGGCATCCATCAACCGGACAGCCGCAAGGTCGGTAGCGCCCATCCGTCGTTCACCGTCGTCGAGCAGTTTGCATCGCTAATGCCCGCGCGGCCGGGTTGAAGCGGGAGCTGCCCACCCCCATCTAGGTCGGTCGAGGTAATTGACCCATGAGTGAAACGGTACGTATCGACAAGTGGCTATGGGCGGCGCGCTTCTTCAAGACGCGTCAACTGGCCAAGAAAGCGATCGAGGGCGGCAAGGTCCGTTACAACGGCAACCGCGTCAAGACCAGCAGGTATGTCGAGGTCGGCGCGCTGATCGAGCTGCCGCAAGGCTGGGACAACGTGACCGTCGAGGTCGTGGCGCTCTCGGCCCAACGCCGCGGCGCCCCGGAGGCTCGAGAGCTCTACGCCGAGACGGCCGAGAGCCTCGATCGGCGGGAGCGGGAGGCGCATCAGCGCAAGCTCGCCAATCAGGTGATGCAACCGCCGATCAAGCGGCCCGACAAACGCCAGCGTCGCGATATCCATCGATTCCAGCGCCAGCACACCGATGATTGACGCCCCACGCTCGTGACGTCGCCCACTACCTGCCCTCACCGGGTGATCCTGTGACTCGCCCGGTGCCCGACGAGATCCGATCCATGAACGATGAAATCCAACGCTTCCTGTTTGACGACACCAACGTGCGCGGCGAGATCGTGCAACTGGAAACCGCCTACGGGGAGGTGCTCGCCCGCCAGGACTATCCCGCGCCGATTCGCCACCAACTGGGTGAACTGCTGAGCGCCGTCGCCTTGCTGACCGAAACCGTCAAGCTCGATGGCACCGTCAGCCTGGAGGTGCGCGGCAAGCAGGGAGTCGACGTGCTGATGGCGGAATCCAACCCCGGCGGTCAACTGCGGGCCATCGCGCGGTACGACGAGAACCAGATCTTCGCCGACGATGCCTCGCTGCGGCAGCTGGTGGGCGACGGGCAGATCGTGATCACCCTCGATCCCGCCGAAGGCAATCGCTACCAGGGGATCGTGGCGCTGGAGCATGACCAGCTCGCCGGCTGCCTGGAAGCCTATTTCGCCCAGTCGGAACAGCTGGCGACGCGACTGTGGCTGAGCGCCGACGGCCAGCGCAGCGCCGGACTGCTGCTTCAGCAACTGCCGGACGATGCGTCCAACCAGGATCCCGATGCCTGGGACCGGGTGGTTCATCTGGCGGCGACGATCACTGCCGACGAGATGCTGACGCTACCGGCGCAGGACGTGCTTTACCGTCTTTTCCACGAAGAGACCACGCGCGTCTTCGACCCCAAGGCGCTGGCGTTCGGCTGCACCTGCTCGCGGGAGCGCATCGCCAACGCGCTGCACACCTTCGGTGCCGACGAGCTGCGAAGCATTCTGAACGAGCAGAAAGCGGTCGATACGCAGTGCCATTTTTGTCATACGCAGTACCATTTTAGTGCGGCAGACATCGAGGCGATCATCGACTCCCCCGAGGCGCCATCGCCGACGCTTCACTAGGAAAGCCGCCACTCGCCGAGTGGCGCGGGTTGCTGGGGAATAAGCGGAGCTTTGATCAAAGCCGAATTGACATCGAGCGTCCAGCGTTTGCGCGCTGGGCGCTTTTTGCCATAATGGCGATCCTTTTTCGCCTGCCATGGCGCCGAGGTCGCCGGTCCCATCGAGAACGGTGTCGTCGGGGTGGCGGGTTCCCAACGCTGTGAAACGACACGAAAACAGAGGCCTTAGAGCCCAGGATTGGATAATGACCACCTCTCAAGCCATCTCCCAGGCTGCTGGCGCGAAAGCGCACACTCATTTGACCGCGGCCGAGCTGGTCGAATATGCCCTGGCGAGGGGCGAAGGCGTGCTGGCGGACAATGGCGCGCTGGTGGTGGAAACGGGCGAGCGCACCGGCCGGTCCACGCTGGACCGTTTCATCGTCGAGGAGCCCTCGACCTCGGATCTGATCGACTGGGGCCAGGTCAACCGTCCGATCGGGCCGGACGTGTTCGATGCGCTTTGGGAGCGAGTCGAGGACTATCTTGCAGGGGGCGAGACCTTCGTTTCCGAACTCCACGTCGGTGCCGATCCTGAATACTATCTGCCGATTCGCGTCATCACCCAGAAGGCGTGGCACAACCTTTACGCGCGCAATCTGTTCGTGCGTCCCGAAAACTGGAACACCAAGGACAAGAGCGAGTGGACGGTGCTGAGCGCACCTGACTTCGTCTGCGAGCCACAGCGCGATGGCACTCGCTCCGAAAGCACGGTGATGATCAACTTCGCCCGTCGCCGGGTACTGCTGGCCGGCATGCGCTATGCGGGCGAAATGAAGAAAGCGATGTTCTCGGTTCAGAATTTTCTGCTGCCGGAGAAGGACGTATTGCCGATGCACTGCAGTGCCAACGTCGGAGAGGATGGCGAAACCACGCTGTTCTTCGGCCTGTCCGGCACCGGCAAGACCACCCTGTCGGCGGACCCCGAGCGCTATCTGATCGGCGATGACGAGCATGGCTGGGGAGAGGGCACCGTCTTCAACTTCGAAGGGGGGTGCTACGCCAAGACCATCGACCTGTCGCGCAAGAACGAGCCGATCATCTGGGATGCCATCCGGTTCGGCACCGTGCTGGAAAACGTGGTTCTGACGGAAGGCCGTGTTCCCGATTATACCGATGACAGCCTGACCCAGAACGGCCGGGCAGGGTATCCGCTCGAGTTCGTCGCCAAGCGGGTAGATGAGAATCGTGCCGGCGAACCCAGCGCGATCATCTTCCTGACCTGCGACATGAGCGGGGTACTGCCGCCGGTCTCTTTGCTTTCCAAGGAAGCGGCTGCCTATCACTTCCTCTCCGGCTACACGGCCAAGGTCGGGTCGACCGAGATGGGCTCCACCAGCGGCCTGGAGGCGACTTTCTCGACCTGTTTCGGGGCGCCTTTCTTTCCACGCCCGGCCCACGAATATGCCGAGTTGCTGATCAAGCGTATCGAAGCGTTCGAATCCCGGGTCTATCTGGTCAACACGGGTTGGAGCGGCGGCGCCTACGGTCAGGGCGGCAGCCGCTTCAGTATTCCCACCACCCGGGCGATCATCCGCGCCATCCAGGAGGGTGACCTGAAGGACGTCGAGACGCGCCATATCGAAGGGCTGAATCTGGATGTACCGGTGGCGGTTGAGGGCGTCGATGCCAAGCTGCTCGACCCGCGCGATGCGTGGGAGGACCGGGAAGCCTATCGAGAGCAGATGAACGCGCTGATCGCCAAGTTCACCGACAACTTCACCAAGTTCGACGATGTCGATTCGGCGATTCTGGCCGCTGGCCCGCAGCGACTCTGACAGCACGTCGAAAGACGATTTCCAGCCGCCAGTGTGGTCCCGGACCACCCGGCATCGCATCAGGGGGATGGCCATCGGCCATCCCCTCTTCGTTTCCGGCGCCGCAACGCCCCGGAGAGTGAGCCCTGCGCGTCGCTGTGCTAACGTGGCGCGATCTTGTCCATCGTGATGATTTTCATGTCCAACACCCAATCCGCAATCATTGCGCTGATCGCCGACGAGCTCGGTGTTCGGCCCCCTCAGGTCCATGCCGCCGTCGAACTGCTGGATGGCGGCGCCACCGTCCCGTTCATCGCCCGCTACCGCAAGGAAGTCACCGGCGGGCTCGATGATGGCCAGCTCCGCACGCTGGAAGAGCGCCTGCGCTACCTGCGTGAAATGGAAGAACGGCGCGAAGCGATTCTGCAGGCGGTCGAGGAGCAGGGGCAGATGAACGAGGCGCTCCGGGCCGAGCTGCTGGCGGCGACCACCAAGCAGCGGCTGGAAGATCTCTATCTGCCTTATCGGAAGAAACGCCGGACCAAGGCCCAGATCGCCCGGGAAGCCGGGCTGGAGCCCTTGGCCGATCGGCTGCTGGCCGAGCCGCATCTGGATCCGGAGCGCGAGGCGGCGGCGTTCGTCGATAGTGCGACCGGCGCCAACCATGTTATCGAGGACGCCAAGGGCGCGCTGGACGGTGCCAAGCAGATCCTGATGGAGCGCTTCAGCGAAGAGGCCGAGCTGGTCGGACGGTTACGCGAGCGGCTATGGGAGGATGGTCAGCTTCGTGCCCGGCTGGTCAAGGGCAAGGAGGCGGAAGGTAGCAAGTTCTCGGATTATTTCGAGCACGACGAGGCGCTGGCCAAGACGCCTTCGCACCGGGCGCTGGCGATGTTCCGGGGTCGCAAGGAAGGTGTGTTGGCCCTCTCGCTGGTCATGGCCGGCGAGGACGACGCGCCCATTCACCCTGCCGAAGTGGCGATCGCCCGGCACGTCGGTGTCGACCTGGGGGCCGAGCAGGCCGCTTCCCGATGGCTGAAGGAGGTGGTGCGCTGGACCTGGAAGGTGAAACTCTACACCCATCTGGAAACCGAACTGATGGGGCGACTGCGCGAGCGGGCCGAGCAGGAGGCGATCGATGTCTTCGCCGCCAACCTAAAGGATCTGTTGCTGGCGGCACCCGCCGGGCCGCGCACCACGCTGGGGCTCGACCCCGGCCAGCGCACCGGCTGCAAGGTTGCCGTCGTCGATGCCACCGGGCGTTTTCTGGAGCAGGCCGTCATCTATCCGCATGCGCCGCAGAAGCTCTGGGACGAGGCGCTGGCGACGCTGGCCGGGCTGGTCGAGCGCCATGACGTGTCGCTGGTGGCGATCGGCAACGGTACCGCCAGCCGTGAAACCGACAAGCTGGCTGCCGAACTGGTCAAGCGCGTGGCGCCACGCCAGCTGACCAAGGTGATGGTGAGTGAAGCCGGCGCCTCGGTCTACTCGGCTTCGGAACTGGCGGCCAGGGAGTTTCCCGATCTCGATGTCTCGATTCGCGGGGCGGTGTCGATCGCCCGGCGCCTGCAGGACCCGCAGGCCGAGCTGGTCAAGATCGATCCCAAGTCGATCGGCGTCGGCCAGTATCAGCACGACGTCTCCCAGGTGAACCTGTCCCGGAGTCTTGAGACGGTGATCGAGGACTGCGTCAACGCGGTGGGGGTGGATCTCAACACCGCTTCCAGCGCGCTGCTCTCCCGGGTATCCGGCCTCAGCACCATGCTCGCCGATAACATCGTCGCGCGGCGTGACCGTGAGGGGCCGTTCCGCACCCGCCAGGAACTCCTCGGCGTCGACAGGCTCGGCCCCAAGACGTTCGAACAGTGCGCGGGGTTCCTGCGCATCATGGGCGGCAACAATCCGCTCGATGCCAGCGCGGTGCATCCGGAGGCCTATCCGCTGGTGGCGCGTATCGCCGAACGCAACGGGCGTGAACTGGCCGGGCTGATCGGGGACAGCCGCTATCTCAAGACGCTCAAGCCCTCTGACTACGTCGACGAGGCGTTCGGGGTGCCGACGGTCATCGATATCCTGGCTGAGCTCGACAAGCCCGGCCGCGACCCGCGTCCCGAGTTCAAGGCAGCGACCTTTCGTGAGGGCGTGGAGAAGATCGGCGATCTCGAGCCGGGCATGCTGCTGGAGGGCGTGGTCACCAACGTGACCCATTTCGGCGCCTTCATCGATATCGGCGTGCATCAGGATGGGCTGGTGCATATCTCCGCACTGGCCGACAAGTTCGTCGACGACCCGCGGCAGGTGGTCAAGGCCGGCGATATCGTCAAGGTCAAGGTGCTGGAGGTCGACGTGACGCGGAAGCGGATCGGTTTGACGATGCGACTCGGTGACGCACCCGGCGAGAGAACGGCTCCCGGCCAGCGCCGGTCGAGCGGCGGCAAGCCTGATGGCGCGGCACGGGGCCGTCAACCGCGGCAGGGCAGCGGTGACCGCCAATCCGCGCAGCCGGGGGGCGCGATGGCCGAGGCCTTGCTCAAGGCACAGCGACGACGCTAGGGGCTATTGACGTTTCACGCACGAGCCCGGATCTCGGGCCACGAAGTCGTTAGCCTTGAAAGCGCTATCGTCGGCTCCATAATGAGGTTTGGCTCGCGGCGGCTCCGGCGACAGCAATGGCGTCCGGAGCCGTCGACGCACGGACAAACGGGGGAGCAGAGCTCTTCCCACGAAATAAGGTGTTGAGCGTGTCTGATCAACTCGCCACGAACGTCGGCCAACTGATGGCGCCGGCCCAGAAGGGATTGCTTGGTCGTCTACGGCGGGGCGTCGAAAAGGAGGGGCTGCGCGTCGACTCGAAGGCCGCCATTGCGCAGACCCTCCATCCGCACTCGCTCGGCTCGAAGCTGACCCACCCCCACATCACGACCGACTACTCGGAAGCCCTGCTCGAGTACATCACTCCGGTCTACTGCCGTCCCGCCGATGCGCTCTCCTTCCTGGGCGACCTGGTTCGCTTCACCTACCGCCAGCTCGACGACGAGTGGCTGTGGCCGGCCAGCATGCCGGCGCGGCTCTCCGGCAACGACAGCGTGCCGATCGCCGACTACGGCACGTCCAACGTCGGCACAATGAAGCATGTCTATCGCAAGGGTCTGGATGTGCGTTACGGCCGCATCATGCAGTCGATCGCCGGCATCCACTACAACGTCTCGCTGCCGGACGACATCTGGCCGCTGCTGCAGGCACAGGAAGGCCGGCAAGGTGAGTCGCTGCAGGGGTACCGCTCGGCTCGCTACTTCGACCTGATCCGTAATTTCCGCCGCAACAGCTGGCTGCTGCTCTATCTCTTCGGTGCATCACCGGCGCTGGATCGCAGCTTCCTCGGCGAGGAGGGGGGCGATAATCGTTGCGACAAGCTTGAGGCGATGGGGCGTGAGACGCTCTATGCGCGCTACGCGACCAGCCTGCGGATGTCCGATCTCGGCTACCAGAACAAGGTCCAGGAGCAGTTGAAGATCTGCTTCAATTCGCTCTCCAACTATGTCGGCACGCTTCGCCACGCGATCTCTGCCGAGTGGCCGGATTACCGTCGGATCGGGGTGGAGGTCGACGGCGAGTGGCGACAGCTCAGCGCCAACATCCTGCAGATCGAGAACGAGTATTACAGCGATATCCGCCCGAAACGAGTGGCGCGACACGACGAGACGCCCACGCAGGCGCTGGAGGCGCGCGGTGTCGAATACATCGAGGTGCGCTGTCTGGATTTGAATCCGTTCCTGCCGCTGGGAATCGACGAGCCGCAGATGCGGTTCATGGACACGTTCCTGCTCTGGTGTCTGCTCTCGGAAAGCCCCTGGATTCCGGACGAGGAGTGCGATCGGCTGGACGACAACCGCCGGCTGGTGGTCGAACGGGGACGCGATCCGGATCTGAAACTGCGAATCGGCGATCGTCACGTGCCGTTGCGGACTCGGGGGCACGAAATCGTCGACGGGCTGCGCGAGGTTGCCGGGCTGCTCGACGCCATCGAGGGTGACAATCTTCACGCGGCCGCCATCGAGACGATCGCCCGGCGGCTGGACGACCCGGAACTCACGCCCTCGGCACAGATGCTGCGGGCGCTGGAGGCGCATGGTGGGGAGTGGGCCGACTTCATCGCCGACTTGGCCAAGGAGCAGGGGCATCACTGGCGTTCGACACCGATGGACGAGTCGCGCGCCGAACTCTTTTCCCAACTGGTCGAGACCTCGCATCAGCAGCAGCACGACATCGAGGCCGAGGACCGGGTATCGTTCGCTCGGTTCATCACCGATTATTTCCAGCGGGCGAGGGAACCTCGTTCGGCGGCGTGAGTCAGTGAATCGTTAACGTTCGGCGAGAGTCCTGCGGTCGACTGTCGTGAAATGGAAGCAAGGCCAGTGCTGGACCGAATTGGCCCTCAGTGGAAATGAGATATGCAAATCAAGCGTTGGGTGGCCACAACCAGTATGCGTCAATGGTGCCTGCTGGGGCTGTTGATGTCCTGTTTCATGATGGCGGTCGCGCTCTACCTGCAGTACGGCGTTGGCCTCGAACCCTGCCCCTTGTGCATCTTCCAGCGCGTTGCGGTGATCTCGGCGGGTGTCATCTTCCTGATCGGGGCGATTCACAATCCCGCGAAATCCGGGGGCCTTGTCTATGCCCTGCTCGCGCTGGTTGCCGTGCTGGCGGGCATCGGCGTGGCGGGGCGGCATGTCTGGCTGCAGACCCTGCCGCCGGATAGCGTGCCCAGCTGTGGGCCGGGCCTGGACTACATGATGGACATATTGCCGTTGTGGGACGTCATGGCTCGCGTGCTCCACGGCTCCGGCGAGTGCGCGGCCGTCGAGGGGGCGCTGTGGGGCGTCACGCTGCCGCAGTGGACACTGCTGGGTTTCGTCGTCATGGGAGCGATTCCGGTGATGATATTGATATCCCGATTGCGCTACAGTGGCAGAACGGGTCGCGAACCGGCAGCGCAGACCTCTTGAGAGCGCACCTTACGGTTCGCACGGCAATGCCGGCTGACGGCGCTGGGGGATCTGACGACGGTGCCGCCGGCGCCGGCATCCGGGGCCTGATCTGGTAACAGGTGACGCAGTAGCGCGGGTCGTGCTGAAACGTCAGCATCCCCAGGAGGAGAGTGATCATGCTGGAAGATTGCAAGACGGCTCGGGAGCGGTGGGGCGGTGTGCACGCGCTGATCGATCGATGGCTGGAGCAGCGCTACGACATGCTCGTGACGCTGGTCGATCTCCGTGAGTTCTGCGATGCCGATCTCTCGGCGGTGCCCAAGGCGAGAATCGATGCTTTCAGCGAAGCACTGATGGATTACATCAGTGCCGGTCACTTCGAGATCTACCCGCAGTTGCGGGAAGAAGCCAAGGCCTTCGATGACCAGGAAGCCCTGACGGTGGCCGACAAGCTCCTGGCCCGCGTCGATGCCTCGACCCAGCTGGTGCTCGATTTCGACAACGAGTACGCGACCCCGTCGCGCTGCCAGCACTATATCGATCGGCTCCCCGGCTGGCTGGAAAAACTGGGTGCAACCATGACCGAACGCTTCGATCTCGAGGATCAGTTGATCGGCCGGCTGCACGCGGTGCACGCCCCCTCGTCGGAAGTGGCAACGCCCCCCGATGGTCAATCGCTGCGAACGGAGTGAGTGCCCCCTTCCCGCGCCGCCATCCGCTCGTCTCGTTTCCCTGACGCCCTGGCTCTCGCCAGGGCGTCGCCATCTGCTCTGCCCTCAGACAGCTATGCCGATGGCGTTCGCAAGGAGAGCACGCGCCAGCCGCGCTCGCGAGCCAATTTCTCGAGTTCGTCGTCGGGGTCGACGGCCACCGGCGCGGCGACCTCATCGAGCAGGTAGCGATCATTGATCGAGTCGCTGTAGAACCAGGCATCATCCAGCGTCAGGGTGGGGTTCTGCTCCAGCCATTGCCTGACCCGCGTGACCTTGCCCTCGCGATAGCTGGGGACACCTTCCACGCGGCCGGTGTAGCGTCCGTTCTCCCGCTCCGCCTCGATCGCGATGAGATCGTCGACACCGAGCCGTGAAGCGATGGGGCCGGTGATGAAACGGTTGGTGGCGGTCACGATCAGCAGGAAATCGCCGCGCTGGCGATGCCACGCCAGCAGCTCCTCGCCCCGGGGCAGAACGTGAGGCTCGATCTTGCAGGCCATGAACTGCTGGTGCCAGGCATTGAGCTGCTCTTCGCTATGCTCGGCCAGCGGCTTCAGCGCCATCGAGAGGTAGGCCATGATGTCCAGCTCGCCCGCCCGGTAGTCGCGGAGATACTGGTCGTTGGCACGCCGGTAGGCTTCGCCATCCACCGCGCCCTGTTCCACCAGGAATTCGCCCCAGGCGTGGTCGCTGTCACAGCTCAGCAGGGTGTTGTCGAGATCGAAGATGGCCAGACTCAAGGTTGGCTCCTGTCTTGTACGGGTGTCGTTGGGGCAACAGCGTTGCCGTTCGGATCGTGAGGCGAGCGGTCGGCAGTATCGCAAACTCCCGCCGCTTTGCCCACGATGAAGCCCCTGGAGGTTGCCGGACAATGGCGCCCTGTCGTCAAGGGCCTGGCTGCCAGCGCCGGTGTCGAGGCATGGCGATGGCGAGGTTTTATCGCTGGTTGGCCTAAGGCGTATTGATGCCCTTTCTCGCTTTGTGGAAGAATGATCCCAACGACGATTGAGCTAAGGTGAACGCTGTGATAGACGCCGATGGCTTTCGGCCGAACGTTGGCATCATCATCGCCAACTGTGAGGGCCAACTGCTTTGGGCGCGTCGGGCGGGTCAGGAGGCGTGGCAGTTCCCGCAGGGAGGGATCAAGGCATGCGAGACGCCAGATCAGGCGCTCTTCCGGGAACTCGAGGAGGAAATCGGGCTGACGTCCAACGATGTCGATGTGGTCGCCTGTACGCGAGGCTGGCTGCGCTACCGTCTCCCCCGACGCATGGTCCGAACGCATTCGAAACCGCTCTGCATCGGCCAGAAGCAGAAGTGGTTTCTACTGAAAATTCGCTGTCACGACAGTCAGGTCTGCGTCGACAGCACGCCCAAGCCTGAATTCGATGGCTGGCGCTGGGTGAGTTACTGGT
The DNA here is from genome assembly GCF_003206585.1 of Salinicola sp. CR57. Lineage (NCBI taxonomy): Bacteria > Pseudomonadati > Pseudomonadota > Gammaproteobacteria > Oceanospirillales > Halomonadaceae > Salinicola > Salinicola sp. CR57. Next base: position 131,334 of record NZ_PZJL01000007.1, read on the forward strand.
ATCCTCTGGGACAGGTCGTGTCCTTCAAGCGCGAAGTCTACCGGCGCGCGCTGCGGGAATTAGCGCCCGAGTTCCATCGGTTGTCGCTGGAGGAAATGGCCAGGCTCTAAGGCCGGCAGCACGATTCATGGCGGAATGACTCCATCGCTGATGGCGACGCTCGCTGCAAGGCGTTCAGGGATGGCGTCATACCGGCCGACTGATGCCAAGACGAGGATCTCCTCGCCCACAAGAAAAGGCCCATGCTCGATACCCTTCGCCGCATCGTTCAGGAAGTCAATGGCGCTCGTAGCCTGGATGCCGCGCTGGCAACCATGGTGCGCCGAATTCGCAAGGCGATGCGCACCGACGTCTGTTCCATCTATCTGTTCGATCGCGAGCGCGATCGACTGGTGCTGATGGATACGATCGGCCTGCGGACGCAGGCCGTGGGGGTCGTGACCCTGCGTCTGGGGGAGGGGCTGGTCGGGCTCGTCGGGCAGCGTGAAGAGGCGCTGAATCTGGAAGACGCGCCATCCCATCCGCAATTCCGCTATTTTGCGGAGACGGGAGAGGAGCGCTTCTCGAGCTTTCTCGGCGTGCCGATCATTCACCAGCGTCGAATGCTCGGGGTTCTGGTTGTCCAGCAACAGGAGAAGCGCCGTTTCGACGAGGGTGACGAGGCGTTTCTGGTCACGATGGCGGCGCAACTGGCGGGTGTTCTGGCGCATGCGCTGGTGTCGGGTACGCTCAGTCGCCCCACGGGCCCGGACGGGCAGGCAATGTTCTCGGGCGTGGCGGCTTCGCCGGGCATGGCGATCGGCGAGATCGTGGTGGTCGCCCCGCCTGCCGACCTGGATAGCGTGCCGGACCTGATTCCGACCGACCCGGATGCCGAGGTGGTCCGTCTCCATGCCGCGCTGGCCCATGTCCGCGAGGATATCCGCAAGGCGGGTGCCCGCCTGGCCAGCCGCATCTCCACCCAGGAACTCGCGCTCTTCGACGTCTACCAGCAGATGCTGGGAGACGCGGCGCTGGGCAACGAGGTGGAGAAGCGGATTCGGGAGGGCCAGTGGGCGCCGGGTGCGCTGGCCGATGTGGTGCGTCGGCACACGCAATATCTGGAACGGGTCGACGACGGCTATCTGCGCGAACGGGCGGCGGATATCCGGGACCTGGGACGTCGAGTGCTGGCCCATCTGCAGGAGGGCAACGAGCGCACGCCCTCGACCTATCCCGACAACGCCATTCTGGTCGGCGACGAGATCAGCGCGGCAACGCTGGGCGAACTGCCCAGGAAACGTCTGGCGGCGCTGGTCTCGATTCGGGGGTCCAGCAATTCCCACGTCGCCATCCTGGCCAGAGCCATGGGCATCCCCACGGTGCTGGGGATGGTCGACCTGCCTCTGCCCAGGATCAACGGGGCCAAGGCGATCCTCGATGGCCACCGGGGGCGGCTTTTCGTGCGGCCCGAGCCCCAACTGGCCAAGCGTTACGAACGCCTGATAAAGGAAGAGCGAGCCTTGGCGGAGGTGCTCGAACACGAGCAGCATCTGCCCAGCGAGACCTCGGACGGACATCCCATGCCGCTGCTGGTCAATACCGGTCTGGCGGTGGATGCCGTTGCCCAGCTCAAGCCACGTGTCAGCGGGGTGGGGCTCTATCGAACGGAAGTCCCGTTCATGATGAACGAGCGCTTCCCCAGCGAGCAGGAGCAGACCCGGCTCTATCACGAGCAACTGGCCAGCTTCGCCCCTCTGCCGGTGGTCATGCGCACGCTCGACATCGGCGGCGACAAGGATCTGCCCTATTTCCCGATCAACGAGGCCAATCCGTTTCTCGGCTGGCGCGGCATTCGCGTCACGTTGGATCATCCGGAAGTGCTGATGGTGCAGATGCGAGCCATGTTGATGGCATCGCGAGAGCTGGACAATCTGCGCATCCTGTTGCCGATGATTACCAGCGTGGACGAGGTCGATACCGCGCTACGCCTGCTGGCGCGCGCGCGCGAGGAGCTTGCCGAGGAGGGGATCGAGGTCGCGTCGCCCAAGGTTGGCGTCATGATCGAGGTGCCCGCGACACTCTACCAACTGCCAGCCCTGGCGGAGCGGGTCGACTTCTTCTCGGTGGGAAGCAACGACCTGACCCAGTACCTGCTCGCGGTGGATCGCAACAACGCCCGCGTGTCCGGGCTCTACGATGCCTGCCATCCGGCGGTGCTCAACGCCCTCTCGCGCCTTGCCCAGGAGAGCCGGCAACTCGCCGTGCCCGCTTCCGTCTGCGGTGAGCTTGCCGGGGATCCCGCCGGTGCATTGCTGCTGATGGGCATGGGGTTCGATGCGTTGTCGATGAATGCGCCCAGCCTGCCACGGGTGCGAGCCGCGATCCGGCGGGTCGGCATCGGCGACGCTCGCGCGCTGGTGTCGGAAACGCTGTCGTTGCCGACCACGGCAGTGGTGAGGGCACACCTGCGTCAGCGGCTGACGGACTGGCAGATTGGCCATCTGCTGCCACCCCAGGACTAGCCCGTCGGCGGTGTCGTCAGCCGTGTCACGTCGCCGGCCGGGATGCCGTTCGCCGCGAATCGCTGCTCCTCCAGCGTCGTTGCCGTCGCCGAGACCGTCACCAGGGTCGTGGCTCGTGTCCCGTAATCCTGCCCCACGATGAAAGCAGACGAGAGCACGCGCTCCAGGTCTGGGCCAACCCCGGTGTGGGGGAGTTCGGAGGGCGGTGCCTGACGCGTATCGGCCATGGCCGAGCGCATGCCGACCCGCCAATCCGGCGTCGTCAGCGCCCGTCGCAGCGTGTCTCGCGCCTGAATGACCTTGGGCCAAGGCGTATCGAGGCTGGCATTGGACAAGCCGTGCAGGCCGGGTGGTACGAGCTGGCGACGAGTGCCCTGACGGCTGTGATGCAGCGTCCACAGCTGCATGTCCGACATCACCAGCAGGTTGAATCCCGCGTAGGCCTTGGCGCCACCCGCTGCCAGCGTGTCCAGCCAGGTGGCCAGATCGTCGACCTCGAGAGCTTGACGCACGAGCTCGCCGCGACTGGGGGCAGCGGCTGGCGGGGAACTCCGCCCCTCCCTGACGTTGGTCAGGGCGGCCACCCTCGTGGGCGTTGCCGCCAGCCAGGTTCCCCCTCCCACCAGGTCGCGACCGCCGATCAGGTCGCTGCCTGGCCAGCGATGCAGCGCGTCGGCCGGGCGGGCGTGAAATTCGTCGCGATTGGCGGCGAGACGCAATCTCGTCGTGGCCTGCGGCTGCCAATCGAACACGATCAAGCACATGCGGCGACCTCCAGCAGGGGGCGTAAGAGTGAGCGGTCGGGGCCCGCCATGACACGGCCCCGTCGGCAGCGTACCATAAGCGCGCTAGCGACCCGGGCGAGCTTTCCGCCGTTGCCTCGCGCTCTACAGGACCGTCACATGCTCATTGTCCCACTCTCCACCACCGCCACACCGGCGGCAGGGCCTGCTTTCCTTCCCCTTCCTCCATTCGTCAGGTGGGGAGGTGCCCGATGCTGACGGCTATTGCGATCTATCTGCTGGTTGGCGCCGCGGCGGGCTTGATGGCGGGCGTGTTCGGGATCGGCGGGGGTATCGTCATCGTTCCCGCGCTGGTATTCACCTTTCTCGCCCAGGGTTTCGATCCGGCGGTGGTCGCCCATCTCGCCGTCGGGACATCGCTGGCGACCATCGTGGTCACCGGCGCCTCCTCGGCCTGGGGACACTGGCGCCGGGGTGGCGTGCGTCAGGACTGGCTGCGGTTGATGATGCCGGGATTGCTGGTGGGCGGGATTCTCGGCGTGCTGCTGGCCTCGGTACTGCCCGGTCATGCGCTGACGCGCCTGTTCGGGATCTTCGCGGTCGTGATGGCGCTGAAAATGCTGTTGACTCGCCCGCCCGCGACCCTGGGGCGGGAACCGCGGCGCTGGCCGATGACCGCGGCCGGGGCAACGATCGGCGGCGTCTCGACGCTGTTCGGCGTTGGCGGCGGGGTAATGTCGGTGCCGTGGCTGTCGCGTTTCACCAGCCGCATGACGGAGGCGGTGGGCACCTCCTCGGCCATCGGCCTGCCAATCGCACTGATCGGTACCGCGACCAATGTCGTCGTGGGCTGGGGCGAGATGACCCTGCCGGCGGGGGCGACCGGCTATGTGATGTGGCCAGCGTTCCTTGGCTTGATGGTGACCAGCGTTCCGATGGCTCGAGTCGGCGTCAAGGTGGCCCATGCATTGCCTGCCAGGACGCTGCGACGTATCTTTGCCCTCCTGCTGATCGTGGTAGGGATCAAGCTGATGATCGGCTAAGGAAACACGGTACGACTGTCTGCCCGGGTGAAGTGGCTCATTGATGCGATGCTGGCGCGCGTCCGGTCAGAAACCATGATATGTCGATCCTGTGCTCCGTGCGCCTTGCGACGGAGTGCCGCCCACTTCATCCTGCTCGTCAATGGATTCGGCGTTTCCCCTAACTCTTTCCTGGCCAAGGAGAATGCATGCTGGCTTATCCCGAGATCGACCCGATCGCCGTTTCGTTGGGCCCGCTCAAGGTACACTGGTACGGGCTGATGTATGTCGTCGGCTTCGTAGGGGCCTGGTGGCTGGGGCGTCTGCGTGCCGATCGCCTGGGGCTCAAGCGCGACGACATCGGCGACATGCTGTTCTACGGGGCGCTCGGGGTCGTGCTCGGTGGCCGTATCGGCTATGCGCTGTTCTATGGTCTCGACCGATTCGTGGATAACCCGTTGTGGATATTCCAGGTCTGGGACGGCGGCATGAGTTTCCATGGCGGGTTGCTGGGGGTGCTGCTGGCGGCATTGCTGTTCGCGCGCAAGCACGGTCTGGCGTTCTTCCAGCTCACGGATTTCATCGCGCCACTGGTGCCGATTGGCCTGGGGGCAGGGCGTATCGGGAATTTCATCAATCACGAATTGCCGGGGCGCGTGACGGATGTTCCCTGGGCGCTGGTCTTCCCCGGCATGGGCGGCCAGGGACGCCATCCCTCATCGCTCTACCAGTTCTTCCTCGAGGGTGTCGTCATGTTCGTCGTGCTGTGGATAGCCTCCCTGACCCCGCGTCGACGCGGCTTCATCTCGGGGCTTTTCCTGGTCTGCTACGGCGCGTTTCGGTTTCTCTCGGAGTTCTTCCGTCGGCCCGATCCGCAATTGGGATTCATCGCCTTCGACTGGCTGACCATGGGGCAGCTGCTGTCGCTGCCGATGGTCGTTGCGGGTGTCGCGTTGATTGCCTGGTCGCGTCACAATGCGGTAGATGACGCTCGTCAGGGGCAGCCCGCGACCTGAGCGGACGACGTCGAGTGACTGGCCACTCGGTCTCCAGCGGCCTCGAAATGGAAAGTGTTTCGACGGGTTCGTCGCACGCGATGCGCCCGTCACTATAAAGGAGCGTGCCCATGCGGCCTTATCTCGACTTGATGCAGCGCGTGCTGGATAGCGGCGTCGAAAAAGCCGATCGGACCGGCGTTGGTACGCTTAGCGTCTTCGGTCACCAGATGCGCTTCGACCTGGCCGAGGGTTTTCCCCTGGTCACCACCAAGAAGCTGCATCTGCGTTCGATCATTCATGAGCTGCTATGGTTTCTCCGTGGCGATACCAATGTTGCCTATCTCCACGAACACAACGTCTCGATCTGGGACGAGTGGGCGGATGCCAATGGCGATCTCGGTCCCGTCTACGGCTACCAGTGGCGAAGCTGGCCGACGCCTGACGGCGGTCATATCGACCAGATTGCCAGACTGGTCGAGCAGATACGCCGCAACCCGGATTCCCGCCGGCATATCGTCTCGGCATGGAACCCCGCCCTGGTCGATGAGATGGCGCTGCCGCCTTGCCACGCGCTGTTCCAGTTCTACGTCGCCAATGGCAAGTTGTCCTGCCAGCTCTATCAGCGCAGTGCCGATATCTTTCTGGGCGTGCCGTTCAACATCGCCAGCTATGCGCTGCTGACTCATATGGTTGCTCAGGTCTGCGGGCTCGCGCCCGGCGAGTTCGTGCATACCCTGGGCGACGCCCACCTCTACCTCAATCATCTCGATCAGGCCCGGCTGCAGCTTTCGCGTGAACCGCTGGCGTTGCCGACCCTGAAACTCAACCCGGCGATCGACGACCTGTTCGCTTTCCGCTTCGAGGATATCGCCATCGAGGGATACGAGTCCCACGCTTCCATCAAGGCGCCCATTGCCGTATGAGTGACGTGACATCGACCGTGAAGCCGGAAACGCCGATCACCCTGATTGCGGCACTGTCCCGCAATCGCGTCATCGGCGTGAACAATCGGCTGCCCTGGTACCTGCCGGAGGATCTCAAGCGATTCAAGGCGCTGACGCTAGGCAAGCCCCTGGTCATGGGGCGCAAGACGTTCGAGTCGATTGGTCGGCCGCTGCCCGGGCGTTTGAATATCGTGATCACGCGCGACCGGCACTATCGTCGGGAGGGGACAAGAGTGTGTCACTCTCTGGACGAGGCGCTGCAACTTGCCGATCATCAAGCGGTGATCGACGACGCGGCCGAAATCGTGGTGATGGGTGGCGGGGAGATCTACCGGCAGGCGCTGCCCTTCGCTGACAGCCTCCAGCTTACCGAGGTGGATGTCGAGATCGAGGGGGATGCATTCTTCCCCGACTTCCGGAGTGACGAGTGGCAGGAGGTCGAGCGTACGGTGATGTCGCCGCAGCCAGGTCAGCCGGATTATGCTTTCGTCCAGTACCACCGGGTGGCCAGTTCTGGCTGAGTCTCGGCAGGGCGTTGCAGCCAAGAGGGGTCGCGTGCCAGTCGTCAGGATGAGCGACGGCATGTCCCGACGTTGATTGAGAGGACTTGAGAGGAGTTGTGCCGTGTTGACGGATCGAACACAGGCGCTCCTGGCTGCCATCGAGCACCAGGTCGAAGCGGGTCAGGCCGCTTTGGAAGCCGAGAAAGAGCGGTGCAAGGCCTTGGAGGCCGAGAATCGAGCCCTCAAGGAGCGTCTACTCGCATTGGCCGAACTGGACCCCATGGTGGTTAAGGGCCAGGATCACAGCGAGGACCCCGATGGCGGCACGCGTGCACGCGGCCTAGGCAATCTGGCATTTCGACGACCTCGGCCAAAACCGGATGGCGATGCCGGAACGGCCCGTCACGGTCAGGTCTCTCCGCTGCAGCGCCTGACCTCTTCCCCCTCTCATGACAAGGGAGGCTCCGAGATCGCCAGGTCACTGGCAGTCGAGCGCACCGAGCCGGAGCGCTCCGCGCCCCCGGAGGGGGAGGCCGACTCTTCATCCACTCGAACCCGCCCCGAGGTTCCTACCGACACCTCCACGCCCGTAGCGCCGCCCACCGGTGGCGAGTCACCTCCCCAGAGTTCACTGGCGTTCGGCGCCGAACATGAAGTGCCGTCGCCGCAGGCGCTGCTCGCCCAGTGGTACAAGCGCTATCCCAGGACCTTCTTCAAGGGGCATACGCGGCCGCTGAAGACCGGCATTCATCTCGATCTGTGCGAGCTCGAACCCTGGCCCGAGAAGCTGGTCCGTCGGGCATTGGCCTGCTATGTGCATCTGCCGCGCTACCTGAAATCGGTTCGTGAAGGCGCGAATCGCGTGGATCTGGTGGGAGAAGATAGCGAGGTGGTGACCGCCGAGGAGGCCAAGCACGCCAAGCGTCAGTTGGAAGCGTTACAGAAGAAGCAGAAAGCTCGCGAGACACAGGAGCGATCGGCAAAGCTGGATCGCAAGATCGGGGCGTTGCTGGCCAAGCATGGTCAGTCTCCGCAGGATTGACGAGTCGCTGCGAGGTCCGTTCGTGTCGACTTGAACTTTGGTATCGAAAGGCAGGTAAGAGGGGCTAGGGGAAGAATAATCGTGTCCGATTCCTTGCCTGGAGGGCCGTGTCATGAGAGTGTCATGCCCCGTGGCTAGGCTGCCGGCAGCCGGTTTATGCCGTCGATGCCATGAATCCCGGTTGCGACGAGAAGCGAAACCGGTGAGAAAAGCAGGGAACGAAAACAGTGTTTTTTTCTTGTTGCGTTCCTCCAACGTCCGGTATAAGGTTTCCGGGCGAGCATTGGACAATAACAAGGCTTCTAAGTTCCACAGCCGTCATTCGTTCGCGTGACGAAGCTGGTTGAAGGTGCTGAAGCCGACTGCATCTGCAGACACGATCGAACAGTAAGCTAGTTAAGGAACCTATCGCGATGAAAAAGACGCTCTTAGCGACTGCTATTGCTGGTGCCCTGGGCGCCTCCGCCGCTGCCCAGGCAGCGACTGTCTACAACCAGGACGGCACGCAGCTCGATATCTACGGCAACATCCAGATCGCCTACAAGTCCATCGAGACTGGTAGCTATAACGATGATGGTCGCATCACTGGCGCCGACTCCGAAGACGAGCTGTTCGACAACGGCTCGACCGTCGGCTTCTCCGGTCAGCACATCATCAACCCGGGCTTGACCGGTTACTTCAAGGCCGAGTTCGAGCACCGTGCCGACGAAGAGAAAATCGGCAACGGTCTTGGCAACGGCGACCAGGCCTACCTGGGTCTGAAAGGTAACTTCGGTGACGCACGCCTGGGCTCCTGGGATCCGCTGATCGACGACTGGGTCCAGGATCCGATCTCCAACAACGAATACTTCGACAACACCGACTCGACTCGCGATCTGGGCGGCCTGTATGGCTATGCATCATCCAGCCGTATCGATCGTGAAGGCGACAAGTTCCAGTACATGTCTCCGGTTTGGGCCGGTCTGCAGTTCGCCATCGGTACTCAGTACAAGGGCGATGCAGAGTGGGACGGTTCTAACGCTGACTTCAACGTTGACGGTTACGAGAACAACGGCGATTCCAATGCCTCGTTCTTTGGTGGTCTGAAATACGCCGTTGGCGCGTTCTCCGTCGCAGCCGTCTACGATGACCTGAACAACTACAAGCTGCAGAACACCACTACTGGCGACTACTCCGAAGCCAAGGCCTACGGTGTGACCGCGCAGTACACGATCGATACCCTGCGTCTGGCAGCCAAGGTCGAAAACACTGACATGAAGGTCGACGGCGAAGACGGCGACATCATGCGCTACGCTATCGGCGCCCGCTACGGCTACGCGCTGTCCGACAACTTTGCTGGTGATATCTACGGTTCTTACCAGTATGTCGACGCTGACAAAGAAGTTGCTCTGGCCACCAACCGCGGTGCGGTCAACTCAAACGGCGACTACGCTGGCGATGATAACTTCAACGAGTTCATCCTCGGCGCGACTTACAACATCTCTCCGGCGATGTACACCTTCGTCGAAGGCGCGATGTATGGTCGTAGCCACGATGTCGGCGACGGTGTTGCCGTCGGTGCTGTCTACAGCTTCTAAGCTGATCCCGATGCGTGCAGCGACCGTTTGATGTTGCTGCACTATCGAACGAAGCCGGCCCCTCCTGGGGGCCGGCTTTTTTTATGCTTGATCGCGACGGCCCGCGAGCAACGCGTATTCGGTCGGCGAGCGCCATTCACCTCTTTCGGCTACCGGTTCTCCTTCGTCTAGATGTCATTAGGATGACAGGCTGGTAATCTCTTGTTGAGTGGACGTTCAATAACCATCGAGCGTCACGCCGTCGTAACAGGTCTGTCGTATAACAACGCTTTCCACGCCTCTTCATGACGAAGCCGAGAGTGGATCGACAAACAACAGGAGACCTTCGATGACCCTTTCCCGTCGTCGTTTCTTGCAGGGTGCCGCGGCTGTCGGCGCCGCCGCTTCGGTACCGTTCTACATCAATCGTGCCGTGGCCCAGGAGCAGGTCCTGCGCATCTACGCCTGGGCCGGTTACTTCACCGACGAGATGCTGTCGGACTTCACCGCCAAGACCGGTATCAAGGCGACCTTTACGCCTTATGGCACCAACGATGAATTGATGAACTCGCTGCGGGCCACCGACGGCTCTGGCTTCGACGTCATCATGCCGACGGTGGATCGGGTGCCCGGTTATCTGGATTATCAGTTGATCCAGCCGCTGGATACGTCGCGTATCCACTGGGATGGTTGCCTGGATACCGCCATGAAGGGGTCGGAAGTCGGTGGCGTGATCGATGACAAACGCTACTTTGCGCCTTCCGATTGGGGCACCGAGGCGATCGCCTACAACACCCGCTATACCGACATCGACCGTTCCAAGCTCAGCTATGGAGATCTCTGGAATCCCGACATCGGCGAGGGGGTCACGGTCCGTGCGCACTCGGCGCTGATCGGCATCGGCCTGTGGCTCGAATCCCAGGGCAAGCTGCCGCGCCCGCTGCTGGACTCGTTCAAGACCGAAGAGGCGATGCGCGCCAACTTCGACGTCATCCTGGCCGAAGCCATCAAGCACAAGGACATGGTGATCCAGTTCTGGTCCACCGAGAACGAGGCCCAGGGCGCGTTTCGCACCAATGGCGCCCTGATTGGCCAGACCTGGGACAGCACCGCATTTCGGCTTCAGAACGAGGGCGAACCCATCGCCTACGGGGCGCCCAAGGAAGGGGCGCTTGCCTGGATGGAAGGTTTCGTCATTCCCCATAACGCGCAAAATGTCGACGCGGTCTACGAACTGATCAACTGGTATTACACCCCGGAAGCGGGGGCGATGTTCGTCAAGTCCACGGGCTACAACTCGACCGCCGTCGGTGCCGAGGAGCTGTTGCCGGAAGCGACGCGTCAATTCTTCAAGGATTCCTACACGCAACAGGATCTGGACAACCTGTGGTGGTGGCCGGTGCAGGATCCCTGGTACGTGGCGTTGCGTAACGAGTATCAGGATCGATACCTGTCGGCATGAGCGTCGTCTTTGGCAACTCCCGTGCCGGCTGGCACGGGAGTTGCCACAATTCGGCGGTTTCCCGGCTCGGTTATTACGCCAAGCTCTGTCTGAAAAGTCGACGAGCGACAGCCAGGGCTAGGCGCTGTCTGAAAAGTCGACGAGCAAAGGCCAGACAAGGCAAAAATCGATGAAAGAGCGGAGTTTACGCGGTGTAAATGAGCATCTTGAGCCGATTTTCAACGCCGTGTGGTTGAACGCAGGCATTTTTCAGACAATGGGTAAGAGGACGTCATGGACGGTCGCGTAAACTTGAGCCAAGTTGCGATGCGATTCGGCGATTTCACAGCGATTCAGCCGACCTCCCTGGAGATAGCGTCGGGCGAATTCTTCAGTTTTCTTGGCCCTTCCGGTTGTGGCAAGACCACGCTCCTGAACATGATCAGCGGGTTCCTCACGCCCAGTGAAGGTTCGGTCGCCATCGGCGGTGTCGACATGACGCGAGTGCCGGTCAATCGCCGGCCCACCGCAATGATCTTTCAGAATCTGGCGCTTTTTCCGCTGATGAGCGTCTATCGGAACATCGAATTCGGGCTGGAAGTCCGTGGCGTCGATCGCAAGAAGCGCCGGGAAAAAGCTGACGAATTGCTGGACCTGGTGGCACTGGGCGGTAGTGGTGACAAGCCGGTCGCGGAACTGTCCGGAGGCCAGAAGCAGCGGATCGCGATCGCCCGTGCGCTGGCCGTGGAGCCCCGCGTCTTGCTGCTGGACGAACCGCTCTCCGCTCTGGATCTCAAGTTGCGCCAGCACATGCGCACCGAGCTCAAGGCGATTCAGCGCAAGACGGGCATCACCTTCATCTATATTACCCACGATCAGGGCGAGGCACTGACCATGTCCGATCGGGTTGCGGTGATGTGTGATGGCCGTATCCAGCAGGTCGCCGATCCGATGACACTGTACCGACAACCCCGGACCGATTTCGTGGCCGGCTTCGTGGGTGAGAACAATCGTTTTCCGGGGCGTGTCACGGCCGTGGATGGCGGGATGGTGACATTGGATGCGGGGCTGCCCGCACCGTTGCGCGGGGCCGCCGCCTCGCCGCTCGTGCCTGGCGACGAGGCCACGCTCTATGTGCGACCGGAGCAGTGGCGAGTCGGTAGCGCCAGCGATTCTTCGCTACCGTTCGGCGGAGTGATCCAGGCGGAGCACTTCGAAGGTGCCTGGTTGACGCTCGAGATCGCGCTGGAGCAGGGGAGGACGGTACGGGCGCACGTGCCGCAGGCGCTGGAGAGTGCCGGCATCGAATCTCCGTTCAAGGTGGGCAGCGGCTGCCGCCTGGATTACTCGCCGCGTGGGGCCCTGGTCCTGCCGGGCGTCGAGCGAGGGCATTCGGATGAGGAGGGCACCGATGTGGCAGCAACTGCATAACCGCTTCGGACTGCCATTGACCATGGCGATCGTCTCGCTGATGGGGATCTGGCTGATCGTGATGGTGCTGCTGCCACAGTGGCAGATGATCGATTACTCGTTTCATCCGGCGCTGCTGCCGGCCGAACGCGGCGGGGCGAAGGATGTCTGGTCGCTGACCAACTACGCCACCTTCTTCCGCAACGAGATCCATCTCGCGATCTTCTTCAAGACGATATGGTCCAGCGTCCTGGTGACCACACTGACCCTGATCGTCAGCTACCCGCTGGCCTACTATCTGGCCAAGGTGGCCACACCGGGTCAGGCGGCCCTCTGCCTGCTGCTGTTGATCATTCCGTTCTGGATCAACGAGATTCTGCGCACCTTTGCCTGGTACATCATCTTCGCGTTTCGGGGGCCGCTCAACGAACTGTTGCTGGCGGTGGGGCTGATCGATCGGCCGATCCGTTTTCTCAATGGTGACACTGGCGTCCTGGTCGGCATGGTCTATGCCTACATTCTGTTCATGGTCTTCCCGCTCTATAACGCCATCGAGAGCCTCGATACCAACCAGATTCGAGCCGCACGGGATCTCGGTGCCGGCTGGGGGCGCACTCACCGGCGTATCGTGATCCCTCATGCCAAGCCGGGGATCGCCACCGGATGCATCATGACGTTCATGCTGGCCGCGGGCAGTTACGCGGTGCCGGCGCTGCTGGGGTCTCCGGGGAGCCGCTGGTTCACGCAGATCATCTACAACTGGTTCTTCGAGGGTGGCGACTGGAACCAGGGGGCGGCCTATGCGTTCCTGTTGCTGGTGCTGTGCATCGTCTTCGTCACCGTCATCATGCGGATCTTCAAGGTCGGTCTCGGTGATATCGCCAAATAGGAACGGTACTGAATGAGCTCGTCGCGATTCTTCTCCTGGGCGCTCAAGGCCTATCTGGCGATCTTCTTCGCCTACCTCTTCCTGCCGTTGTTGATCATGGCGGCTGCGACGTTCAACGAGAGCCGCTTCCCCACCGTCACGCCCTGGACCGGAACAACCCTGCGCTGGTTCTCGGCACTGTGGGCCGACGGGGGCATGTGGGATTCGTTGGCCAACAGCCTGCTGGTCGCCGTGGGGGTGCTGTGTCTGGCCCTGCCCATTGGCGTGGCCAGCGCGCTTTTCCTGACCACAGTGGAGGGTCGTGGCAAGTCCTTCATCTATGCGCTGATCCTGTCGCCACTGCTGACGCCGGGCGTGATCATCGGTATCTCGACGCTGATCTTCTGGCGTGACTGGGGGGTGAATGGGGGCATCGCATTGACCATCATTGCCCAGAGCGCCTTCATCGCGGCTTATGTCATGCTGATGGTGGCGGCTAGGCTGCAGCGCTTCGATCGCACGCTCGAGCGCGCGGCGATGGATCTCGGTGCCAGCCAGTGGCAGGTGTTCCGCCGCATCCTGCTGCCGTACCTCAGGCCGGCCATCCTGTCGGCGGCGGTCCTGGCATTTCTCCAGTCGTTGGAGAACTACAACACCACGCTCTTCGTTGCCGGCTACGACACCACGCTGACCGTCTACATCGCCTCCAAGGTGCGTACCGGCCTGACCCCGGCGGTCAATGCGCTGGCGCTGGTGATGATCCTGTTCACGGTGGGGCTGGCGGTGATCTACGAACTCAAGCGCCGTCGCGAGGCCGCCAGGCGAATTGCCTGAGGCGGCTCGCGCGGTGCAAGCCGCTTACTGACGGGTCAATCTGACCAGTCGATGGCGCAGCTCCGGGTCGAACAGGGCCCGACTGCGCATCTGCGTTAGTCGCAACGACTCGTCGTAGAACAGTCTTTCGTTCTCGACGCGTAGCCAACCCTGCTGTTCGAGCGTCTCCAGCATGCCGCTGAAAAGTCGCTTGTCGAAGAACTCCGGTGCGTTGAGCCCCGACAGCAGTGTCAGGCGCTCGGCCAACTGACGGCTGTGCTCCTCGAGCGCCTGGCGGGTCAATTCGCCGCTGGGGTAGCGCAACAGCGACGCCAGCAACAGGTAGGCACGCTCCAGGGTGGGTTGCACCGGCTGCCCCAGCAGCCTCAGGTGCTCGCTGGATTCGAGGTGACCGGGCTGCCGGCGCCAGCCGTTGTCGGTGACCTGCAGCAGGCCCTCCTCGGTCAGTACGGCAAGCGTGGCCTTCAGACGCTCGCGGGGATCGACGGGGGGAGCGAAATAGAGCTCATTGGCCAGCAGCGGCCAGGCCGGCGACAGCAGCGCATCGAGATCGTCCAGCGTGAAGGCCGCGTTATTGCGAAAGGCGAACGCCACCAGTCCCAGGTGCATGAACAGGTGCAAGACGTTGTTGCGATACCAGGTCAGCAGCGTCGCTTGTTCCGGGCGGGCGGTGACCAGTTCGCCCAGGGCCTGTAGCTGTCGTGTCACGAAACCCAGACTCGCCACGTGCTCGATCCAGTCGGCCGGTTCGCCTGCCGGCAGTTGACAGTGCCGGCTGCCCGGCAGGCTGCGCTGCAGCCTGACCAGCAGGCCGATGTGATGGGCCAGAAGATCGGACTCGATGGTGTGATGGGGCGTCGCCAGCAGGGTCATGGCGACCAGCGAGACGGCATTCAGGCTGGCAGCATCGTTGATTCGCCGGGCCAGCGTTTTCCCCAGCAGCGGTACCGCGCGATTCAACCAAGCCGGGCGCGCCGAAACCGAGTCGTCCTGCCAGTCCGGAACGGTCTCGTTCAGGAAGTCCGTCAGCGACAGCGGTTCGCCAACGCTGACGGTGACCCGGCCATGGGGCTCGCGCAGATGCTTCAGCACGCGGAGCAGGTCGAGGGGCGACTCCTTCTTTTTCTGGCCGCCCCGCAGCTCGCGGAGATAGCTGTTGCTCTCCAGGACCCGCTCGTAACCGACGTGGACCGGCACGAAGGCGACGTCCCGGATGGCGTCGCGAGCGAACGAGCGCAGCGTCATGGCCAGCATGCCGGGGCGTGGCGACAGCATTCTCCCGGTGCGCGAACGGCCGCCTTCGATGAAGTACTCCACCGGGTGACCGCGCGCGATCAGGCGGTGCAGGTATTCGTTGAAGACCGCGGCGTAGAGCCGGTTGTCCTTGAAGCTCCGGCGCAGAAAGAAGGCGCCGCCACGGCGCAGCAGCGCGCCGATCACCGGCATGTCCAGATTGCGACCGGCGGCGATGTGTGGCGGCATCAGCCCTTCCCGATAGAGCACGTAGGAGAGCAGCAGGTAATCGATGTGACTGCGGTGGCAGGGGACATAGATCAGTGTCCGCTCGCCGGCTATCGCCTTGACCGCGTCCAGACCGTACACGTCGACGCCCTCGTAGAGCCGGTTCCACAGCCGTTTGAGCAACTCGTAGAGGAAGCGCATGACCGGATAGGACATGTTGGAAGCGATCTCGCGGGCGTAGCGTTCGGCCCGCCGCCGCTCGCGGGCCGGGGTGCTGCCGTCGGCCGTGACGGCCTCCTGAATGGCCTCCCGCACCGGACGGCTGTCGACCACCCCGCGCATCAGCGTCCGGTGATGGGAGATATCCGGGCCCAGCACGCGTGCGCGAATGCGCCTGAAGTGGACCCGCAGCACGCGGGCCACCTTGCGTTGGGTCAAGCTGACCTCGGGGTCGTCGATCAGCGGTCGCAGTCGGATCGGCTCGCCGAAGTGCGCTTCCAGGTGACGGCCGTTGACAATCACCGACAGCAGGCGCCGGAGTCGCCCGCTCCAGGCCCAGTCGTCGGCGGCCAGCATCTTCCAGAAGCCGAAATCCTTGCCCGGTGCGCGACTCCAGAAGACGCTCACCGGCACCAGTTGCGCGTCCAGTGTGGTGTCGGCCTCGAGCGCATCCAGCAGATGCTGCAGGTGAGTCGAGTGCTGGCCCTGGATCGCGCCTCGGCTGCTTCGCAGACGGGGCAGCGCAAAGCAGCCGGGGAGCGAGGCGTGGCCGAATTGATGCCTCTGGCTGGCATCGGGGAGATCGAGGTCGCGGCACAGCCGGTCGATGGCGATCTCGTCGGTCAAGGCGGGGCGGGCAATCACGTAGAGCGTGGGGCACGTGGCGTCGAGCCGGAATGCCTCCGGCTCGACCAGGCGAAAGGCGAGCCAGCGATCGAGCAGACGGCTGGCCAGACGGTGCCACAGCCGTTGAAGTCCCATGGATGCCTGCATCGACGCCATTTCCCCCGCAAATCCCCGAGTATAGCGATATCGCCGCGGCGCAGCGACGACAGGATCGGCAGGCTTTCCCTGAAACGCCAAACGTGCGTCAATCGGCAGCGACCAGGGAGGCGCGGTTCATGCAAGCGACATGGAAGGATGGTAACCGATTCGAACTGCTGCCGGAGGGCAAGCGCTTCTGGCCGGCCATGCGGGAAGCCATCGAGGGCGCCCGCCACCATTTGTGGGTCGAACTCTACTTGATGGAGTCGGGAACGCTGGCAGACCGCTTCATCGAGCTGCTGGTCGCGGCGGTGTCCCGCGGTGTCGAGGTCAAGCTGATGCTCGACGGCGTGGGAAGCATGGGGTTGTCGCGCAGCGATCGACAGCGGTTGCGCGAAGGTGGCGTCGAGCTGCGGTTCTTCAACCCGCTGTCGGTGACGCGGCTGGGCGGCAATCTGATGCGCGACCATCGCAAGCTCGTGATCGTCGACGGCGGCACCGCCTTCACCGGCGGGTTCGGGATCGTCGACGAGTTCATCGACGCCTGGTACGAGGTCGCGATGCGCATCCAGGGGCCGGTCGTCGAAGACTGGATGCGGCTGTTCGTCCACGTCTGGGACTCGCCGTTGACCCGGGGGGAAGGGGCCAGAACGCGCCTGGCATCGTCTCTGCAAGCCCTGCCGCCGCCTGCGCCGTCGGCCGACGGCATGCGCGGCCGAGCCATCTGGGGCCGGGGGCATCGCTACCAGGCCATTCGTGTCTCGCTGCAGAGCCGGATCGGCACCTCCCGCCGCCGGCTATGGCTGTGCACCCCCTACTTCGTGCCGACGCTCAGTCTTCGCCGCGCGCTGGCACGCGCGGCGCGGCGCGGTATCGATGTGCGCCTGCTGCTGGCCGGTGGCCATCACGACCATCCCGGTGTTCGTTACGCCGGTCAGCGATTCTACGGCCGGCTGCTCAAGGCGGGGGTAAAGATTTACGAGTTTCAGCCCAATTTCATTCATGCCAAGTTCAGCGTGATCGACGATTGGGTTTCGCTGGGCTCGTGCAATTTCGACCATTGGAGCCTCCAGTGGAATCTCGAAGCCAATCAGGAGATCGACGACGCGGCGTTTGCCACCGAAGTGGCTCGGCTCTTCGAGCGCAACTTCGCTACCAGCCGGCGCATCGATGCCGCGAGCTGGGCGCAGCGCCCATGGTGGCAGCGGGCGAAAGAGTGGCTGTTCGGAACCCTCAACGCCTGGGTGACGCGTCTCAAGTAGGCCTCGACGAATTCAGCGCTTGCCGCCGCGCTTGCCGCTTCCTGCACGCTTCTTCGTGGCACTGCCCTTGCCTTTCGGCGGCTCCGGCGGGACCCGGAAATGCAGGTAGAGATCGAGCGTCAGCTCGGCCAGTTGCCCGGCAAGGGCGGAAAATTGCGCTTCGTCGGCCACCAATTCCGCCATTTCGGGCTCGTCGTCGAACAGCCCCGACAGCGCCATGAACGGCAGCAGCAGGGCGGCTACATGGGCTTCGTCCTGGGAGAACCATGCCGCCTCGTCCACGAACACGCCTTGCATGAAGCCCGCGCACCAGTCCTCGATGGCGGCGGCCATCTCTCCATCCTCGTCCAGCTCCGTATCGAAAGGCAGTTCGATCCGGTGGCCACGCTCCATGATGCTGCCGGCGTTGGCCTTGAGCGCTTCGAGCAGGCCCCGAATCTCGTCGCGCTCGGCGGCATCCGCGAACGGCGGTTCGCCCTCGAACAGTTCTTCGAGCCAGACGTCCGGTGGCATTTCGCCGGGAGAGACCGCCAGCGCGACCAGATAGCCGTGGGCGCCTATCAGGTCAGGCGCTTCCTCGCCGAGGCGTTCGGAGGCCAGATAATCGTCGAGCCTGGCCAGGGCGTCATCGTCCAAGGGCGACTGGCTGTCGATGGCGTCATCCTGGGCTTCGGGCATGTCACTCTCCGGGACGTGATGGGGTTGGCGGGCTGGACGCCCGTGACTGTCGTCGGCATTCTATCACCCCATGACGAATCTGCGTTCCTCCTCTCCCGCCCCGGCACTCGGGGAAAGTGATGCCCAGGCGCTGGATGCGCTCGACCCGGCCGCGCTCGAAAGACGGCTCTTGCGCCAAGCGGATGCGGCCTGGCAACTGGCGCGGGAGGTACACCCGGCGCTGCCTCGGCCGCGGATCTGGTTCGATCTGCGCGGACGCAGCGCGGGGCAGGCCCATTACCAGCGTGGCGGGCTACGCTTCAACCGGACACTACTGCAGGAAAATCGGCAGGCTTTCATCGACGAGATCGTGCCACACGAGATGGCCCATTGGCTGGTGTTCCATCTCGAGGAGGGGGCGCAGGCCCGCCCCCACGGGCACGAGTGGAAGACAGTGATGCGAAACCTCTACGGTCTGGCACCAGTCGTCACCCATCGCTTCGACGTGGCACGTGCCAGTCCCGCGCCCTATCTCTATCGCTGCCGTTGCGAGACAGTGCACCGCTTTACCGGTCGGCGCCATTCTCAGGTACTGAAGGGCAGCCGCTATCGTTGCCGTCACTGCCGGGCGCCGCTGCGCTTTGCCCATCGGGAAACGCCCGAGTAGCGCGGCCCTTGTCCGGACTGGCGCGAACCGCCTCTCTCAATCTCCTTGCCATCGTCAGGCCGACGGGATTGGCGCGATGGCGCAAGTTGATCGAAACTCGGTGATACGAAGGTCTAATAGGGGGTGGCCGGTCCCGCCGTTATATGCTGACTGACCGCGCAGGCGTGGGTCTATCACATTGAGTCGACTAGGCTTTCATCGTCGAATGGGTTCGAACGAAGGGGGATTGGAGCATGAGCGAACAGCAGCGCATATATCCTGTCGATGAGCGCTTGGCAGCCGATGCCTGGATCGATCGCGATCGTTACCAGAAGCTCTATCGCCAGTCGGTGGAAGACCCCGAGGGGTTCTGGCGGGAACAGGCCGACAGCCTGAGCTGGAGCAAGAAGCCTGCCACCATCAAGAATACGTCGTTCGCCTCCGATAACGTCGATATCCGCTGGTTCGAGGATGGCGAGCTCAATGTCGCCCATAACTGCCTCGATCGACATCTGGATTCCCGCGGCGATCAGCCGGCGATCATCTGGGAAGGCGACGACCCCGAAGATCACAAGACCATCTCCTATCGTGAGCTGCATCAGCGCGTGTCGCAGCTCGCCAATGGCCTCAAGTCCCTGGGCGTCAACAAGGGCGACACGGTCACGCTGTACATGCCGATGGTACCGGAAGCGGCGATGGCGATGCTGGCGTGCGCCCGGATCGGCGCGGTGCATTCGGTGGTATTCGGCGGGTTCTCCCCGGATGCCTTGGCGGGACGCATCGTCGACTCCCAGTCCCGCGTCGTGATCACCGCCGACGAGTCGGTACGCGGTGGCAAGCAGGTGCCGCTCAAGGACAACGTCGACGCGGCGTTGACCCGGGAGGGTACCGAGGTGGTCGAGTCGGTGCTGGTCGTCCGGCGCACCGGGGGTGACATCGAGTGGCAAGAAGGCCGCGATCGTTGGTTCGACGATGTCGTCGATCAGCAGTCCACCGATTGCCCCGCCGAGACGATGAACGCCGAGGACCCGCTGTTCATCCTCTATACCTCGGGCTCGACGGGAACGCCAAAGGGGTTGAAGCACACTTCAGGCGGTTATCTCCTCTATGCGGCACTGACCCATCGCACGGTCTTCGACTACCACGAGGGTGAGGTCTACTGGTGCGCCGCCGATGTCGGCTGGATCACCGGGCACAGCTATATCGTCTATGGACCGCTGGCCAACGGTGCCACCACGCTGATGTTCGAGGGCGTGCCGACGTATCCGTCCCATGGGCGCATCGGCCAGATCGTGGACAAGCACAATGTCTCGATCCTTTACACGTCGCCGACCGCGATTCGTTCGCTGATGGCGCATGGCGAACACATCATGGACGACAGCCGGCGCGACTCGCTGCGGATTCTCGGCTCGGTCGGGGAGCCAATCAATCCGGAGGCCTGGGACTGGTTCTATCGTGTCGTCGGCAACTCTCGTTGCCCGATCATGGACACCTGGTGGCAGACCGAGACCGGCGGCCACATGATCACGCCGATGCCGGGCGCGACCGACCTCAAGCCGGGGTGTGCGACCAAGCCGTTCTTCGGCGTTCAGCCGGCACTGGTCGACAACGACGGCAAGCGTCTGGAAGGCGCCACCGATGGCAATCTGGTGATTCTCGACTCCTGGCCTGGACAGGCTCGCTCGATCTGGAACAACCACGACCGCTTCGTGCAGACCTACTTCTCGACCTACGAAGGCGTCTACTTCACCGGTGACGGCTGCCGTCGCGACGAGGATGGCGACTACTGGATCACCGGGCGCATCGACGACGTCCTGAACGTGTCCGGTCACCGCATGGGCACGGCGGAGATCGAATCTTCCCTGGTCGCGCACCAGGATGTGGCGGAGGCGGCCGTGGTCGGTTACCCGCACGACATCAAGGGCCAGGGTATCTATGTCTACGTCACGCTCAATGACGACGTCGAGCCCAGCGACGAATTGAAGCAGGAGCTCAAGCAGTGGGTGCGCAAGGATATCGGTCCCATCGCCACCCCCGACGTGATCCAGTGGGCTCCGGGGCTACCGAAGACCCGTTCCGGCAAGATCATGCGCCGTATCCTGCGCAAGATCGCCGCGAACGAGTGCGACGGCCTGGGCGATACCTCGACACTGGCCGATCCGGGGGTCGTGGAGGACCTGATCGAAAATCGTCATGTTCGCACCTGAGACGATCTGCCCGGGATTAGAGGCGCGTGGCTTTTTCGATCAGCAAGGTAACAACTATATGACTAGTTGATATGAGGCATGATCGCTGATTTTGACTGATGATTATCGTTCGGTCGTCTTGAAAGAGGCTTTCCTCACGGTGCTTTTGCTGCCACTCCTGAGGGAGGGAAGCGCGCCAGCTTTCCGAGACGACCGAACTTTTTTTAGCCGCTCTGCACGTTCCTACCTACCGATTATCGAGGGATTTTTTCCGCGTTGATTTGAGGCTTGGGATTCCACGATCGCATGGGGTAACATGCCGTTAATCGATAGTTGGATTATTTTGTCCAGATGGCGATAGTGAACCGGCTATCTCGCCACATATCTCGACAGCGCCGGAGGAGAATCAATGGCTTTTGCCCAGAAATTCATCGTTGCCGATGACCACCCACTCTTCCGGGCGGCGCTCAATCAGGCATTGCGTCAGGTGTCGCCGCAAGCGGAAATCGTCGAGGCGGATACCATGGAAGCGACGACGGAGGTCGTCACCCGCCATCCCGATGCCGATCTGATCCTGCTTGACCTGCACATGCCTGGCGCTCACGGATTTTCAGGCCTGATCCAACTTCGCGGGCAGATGCCGGATATTCCGGTAACCGTGGTATCGGGCAGTGAAGAGGTGGATGTCGTTCGTCGCGCCATCGACTACGGTGCCTCGGGCTTCATTCCCAAGTCCGCTTCGCTGGACACCATTGCCGAAGCCATTGGCGAAGTGCTCAAGGGGGAAGTCTGGTTGCCCCCGGAACTGGCCGATGCCATGGGGGAGGGGAGCGAGGAAGATGCCCGCTTCGCCGAGGCGATCGCGTCACTGACGCCGCAGCAGTTTCGGGTGCTCAACATGTTGACGGAAGGTCTGCTCAACAAGCAGATCGCCTACGAGCTCAACGTGTCGGAGGCGACCATCAAGGCACACGTGACCGCGATACTGCGCAAGTTGGGGGTTCACTCTCGAACTCAGGCCGTCATCGCCGCCCAGAAGTTGGAGATCGAACCGCCCAAGGTGACCGACAACTGAGACCCTTGTCTTCCGGGTTTTTCCGAGGCCGTCGCATCCCCTGGTGGGATCGGCGGCTTTCTCGTTTCAGAGCGAATTCCCTAGGCCTGGGCTAGCGGGCGTGGGGTGCGTGGGATGGCAAGTCGTTGCCATCACGGCTCCGGTCTTGCCGCCTTCAATCGAGACTCTTGATCGCTCGGCGGGGATCGCCCGAGCTCGATAGAGTGCTCTTCCCATCAGCAGCAGTTCGATGCTCGCGAACAGCAGCAGACTGTAGCCGGTCAGCTCCGTTATCTCTTCCGCCGCATCCTTGACGATCCGTAGATAGTGCTCGCCCATCAAGGCGTGCCACAGCTCGCTGCGCCCGTAGAGACGCGAGAAAACGTAGGTGGTCAGGAAACCGCCCGCGAACAGTCCGAATCCCAGGCTATTGCTGACTTGTGCGAACTCCTCGAGAAAGTCGTGGCGAGCCCGGATCGTGGCGAAGATCGCCGGCAGTCCGACCAGCGCAACCAGGCACTCCCATGCCCCATCGAAAACGTAGGTATCCAGCCACAGGTCGTTTTCGCGAATCAGCGACATCGTGA
Organism: Salinicola sp. CR57; assembly: GCF_003206585.1. NCBI lineage: Bacteria > Pseudomonadati > Pseudomonadota > Gammaproteobacteria > Oceanospirillales > Halomonadaceae > Salinicola > Salinicola sp. CR57. Next base: position 154,036 of record NZ_PZJL01000007.1, read on the forward strand.
AGAACGCCCCCATCAGCAGGCTGATGGAGCGCAGCACCCGGTAGCGATAGCGTAGGTACCCCATTGCGATGGCGCAGATCAGCAGCAGCAGCGCCTGGGTCAGTTCGGTCAGTGATGTCTCGCTGAAGTTGGGGGCTCCAGCATGCCTGGCATCGATCATCAGTACCGCTTGCATGAGCCCCGCGAGGAGAATGATGTAAGCGCCCGCTCTTGCAGAAACGGCGCCAAAAGAGAACTTGGTCATATTCCATGCCTGCCAGAAATTGATAGCCGGCTAAGAATATCAGGCTTAAGTTTTTTAAGAAACGGCGTTTGACCGGTTTTTTAAGGCTCCCTTAATCTTGTGGAGCGAGTCCCACGCCCAGATCGGCGGCTTCGATACCCGCGATGGCGGCTTTCTCATCATTCTCGGAGCTGTCCCCGCTGACGCCGACCGCGCCGATGACGCGCTCCTGCGGGTCGAGAATCAGCACGCCCCCGGCAACGGGAATGAATTCCCCCTGGGAGGCCGCCGCAACGGCCGAGAGGAACGCCGGGCGCGACTCGTTGCGCTGACCGATGGTTCCGCTGGATACACCGTAGCCCAGCGCCGCCCTGGCTTTGCCATGCGCTACCGCCAGGCGCAGCGTGGCGCAGCCGTCGGCTCTGTCGCAGCTCAGCGGGTGTCCGCTGGTATCTATCACCGTTACGGTGATGGGATTCATCGCCTCTGACGCGGCATAGGCCAGAGCGGCGTCAATGATGCGACGAGCCTGGGTCAGCGACAGGGTCTGGTGAGTCGGGTAGACGTTACGCATTCCATCGTTCTCCTTTTTCTGTTTTGTATTCATAATTCATTTCGGGTGGCGCTATCCATGCGCCATTGGGAGAATAGGGAAAACGAACCCGTCATGAGCGCCCCATGATCAAGATTCAGCAGAGTACGCTATACGGCGAGGCGGCAGCCCGCATCCGGGACATGATCAATGAAGGTCAACTGCTTCCCGGCACCCGCATTCCCGAGAAAAAATTGTGCGAGCAGTTCGGCATTTCCCGAACGCCACTCCGGGAAGCGCTGAAGGTCCTGGCGTCCGAGGGCATGGTCGAACTCCTGCCCAACCGCGGCGCGCGAGTGGTGCGGTTGACCCGGCAGATGCTGGAAGAGACCTACAGCGTGATGGGGGCCCTGGAGGGATTATCCGGGGAGCTGGCCTGCCGCTACATCTCCGAAGCGGAGGTCGCCGACATTCAGGCGCTGCATTACCAGATGATGGCGCACTACAAGCGCAGGGAGATTCGTCCCTATTTCGAGTTCAACCAGCGGATTCACGACGCGATCATGCTGGCGTCTCGAAACGAGGTGCTTCGGGAGACTCACGCCAGCTTGAACTACCGAATTCAGCGCGTGCGATATGCCACCAACATGACCGATGAGTACTGGAAGCAGGCCGTTGCCGACCACGAGGCCATGATCGACTGCTTGCTGGCCCGTGATGGCGAGCGCCTGGGCAGCATTCTCAGGGAACACCTGCGTCACAAGCTCGTGGTGGCGGCGGCGAGCGGTGTGATCGACGACGATCGCGTCGATTCCTACTGAGTAGCAGCTCCACCGGGGCGCGATAGCTGCCGGTACCCGGTCGGTGGCACTGAGAGCCGGCCTCATCCGTTCCCTACGGTGGTTCGCACCGCCATCCATGCTGGCCCGCTCCCTCCGTCGGTCGGCTTTCATGTCGCGCTGTTTCCGCCGCCCATCGAGGTCTCACCCGAGCCCTGGGTGGGGCGCATCCGATTCTGCTGCCGGTCTTCTTTTCTTCCTCTGTTGGCTCTCTCCCGACCCTGATCCCGATCCCGACCCTGATCGAGGGTAGGTGAGTCGAACGGGCTTGCCGCGAGTGTCGGCGTCGTTCATGACGAGCGCTCGAATTGAATTCATTGCATCGGTGACTTCGCGTCAGGTCGACGCCTCCCGGCGGCCAGAACCGTTGCGGCGGTGAGACTTTACGCCAATAGACAAATGTTGGATTGGTTGCAATTGAATTATGAATTCATAATTCGACGGCGGGATCCCGAGGTGCTCGCATTGTGGGGTATCGGCCGAGCGTTGCCAGCAGTCGGACGGCGCTTTCTCGGTCCATCGTTCAGGCGAGCCAATATAAAAAGACAGAAGGACGCCAGTGATGAAAAGTCTCAAGGTTGGACTGGTAGCGCTCGCGCTGTTGGCCGGGGTCGGCCACGCCAGCGCTCAGGAAATCCAGGTCAAGTTTGCCCATGTCGGCGAGCCGGATTCGCTCTTCGCCGATGTCGCTCAGGAATATGCCAAGCGCGCCAACGAGAAGCTGGCGGGCGAAGCCAAGGTGGTCGTCTACGGATCGAGCCAGCTCGGCGGCGACTCCGAACTGTTGAAGAAACTCAAGTTGGGCACCGTCGATCTGGCGCTTCCCTCGACCGTGATGAGCAGCGTGGCGCCGCAGTTCGCGCTGTTCGAGATGCCGTATCTCATCGCCGATCGCGATCATATGGCCAAGGTCCGCGACGAGGTGGTGAGACCTCAGCTCTACCCGGTCGCGGAGAGCCGTGGCTACCACATCATCGGCGTCTGGGAGAACGGCTTCCGCCAGATCACCAACAACGTGCGTCCGATCAATACGCCGGCCGATCTTTCCGGCATCAAACTGCGCGTGCCGCAGGGCGTGTGGCGAGTCGAGATGTTCAAGAGCTACGGTGCCAACCCATCACCCATGGCGCTTTCCGAGGTTTTCGTCGCCCTGCAGACAGGCGCGATGGATGGCCAGGAGAACCCGCTGGTCCAGACCTACGCCTCGCGCCTGCAGGAAGTGCAGAAGTATCTCTCGCTGTCCGACCACATCTATACCCCTGCCTTCGTGACCGCCGGCATGAGCTGGAACCGGTTGCCCCAGCATGTCCGTGACGTACTCAAGGAGACGGCCGTGGAGATGGAACCCTATGCGCTGGAGCAGGGGGCGAAGCTCGACGAGGAGACGCTCGCCAAGATGCGTGATGCCGGCCTGCAGATCAACGAGGTCGATCGCCAGGCCTTCATCGACGCCTCCAAGCCGGTCTACGACAAGTTCATCAAGGACGTCGACGGCGGTCAGGAGATGCTCGACAAGGTGCGTGAACTGCAACCCGCCAGTTAACTCGCGCGTCCGGTCGCGCCCGCCAGACCGGGCGTGGCCGGGCGGCGGACGAAGGAGCCGCCTGTGAAAACCCTGAATACGCTGCGCGATGGTTTCAGCCGCCTGCTAGAGGTCATCGTCGTCATCAACATGCTGATGCTGGCGGGCATCGTCATCGTCGGCTTCCTCTCGCGGCTGGTGGGGTCGCCCTTCACCTGGTACGACGAGGCCGCCTCGATCAGCCTGGCCTGGTTGACCTACTACGGGGCGGCGCTGGCTGCGGCCAAGGGCGCGCACATCGCCTGCCCCAGTATCGTCAATGCCTTTCCGCCGAAGGTGCGGCTACCGGTCGCGCTGATGGGAGAAGCGGTGACCATCGCCTTCTTCGTGCTGCTGGCGGTGACCGGCTGGCAGGTCGTCCACATCCTGGCGGGCTCCACCATGATCAGCCTGACCAGCGTCTCGTTGCAGTTCACCCAGTCGGCGCTGCCGATCGCCTCGGTCCTGTTCATCGTCGCCGAGCTGCTGCGGCTGCCGGAAGTCATCCGTCAGGCGCGTGGCGAAGGCTTCGTCGATCACGAGCTGGAGGAGGTGGGCCTGAGCCCGAACATGGCAAGTCAGTCCGATGCGGGGAGTGCGACACGATGATTCTGGCTCTGATGTTTGCAGGACTGCTGCTGTTGATCGTGCTCAACGTGCCGATCGCCATCGCGCTCGGGCTGGTGGGCGCCGTTGCGGTGTACTCCAGCTACGGCGTCTATGCGCTGCCCAATATCGGGCTGACCATGTTCGAGGGGGCGACCAACTTCCCGCTGATTGCCATTCCCCTGTTCATCCTGGCCGGGGCGATCATGAATGCGTCGAGCATCTCGCGTCGCCTGATCGATTTCGCCGCTTCGCTGGTCGGCTTCGTCAAGGGCGGCCTGGCCATGGTCACCATCGGCTCCTCGATCTTCTTCGCCGAGATCTCCGGCTCCGCGGTCGCTGGCGTTTCCGCGCTGGGCAGCCTGCTGATCCCGGCGATGAAGAACCGGGGATACTCCAAGGAGTTCGCTGCGGCGATCTCCTCGTCCGCCGCGAGCCTGGCGATCATCCTGCCGCCTTCGATCCCGATGATCCTCTACGCGGTGATGTCGGGAGAGTCGGTGGTCAAGATGTTCGTCGCCGGCATCTTCCCGGGGCTGCTGGGGGCGCTGGGCCTGGCTGTCGTCTGCTACTTCCTGGCACGCAAGCACAATTTCCCTTCCGAAGGGCGCTTCCAGGCCAGCCGGGTGTGGAAGTCGTTCAAGGAGGCGATCTGGGCATTGCTGATCCCGGTGATCATCCTCGGCGGGATCTTCGGTGGCATCGTCACCGCCACCGAGGGTGCGGCGCTGGCGGTGGTGGTCGCCATCTTCATCAGCGCGGTGATCTATCGCGAGTTCTCGTTGAAGACGCTGTGGAAGTCCTGCCTGGATGCGGGCGTCCAGACCGCCGTGGTGATGCTGCTGGTCGCCAGCTCCGCGCTGGTGGGACTCTATCTCACCGAGTCCCAGTTGCCGCAACAGCTGGCTCACTCGATTGCCGGACTGACCGACAACAAGTACGTGATCCTGGCGCTGCTCAACATCATCTTCCTGATCCTGGGGATCTTCCTGCACTCGGCAGCGGCGATCATCCTGGTGGTGCCGATCGTGCTGCCGCTGATCATCCAGGTGGGTATCGATCCGCTCCACTTCGGCCTGATCGTCACCCTCAACCTGGCCATCGGCCAGCAGACCCCGCCGGTGGCGAGCGTACTGATCGCGTCGTGCTCCATCGCCAAGGCCGATATCTGGCGCACCACGCGGACCAATCTCTGGTTCCTGGGTGTGCTGTTCGTCGTCCTGCTGTTCAACACCTATGTCCCGGATTTCGCACTGCTGCTGGTTAACCTGATCTACGGCAGCTGAGACCGGAAACCGACCAAGCTGGAGACCCGTCACCATGACCCGAGAGGATTCGATTCGCTGTCACAAGCGCGGCGCGATCGGCTGGATCCGCTTCAACCGGCCCGAGGCTCGCAACGCGATGACCTGGCACATGTACGAGACCATGCATCAAGCCTGCCGGCAGTTCGACGAGGATGAAGAGGTCAGGCTGATCGCCTTCCGCGGTGAGGGTGGCGAAGCCTTCGTGGCGGGCACCGATATCAAGCAGTTCGCCGAGTTCGAGGGGCCAGAGGATGGCATCGACTACGAGCGCCGGATCGACCGCATGATCGGCGGCCTCGAACAGCTCGCCACGCCGACGGTGGCGCTGCTCGATGGTTACTGTATCGGCGGCGGCGCGGCCATCGCCCTGGCCTGCGATTTCCGTTACGCCAACGACAATCTCAAGTTCGGGATTCCCATCGCCAGGACCCTGGGCAACTGCATGTCGATCACCAACGTGTCGAGGCTGGTCGACCTGATCGGGATTCCGCGCACCAAGCGGGTGCTGATGCTGGCGCAGACGATCGAGGCCGAGGAGGCATCGTCCATCGGCCTGATCGACGCCGTCGTCGGGAGTGAAGCCCTGGACGAGGCGGCGGAGAAACTCGCCGAGAAGCTCTCCGGCCATGCGCCGTTGACGATGCGAGCCGCCAAGACCTGCATCAACCGAATCCTGGAGGCGCGTCGACCCGCGCATGACGCCGCCGATGACCTGATCGCGCTCTGCTATACCAGCGACGACTTTCGCGGTGCCGTCAGGCGTTTCGTCGACAAGACACCGTACACCTGGCAGGGCCGCTAGGCGCCACAGCGACGGCATCCCGTTTCCACACGCCGACAAGCGCGGATGCCGAACCCGTCCGCGGTGGGAACGTGCGCGCCCGACCTGCCACGCCATTCGCAGCCGTGCTGCTCGCCATTCGAAGGCCGTTAGGGGGAATCGCCATGTTACCGTTGGAAGGCATGAAAGTACTCGACATCTCGCAGATCATGGCCGGCCCGTACTGCACCATGGTGCTGGGAGACATGGGCGCGGACGTGATCAAGGTGGAGAAGACCAATGGCGGCGACGACAGCCGTCAGATGGGTCCTTACGTCAATGACGAATCCACCTGTTTCGCGCAGATCAATCGCAACAAGCGCAGTATCTCGCTCAATCTCAAAGAGCCCGACGGGCTGGCGCTGTTCTACCAGTTGGCGAAGGAAGTGGACGTCGTGGTCGAGAACTATCGGCCCGGAGTGACCCAGTCGCTGAAGATCGACTACGACACGCTCAAGGAGATCAATCCCGGCCTGGTCTACTGCTCGATATCCGGCTACGGCCAGACCGGGCCGTATCGGCGCAAGGGCGGCTTCGACCTGGTCGCCCAGGGGATGACGGGGCTGATGTCGATGACCGGCGAGCCGGGGCGACGGCCGTTGAAGACCGGGGTCGCGGTCTATGACATCGGGGCCGGGATCACCGCGATCTACTCGATACTGGCGGCCTACATCCACAAGCAGAAGACCGGCGAAGGGCAACTGGTCGATGTCGCGATCGCCGAGTGCGGCCTGCCATGGTTCACCTGGGAAGCGGCCGCTTACTTCGCGGAGGGGCGGGTCCCGCAGCCGACCGGGTGGCGACACCGTGTTTCCGCGCCTTATCAGGCGGTCAAGGTCCAGGATGGCTACATGATGCTGGGGTGCGCCAACCAGCGTACCTGGGAGCGGTTCTGCCACGACGTGCTGGCACGTCCCGACTTGACCGAGGATCCTCGCTTCCTCACCAACAGCGATCGCGGTCGCAACGTCGACGTCCTGGAATCGTTGCTGGAGGAGCTGATGTGCACGGCCGACACCCAGCACTGGCTGAGCCGGTGCGACGAAGCCGGGGTGCCGGCGGGGCCGATCAACGACTTCGCCCAGGCGATGGACGACCCGCACTACCGGGAGCGGGGAATGGTCCAGGAGCTCGATCATCCCGTGATCGGGCGCATGCAGACCATCGGCTTCGCCAGCAAGCTGTCGGCGACGCCTCCCCAGATCCGACGCCCGGCGCCGGTGTTCGCGCAGCATACCGAAGAGGTCCTGGCCACGCTGGGCGTGGGAGGGGAGCGTCTCGCCGCCCTGCGCGAGCGTGGCGTCGTCCGCTGACGCCGGGCTCGCGCCTCTCTCAGTCGACAGCGCCGGAGAGTGAGGCGGTCTCCTGGGATCGCCTCGCCTCCTCCTCCAGCCAATCGTGAACCGCCTGCACCCGGCGGTCGTCCAGGGCGCCTTGCTGGTAGACAAGCCCGTAGCGCTTGCCAGTGGCGACCGAGCCGGCGAACGGCGCGATCAGGCGGCCGCTGGCCAGTTCATCGCCGATCAGCGTGCGCCGGGCGATCGCCACCCCCATGCCGGCGATCGCCGCTTCCACGGTCAACTGATTGCGGTTGAAGGTGTAACCCCGCCGGACATTGACCCGCTCGCCGCCGATCGCCCCCAGATAGTGCTCCCACTCGGCATAATCGTGGCTGCCGCGCCAGGCCGTCACGTCGTGCAGCAGGGGGTAGTAGCCCAGCGCCTCGGGATGCGTGAGCGGGGGCCTTCTCCTGAGCAGCTGCGGCGAGCAGACGGCAAAGATTTTCTCGTCGATCAAGGCGGTTGTCTGGAGGCCGGGGTAGTGGCCGTCGTTGAGATCGATGGCCAGATCGTAGCCGCCGTCGAGCAGCGAGAGGTTGCTGTCCTCGGCGGTGATGTGCAGATCGATATCGGGAAAGCGGGCCTGCAGGCGCGGCAGCCTCGGCATCAGCCACTTGGCCAGGAACGAGGGCAGACAGCGCAGCCGCAGCACGCCGCTCATGACACCGCCGCGCAGGCGGTCGACCTCCAGGCCGACGGCTTCGTAGGCCTGCGACACCACGCCCGCCAGCCGTTCGCCCTCTTCCGTCAATGCCAGCTGTCGCGGCAGGCGTCGAAACAGCCGGAACCCCAGGCGCTCCTCCAGCTGCTTGATCTGCTGGCTGACCGCGCCGGTGGTCACGTGCAGTTCCTCCGCCGCACGGGTGAAGGAGAGGTGCCTGGCGCTGACGGCGAAGACCTTCAGCCAGGCATGGGTTTGAGCGTTGAGAGACTGAGTCATGATTTAGCCTGGCTAAAACCCTGGGCAGATATATTCGATTGAGACCGGTGTAACCGGCGAGCACACTGAAGTCAAACTACACCAAGCATCGGTTCTCGTAACGACGCTTTCTGACTCCAGTGCGACGCCTCCAGGGGGGACGACCATGACCTTCAGCGTGTTTGACCTGTTCAAGATCGGCATCGGGCCCTCCAGCTCGCACACCGTGGGGCCGATGCAGGCCGCCCACACCTTCGTCACCACGCTGCGCGAGCAGGCGCTGCTGCAGCCGGTCAAGCGGGTCACGGTCACCCTCTATGGCTCGCTCAGTGCCACCGGCAAGGGCCACAACACCGACAGCGCGGTACTCGGCGGGTTGATGGGCGAGCAGCCGGTGAGCGTCGATCCCGACGAGCTGGCGCTCAAGCTCGCCGCCGTCGACCGCGATCACCAGCTATCGCTGGCCGGCTTGCACACTATCGATTTCGATCCCGCCCGCGACGTCGAGTGGTGCGACGAGATCCTCGAGTACCACACCAATGCGCTGCGGCTGGTGGCCAGCGATCGCCGCGGCGCGACGGTCTACGCCAACACCTACTACTCGGTCGGCGGCGGCTTCGTGGTCGACGAGGAGCAGGCCGAGCACGGCGAGAGCGCCACCCGCGGCGTGCGCCTGCCGTTTCCGTTCCGCAATGCGGTGGAGCTTCTGGAGATCTGTCGCCGCGAGGGGCTGTCGATCAGCGAGGTAATGCTCGCCAATGAGGGCGCCTGGCGTGGCGAGGCCGAGACCCGTGCCGGCCTGTGGCGCATCTGGGAGGCGATGAAAGCCTGCGTCGACAGCGGCCTGGATCAACAGGGCGTGCTGCCGGGCGGTCTCAACGTGCGTCGGCGGGCACCGAATCTGCACCGGCGACTGATGGCGCTCGACGACGACAAGGGGCTGATCGCCAGTACCTTCTCGGCGATGGATTGGGTCAACCTCTTCGCGCTGGCGGTCAACGAGGAGAACGCCGCCGGACGACGCATGGTCACGGCCCCCACCAACGGCGCTGCGGGGATCGTGCCGGCGGTGCTGCACTACTACATGAAGTTTCAGCCCGGGGCGTGCGAGAAGGATGTGGTGCGCTTTCTGCTGGCGGCCGCCGCGATCGGCATTCTGTGCAAGACCAACGCCTCGATCTCCGGCGCCGAGGTTGGCTGTCAGGGGGAGGTGGGGTCGGCCTGCGCGATGGCCGCGGCGGGGCTGGCCGAGCTGCTCGGGGGTAGCCCGGCGCAGGTCGAGAACGCCGCCGAGATCGGCCTCGAGCACAATCTGGGGCTGACCTGCGATCCGATCGCGGGGCTGGTCCAGGTGCCCTGTATCGAACGTAACGCCATCGCCTCGGTGAAGGCGATCAATGCCGCCCAGATGGCGCTGCGTGGCGACGGCGAGCATTTCGTCTCCCTCGACAAGGTGATTCGCACCATGCGGGATACCGGGCGTGACATGCAGGACAAGTACAAGGAAACGTCCCGTGGCGGTTTGGCTGTCAATACGATCGAGTGTTGAAAGGCCGGGGTGAGACGGACCGGTATCCCGGCCCTGTACCAGGCCGTTCACCCTAATGCGTGATAACGACAATCGCCTCTGGCTGTGCCAATATCGACGTCCTGAATCAGGGCCTGACACGGTGGCCCAGGAAGCACGTAACAAGGGCAAGGGTCATGAGCCAAGACAGTTGCATTATCTGTCATTTCAAGCACTACGGTGAGCTTTCCGATAACGACGAGGCCCTGCTGGCCGAACTCGAGCAGAGCCCGACGGAAATCAAGGGCGACCAGATACTGTGGCAGGAAGGTGATGTCGCCCGTGAGTTCTGTACCCTGAGCAAAGGCTGGGCCTACTCCTTCCGTCACATGGAAGATGGCTCCCGTCAGATTCTCGAGATCTACCTTCCCGGCGATATCATCGGGCTGAGAGAGTTCGCCTTCAAGGAGCGGCTGACCGGCGTCGCCATGCTCGAGGATGGTGTCGTCTGTCACTTCCCGCATCGCCGGTTGATCAATGTCTTCCGGGAATCGCTGACCCTGTCAGCCATCTTCTTCGCCATCTCCTCGCACCAGCAGGCGCTGCTGACCGAGCGGCTGGTCAACCTGGCCCGGCGCAGCGCGCGCCAGCGCCTGGCCCATCTGATCTACGAGATGTATGTGAGACTGGAGCGTACCAAGGCGCGGGACGGCAACAGCATTCGCCTGCCGCTCTCCCAGCAGCACCTCGGCGACGCCCTGGGATTGTCGTCGGTGCACGTCAGCCGCACGCTGACCGCATTCCGGGAAGAGGGGTTGCTGTTGCGCTCGCGCCAGCGTGTGGAGCTGCCCGATCCCGAGGCGCTGGCGCGTGAAGCGGAATTCGGCGATGCCTACCTCAACGACGGTATCGATCACTTCTTCCATCACTGAATCGATGGTTCACGAGGTACCGGGTCGGGACGTTGCCGGCCCGGCTGGCAGTCACGGCGCGAACGGCTAGCCGGCGGCAATCGCCTCCGGCAGCCGTGCGGCCAGGAAATCGACCAGCAGACGTATCTTCGAGGAGAGCTGGCGGTGACGGGGATATACCGCCCACACCGCGGTGTCGGTGAACTGGTAGCGGTCCAGCACGGCCGTCAGCAAACCCTGGCGGATTGCCGTTTCCACATAGTAGTCCGGCAACTGGGCCAGGCCGATGCCCTTGCACGCGGCGTCCAGCAGCGCCGGCCCCGAATTGCCCCGCCAGTTACCCTCCACGCGAACCTCCCGCTGTCGGCCATCGACGCTGAACAGCCAGCTGTCCCGCGATCCGACCAGGCAGTTGTGGTGCGGCAGCTCGGAAAGACTGTGCGGCGTCGGATAGCGCTGGAAATAGGCGGGGGCGCCGACGACGTATTCGCGACGCTGGCACAGCCGCCGCGACAACAGGCTCGAATCCCTGAGCACGCCCATGCGAATCGCCACGTCGAAACCCTCGTCGATCAGCTCGACCGTACGATTGGTGAAGTGAAGACGCACGTCGAGCTGCGGATAGCGACAGTGGAAGTCGTTGACCAGCGGCGCGATGAAGCGCTCCCCGAACGTGGTGGCGCAACTGATGGCGAGCCGCCCCTGGGGCTGGGACTGAAGTTCGTTGAGTGCGGCCTCGGCTTCCTTGAAGCCGTCCAGCAGCGAGCGGCAGTGTTCGTAATACACGGCGCCGCCATCGGTCAGCCGAATCTGGCGCGTGGTCCGGTAAAGCAGCGGCGTTCCCAGCTCCTGCTCGAGTTGGCTCACCAGTCGGCTCACATGGGAGTTGGAGACCTTCAGCGACTGGGCGGCGCGCGAGAACGTGCCCAGCCGGACCACGGCAACGAATGCCTCGATACCATCCCAGCGTGACATGCCGAGTTCTCCCTCCGCGTTGCAGACCCATTATTGTTACATGGCAACAATCATCTGCGAAATGCCTGGTTTATTGCCTGGCGGCGTGCGCCTAGACTGAGACCATGAGAGTCGCCATGGCGCCGGCCGGCTGTCGAGCGATCCATCGAAGTTCCTCAAGCTCATAGTGGAGACCTGATATGAAATCGCGTGCCGCAGTCGCCTGGGAAGCAGGCAAGCCGCTCTCGCTGGAAGAGATCGATGTAAAGGGCCCCAAGGCGGGCGAAGTAATGGTGCGCATGGTCGCCACCAGCGTCTGCCACACCGACGCGTATACGCTCTCCGGCAAGGACCCCGAGGGCCTGTTCCCGTCGGTGCTGGGCCATGAGGGCGCCGGGGTCGTCGAGGAAGTGGGCGAGGGGGTCACCAGCCTGAAGCCGGGCGATCATGTGATCCCGCTCTATACCGCCGAGTGCGGCAAGTGCAAGTTCTGCCTCTCGGGCAAGACCAACCTGTGTGGCGCGGTGCGTGCGACCCAGGGCAAGGGGCTGATGCCGGATGGCACGACCCGGTTCTCGAAGGATGGTACGTCGCTGCATCACTACATGGGCTGCTCGACCTTCTCCGAGTACACCGTGCTGCCGGAGGTGTCGTTGGCCAAGGTTTCCAAGGAAGCCCCGCTGGACAAGATCTGCCTGCTCGGCTGTGGCGTCACCACCGGGATCGGCGCGGTGCTCAATACCGCCAAGGTCGAGCCGGGCTCCACCGTTGCCGTGTTCGGGCTGGGGGCGATCGGGCTGGCGGTGATCCAGGGCGCGCAGATGGCCAAGGCGTCGCGGATCATCGCGATCGATGTCAATCCTGACAAGTTCGAGCTGGCGCGGCAGTTCGGCGCCACTGAGTTCGTCAACCCGAAGGATTACAGCGATCCGATCCAGCAGGTGATCGTCGATCTGACCGACGGCGGCGTCGATTACTCCTTCGAGTGCATCGGTAATGTCAACGTGATGCGCTCGGCACTGGAGTGCTGCCACAAGGGTTGGGGCGAATCGATCATCATCGGTGTCGCCGGTGCCGGCGAGGAGATATCGACCCGCCCGTTCCAGCTGGTCACCGGTCGGGTCTGGAAGGGCTCCGCCTTCGGTGGCGTCAAGGGCCGCAGCGAGCTGCCGGGCTACGTCCAGCGCTACATGGATGGCGAAATCAAGATCGACGAGTTCGTTACCCATGACATGCCGTTCGATCAGATCAACGAGGCGTTCGAACTGCTGCACGCGGGCAAGAGCATTCGTACGGTGCTGCACTTTTGATACGGGCCCGAAGCCGCCCGAATGACACGGGTCTGAAACTGGACGTGATGCGCGTCCGAAGCCGTGCGAAAGGCATTTGAATTATCGCGCCCGAAGCCGCGCGAACCGCGTCCCATCCGCCGGCGCTGATACCGCCGGCGCTGCAAGGAGAAAACCATGTCGATGAGCGAGCAGTTGGAGCTGGTCTCGGCCACCAAGAGTTTCGGTGGCTGGGTCAAGCGCTACAAGCATTACTCCCGGGCGCTGGATTGCGACATGATCTTCGCGATCTACCTGCCGCCGCAGGCCGAGGAAGGGCGCGTGCCGCTGATGTGGTGGCTCTCCGGCCTGACCTGCAACGACGAGAACTTCATGCAGAAGGCGGGGGCGCAGAAGACCGCCGCCGAGCTGGGCATCGCGATCGTCTGTCCGGACACCAGCCCCCGCGGGCTGGACCTGCCCGGCGAGCACGAGAGCTACGATTTCGGCTCCGGCGCGGGCTTCTACCTCAACGCCAAGCGCGAGCCGTGGTCGAAGCACTACCGGATGTACGACTACGTGACCGAGGAGCTGCCCTCGGTGGTGCGGCTGCACTTTCCGGTCAACGGTCGCGAATCGATCAGCGGGCACTCCATGGGCGGCCACGGTGCACTGGTGCTGGCCCTGCGCCAGCCTGGACGCTATTCGGCAGTGTCGGCGTTTGCGCCGATCGTCAACCCGACCCAGGTGCCGTGGGGGCAGAAGGCGTTCGAGAACTACCTGGGCGACGATGTCGGTCTGCGCACTCAGTACGACGCTTGCGAACTGGTCGCCAAGGGTTCGTCGCGCCAGCCGCTGTTCATCGACCAGGGGGAAGCGGACAACTTCCTCGAAGAGCAGCTCAAGCCCGAGCGGCTGGAAGCGGTGTGCGAGGAGCACGACCACCCGCTCACGCTGCGTCGCCACCCCGGTTACGATCACAGCTACTTCTTCATCGCCAGCTTCATCGACGAGCACCTGCGCTATCACGCCGAGAGGCTCTACGCCAAACGCTGAGCGGGATCGCGGTTCCGTTGATTCGTCGGGACCGAGAGTCGATCGTTTCGCGGCACGCCCCAGGCGTGCCGCTTTTTCGTTGGCCGGCCTGGGACGGCGGCCCGACTGGAGGCGTCGCGGTGGACTCCCGTCAAGCGGGTGCCGGTATGTCGATCGACTGCTGCAGGGTGGTGGCTCCATGAAACCAGTGAACGTGATGAATCCTGAGGCCGACTCGATGCCCTACGTCGAGTGCCAGCGCCTTGAAAGCCTGTCGCGTCAGTTCAATCGTGATCCTGCCACTCTCGGTCTCGGGGCCAGGTCCGCCACTGGCATCGGTGACGGGGACGGCTTCGAGATGATAGCGGCTGCCCATGGGTTGGACGTGACGAATGCTCACCTGCCAGTCAGCCGCCGGACCCCGGAGAATCTCGATATCGTGGGGCCGAATGTAGGCGTTCTGTTCGGCCAGATGGAGCGTATCCAGCGTCCGGGGTAGTGGCAGACGCCAGCTACCACTGTGGAAAGCGCCATTGCGAACGCAGCCCCTGAACACATTGACGTTGCCAATGAAGGTGGAGACGAACGGGGTGCGGGGGGCGTCGTAGATTTCCGCGGGCGTGCCCAGCTGTTCGATTCGGCCATGATTCATGACCACAATGCGACTCGCGACCTCCATGGCCTCCTCCTGGTCGTGGGTGACGAACAGGCTGGTCACGTGGAGCTCCTCGTGCAGGCGACGCAGCCAGCCGCGCAACTCCTTGCGAACGTTGGCGTCCAGCGCGCCGAAAGGCTCATCGAGGAGCAGGTATCGAGGTTCCACCGCCAGCGCTCTGGCCAGCGCGATGCGCTGACGCTGGCCGCCGGAGAGCTGTGGCGGAAAGCGCCTGGCCAGCCAGTCGAGCTGTACCAGGTCCAGCAGTTCGTGGACCCGACGACGGATCTCGGCTTCCGGCGCGCGTTGAGCGCGCGGCTTGACCCGCAGCCCATAGGCGACGTTCTCGAACACGCTCATGTGATTGAACAGGGCGTAGTGCTGGAAAACGAATCCGACCTGGCGGTGGCGGATGGGCTCGAATGTCATGTCCCGTCCCTCGAGCAGGATGTTGCCGCTGTCGGCGAACTCCATGCCGGCGATGCTGCGCAGCAGGGTGGTCTTGCCGCAGCCGGAGGGGCCGAGCAGCGCCACCAGCTCGCCATCGTCGATGGACAGCGAAATGTCGTCCAGTGCCGTGAAGTTGCCGTAGCGTTTGGTCAACTGGTTAACGTGGATGCTCATGACGATGCACTCTCCCATTGGCGCTGCTGGCGCCACTCGACGATCGACTTGGCGATCAGGGTCACGATGGCGAGGCCGGCCAACAGCGTGGCAACGGCGAAGGCCGCGCTGAACTGATACTCGTTGTAGAGAATCTCGACGTGCAGCGGCAGGGTGTTGGTCGAGCCCCGGATGTGACCGGAGACGACCGACACCGCGCCGAACTCGCCCATGGCGCGCGCGTTGCAGAGAATCACGCCATACAGCAGTCCCCACTTGATGCGTGGCAGCGTGATCGTCCACAACATCCGCCACGGGCTGGCCCCGAGCATGATCGCTGCCTCTTCCTGTTCCGCGCCCTGCTGCTGCATCAGCGGTATCAGCTCTCGGGCGACGAACGGCAAGGTGACGAACATCGTGGCCAGGACGATACCCGGCAGGGCGAAGAGGATGGGAAAACCGTTAGCGGCGAACCAACCGTCGAACCAGCCCTGCGCACCGAAGATCAGAATGAAGACGAGGCCGGCGATGACCGGCGATACCGAAAAGGGCAGGTCGATCAGCGTGGTCAAAAGGCTTCTGCCCGGGAACTCGAACCGTGCGATACACCAGGCGGCGGCAACGCCGAAAAGCGTATTCAGCGGCACGCAGACGAGCGCCGTGAATAGTGTCAGCCCAATCGCGTGGCGCGTGTAGCGATCGGTGATGGCGGTCATGTAGGTCTGCCAGCCATCCCGGAAGGCTTCGACCAGCACGGCGACCAGGGGCAGGATCAGGAACAATCCGATGATCGCCATTGCCAGCGAGCTCAGCAGGTAGCGGACGAGAGGCGTTTCATCTGCCTGCGGTCGAGCCACGATTTGGCGGTGGGAGGGGCTGTTCACGAGGCTCTCCTCAATCCTGTCCGGTGCGCTGGCGTGTCCAGTGCTGCAGGCCGTTGACGACCAGCAGCATGATGAAGGCCACGACCAGTGACGCCAGCGCAATGACGGTGGCGCCGGCGTAGTCGTACTGCTCCAGCTTGGTGACGATCAGCAGGGGCACGATCTCGGACTTCATCGGCATGTTGCCGGCGATGAAGATGACCGACCCGTATTCCCCAAGTCCTCGCGCGAAGGCGAGCGAGAACCCGGTCAGAATGGCCGGCACCAAGGGCGGTAGCAATACGCGGTAGAAGGTCTGCCAGCGCGATGCGCCCAGACTGGTCGAGGCTTCCTCCTGCTGTCGGTCCAGCTCCTGAAGTACGGGTTCGACCGTGCGCACGACGAACGGCAGTCCGATGAAGATCAAGGCCACGACGATGCCCAGTGGCGTGAAAGCGATACGAATCCCCCAGTCCGTGAAGAACCGTCCCAGCCAACCGTTGGGGGCGTACAGCGTCGTCAGCACGATCCCGGCGACAGCCGTGGGGAGTGCGAACGGCAGATCGATCAGGGCATCGAGGCTGCGCTTGAAAGGCAGCGGATAGCGCACCAGCACCCAGGCGACGACCAATCCCAGCAGCACATTGGTGAAGGCCGCGGCAAAGGCGGTCGAGAAGCTGACGCGAAATGCCGCCAGCACTCTGCGATCCGCCAGCGCGTGCCACATGCCGCCGAGACTGAGCTCGGCGGATTGGGTCACGAGAGCCGATAGCGGGATCAGCACCAGCAGCGAGAGCGTGAATACCGTGATGCCCAGGCTCAGCCCGAACCCCGGTAACCGTGTCTTTCGATGGCTCATGAGCGGTCGGCTTCCACGCGGTCAGGGCTGATAGATCTTGTCGAAAACACCGCCATCGTCGAAGTAGGTCGCCTGCGCTTCGCGCCAGCTACCGAAGACTTCATCGACCGTGTGCAGCTCCAGTTCGGGGAAGCGCGCGAGATCCTCTTTCGAGGCAGCCTCTGGATCGACCGGACGATAGTAGTTGGCGGCGACCAAGGCCTGGGCTTCTGGAGAGTAGAGGTGTTCGAGATAGGCGCGAGCGGCTCTCTCTGCGGCCTCGCCCTTGTTCTCGACGTTGCCCTCGACGACCGCCACCGGCGGTTCGGCAACGACGCTGACCGAGGGCACCACGATATCGAACTGACCGTCGCCCAGCTCTTCGGTGGTCAGGAACGCTTCGTTCTCCCACGCCAGCAGCACGTCGCCGATACCCCGCTGGACGAAGGTGTTGGTGGCACCACGGGCGCCGGAGTCGAGTACCGGCACATGGCGGTATAGGTCGCCGACGAATTGCCGCGCTGCCGCTTGTGCGGCGCTGACCTCATCGGTGTACCGGGGGTCGTCGAGCTTGCCCAGGTCGCCCAGCTGTTCCTTCAGGACGTAGATCCAGGCGGCCAGGAAGTTCCAGCGCGCGCCGCCGGAGGTCTTGGGGTTGGGCGTGATCACCTCGATGCCATCCTTCGTCAGGTCATCCCAATCCCGAATGTGCTTGGGGTTACCCTTGCGAACCAGAAACACGATCGTCGATGTGTAGGGAGCGCTGTTGTGCGGCAGCGCGCTCTGCCACGCCTCGGGTATCTTGCCGGTGCGATCGGCGATGGCATCGATGTCGTAACCCAGCGCCAGCGTCACCACATCCGCCGGTAGGCCGTCGATGACGGAACGCGCCTGCTTGCCGGATCCCCCATGGCTCTGCTCGATGGTGACGTTGTCGCCGGTCTGCTCGCGGTACCAGTGGCTGAACAGCGGGTTGTAGGCCTGGTACAGCTCTCGCGTCGGATCGTAGGAGGCGTTGAGCAGCTCGATCTCTTCCGCCTGGGCGAAGGTCGTCGCGGCCAGCGCGGAAAGTCCCAGCGCGCCGGCAAAGGTCCACGAAGTCAGTTGGTTCATTGGTCTCGTTCCCTGGAGTCGATCGGTAGGCGGTGTGGAGCGATGACTCTAGGTGAGGGACTGTTCGTTGAAAAAGTAATAAAAAACGAATTGGTTATCGCATTTTCAACTTAGTGGGTCAGCGCGCCGCGAGCGCCTGCTGCACGGTCTCCTCGTTCAACGCGGCGCTGCACAGCCGAAGAAATTCATAGGCGAAGGCGTGGAGAAAGTGGCCACGTCTGAGGGCGAGATAAGCGGTATTGCGAGGGAACAACGACTCACCCGACAGCAGCGTCAATCCCCGGTCGCGATCGGGGTGATAGGCCAGTGACGCGATGATTCCGATCCCCAGGCCGAGCTCCACGTAGGTCTTGATCACGTCGGCATCCAGCGCAGTCAAGACGACATCGGCCGCCAGCGCGGCCTTCTCGAACGCCTGATCGATGCTGGCGCGGCCGGTGAAACCTTCGTGGTAGGTCACGATGGGATAGTCGGCTACGGCCTCCAGGGTCAGGGGGGCGATCCTGGTGAGCGGATGGTCCTCGGGCACGACGATGCTGTGGTGCCAGTGATGGAACGGGAAACGTACGAACGATGCGCCATCTTCGTTGACGGCTTCGGTGGCGATGCCGATATCCACCGTCCCCGCTCTCAACAGGGAGACGATCTCCCCGGGGCTGCACTGGTGGAGCTCCAGATGGACCTTGGGAAAGCTCTCCTTGAATCGAGCGATGACCGGCGGCAGGGAGTAGCGCGCCTGGGTGTGCGTCGTGGCGATCGCCAGCCGGCCCTGGTCCCGGTTCGCCAACTGGTGCGCCGAGCGCTTGAGGTTTTCGGCGTCGAGCAGGATGCGCTCGATCGTCTCCAGCAGCGTGCCGCCGGCGGTCGTCAGTCCGAGTAGCCGCTTGCCGCGACGCTCGAACAGCTCGACGCCGAGCTCGTCCTCGAGGTCGCGAATATGTTTGCTGGCACCGGATTGGGAGGTGAAGAGCGCGTTCGACGCCTCGGTCAGGTTGAAGCGTTGGCGCACGGTCTCGCGGACGATGCGTAGCTGCTGGAAGTTCATGGCGGTACCGTTGAAGATCGTCATCGTGGAATATAAATCAGGTTTTTTATTCCCTTTAATACATATTGCTCATATCCATATCGACCATTCGCCGCCGCTATTGCCGCCCCACGTATAATTTGTGTCGCTTGATGTCAATCTCTGGCCCGCGGGAGGGGCACAGTAGAAGAGTTCATTCGATAACAACTCAAGGGAGAGGACTCATGACCAGAGCAACACGCTCGAGGGCGAAGCGTCGTCTGGTGGCCGCGGTGCTGCCGTTGGCACTGCTGACGGCAGGATCGGCGCAGGCCGATCTCGACCAGGTGCGTCTAGGTGTCTCGCCGTGGCCCGGAGTCACGGTCAAGACCGAGATTGCCGCTCAACTGCTCGACGCCATGGGCTACCGTACCGAACAGAAGGAGCTGGCGGTGGGGGTCATCCTCAACGGACTGGCCAACGGCCAGTTGGATGCCTATCTGGGCAACTGGTATCCGGTGCAGCAGGAGATGACCGAACCGCTGCTCGACTCGGGGCGTCTGGCCCACGCCGCGGCCAACATCAGCAACGCCAACTCGGGGCTGGTGGTGCCGTCCTACGTCCATGAGGCGGGGGTCGACAGCGTGGCCGATCTCGATCGCTTCAAGGATCGATTCGACGGCAAGATCCAGGGCATCGAAGCGGGTACCGGCATCAACGACGCCATCCTGGAGGCGATCGCCGAGGACAAGGCCGGGCTCGGCGACTGGCAGCTGCAGGAGAGCTCCACCGCGGCGATGCTGGCCTTTGCCGGGCAGAAGATCGCCGATCACGAGTGGGTGACGTTCGTCGGCTGGGAGCCGCACTGGATGAACGTCAACTACGACCTCTACTACCTGAAGGATGCCGACGACAGTGGCGTCGCCGATATCGTCAGCACGGTATGGACCCTGGTGCCGGGCGATCTCGAGCAGCAGGATGCCAATCTCTACCGCTTCTTCTCCCAGTACCAGGTCGATATCGCCGACCAGAACGATTGGGTCTACCAGTACAGTCACGAAGAGCGCCCCGCCGACGAGGTGGCCAGCGAGTGGATTCGTGCCCACTACGATACCGTGAGTCAGTGGCTGGACGGCGTGACGACCAAGGATGGGGACCCCGCCATCGACGCCGTCAAGGCGCAGCTGGATAGCTGACCGCGGGGGCATTCGAGAACCGGCCGTTCGCTGAAGGCATCGAAGACAGCCAGATGGAATGGCTACGCGTCCTCGAGCCGTCGCGCGATCGCCTGGCAGAAGTCCTGCCAGGCGATCTGCATTGGCGCCAACTCCGCGTGGCCATGCAGCGCCGAGTGGACCATGCCGGGCGCGCGGCGATAGCCCACCGAGGCGCCGGCGTGGCGCCACGCCTCGACCGCCGCCTCCAGCGGGCGAGTGAGCGGGTCGCGCTCGACTGCCAGTGCCTCGATCGCTGGCGTGGGCGGGTGCCCGCCGGGGATCGCCGGCACGTCCGGCGCCGCCATCCGCCACAGCGACAGCACGTCGGCTCGCGACAGCAGCGGGGCATCCTTGCCCAGCGTTTCCGCGGTGGGCGTTCCCACCACCGGATAGATCAGGCCGAGCAAGCCTTGCCATTCACCATCATGGGCGACATCGATCGCCAGCCGGCCACCCGCGCTGTCGCCAATGACGGCGACAGGGGCGGAGGTCTCGACGACGGCCCGGCAATCCGCCAGCGCCTCCGCGTAGCTCGCTTCCGGTAGCAACCGGTAGTCGACGCTGACGACCTCGCGCTGCAGGCGCTCGGCCAGATCGGCGGTGATGCCGTGATGACTGTCGACCGAGCCCAGGTACCAGCCGCCGCCGTGGAGGTAGACGACAACGCCGGAGTGGCAGCGAGCCGGCTGAAAGCGGCGGACCTTGACGGCGGCGAGACGCTCGTCGCTAACCCGCATCCCAGCCGGGTCGGCGGGGCGCCTGCGGGCGTGCAGGGCTTCATACTCCCGACGTTTCGTCGTCACCGGCGCCTCGGGATCGGCCTCGCCGAGGCTGAACTGGTGGATGAAATCCTCGATCCGCATCGGGTATCCTCTCTCGGTGGCTGCGGCCAACACGGTAGTCGGCCCACTGGCGTCACGCCAGCGCCTGCGTTGCGTCGAGACGATCGCGACCAACCCCTGCCAGCAAGCCCTTGTTATACTGGGTGTCCACTTCCTCGAACACGAGCTCCCGTTCATGCCGTCAGGTTGGCCGCGCACGCTTCTTCGCTATCTGGTGATCGCCATCGCGGCCTTCGTGGGTTTGTCGGTGCTGTTCGTGCTGGTGTTTCGCTTCGTGCCGGTATTCGGCTCGATGGTGATGGTGGAGCGCAAGGTGAGTTCATGGTTCCACGGTGACAACCTGGCCATCGAACAGCAGTGGGAGCCGTGGTCGCGACTCTCGGACAACGCCAAGCTGGCGGTGATGGCGGGGGAGGATCAGCGCTTCCCCGATCACTGGGGCTTCGATACCGACCAGATTCGCCGCGCGCTCACCTCGTGGTCGGATGGCGGCGATCTGCGCGGCGCCAGCACGCTGAGCCAGCAGACCGCCCGCAACCTGTTCCTGTGGACGGGCCGCAGTTGGGTCCGCAAGGGCTTGGAAGCCTGGTTCACGCTGCTGCTGGAGGCGCTGTGGCCCAAGCAGCGCATCCTCGAGGTCTACCTCAACATTGCCGAGTGGGATACCGGGGTGTTCGGGCTGGAAGCCGCGGCGCAGCACTATTTCGGCACCTCCGCCGCCAATCTCAGCGTGCCGCAGGCGAGTCGGCTCGCCGCGATTCTGCCCAACCCGCGCGGCTGGAGCGCGTCTCGGCCCTCCGCGTACGTCCAGCAGCGGGCGGCCTGGATCCAGCGCCAGATGCGCAATCTCGGCGGCACCGCCTTCCTGCAGCGGCTCGACTGACGCCCCCCGGCCGGCTCAGCCGTCGGCCCAGTCGGCCAGCACCGCGTCGCGCTTCTCCAGCAGGTGGCGCTCCATCAAGGCGCCCAAGGCGGGCCCGTCACGCGCTTCCAGCGCACGCATCATGTCGCGGTGCTCTTCCACCGCCTTGCGCCACTTGGCTTCGGAGCGATTGGAAGAGAGCCGCAGCGGATGGAGGCGCCGGTTGAGCGACAGGTAGGTCTGGCGCAGGGCGTCGTTGCGGGCGGCCCGGTTGATCAGGTCGTGAATGCGCTGGTTGGCATGGTAGTAGGCGGGCAGGTCATGGCGCTGCCAGTGGCCCAGCATCGCCTCATGGGCCTCGCGCACGTCCGCCAGCTCTTCCGCGGTGATCCTGAGCGATGCCAGTTCGCCGGAGAAACGCTCCAGCGCGCTCATCAGCTCGAAGGTGTCGTGAATCTCCTGGCGGGTCATGCGGGTCACGAAAGTGCCGTAGTTGGGCGAGATCGTCACCAGTTTCTCGGCGGCCAGCACGCGCAGCGCCTCGCGTAGCGGGGTGCGCGACACCGCCAGCCGCTCGGCCAGTTCGCGCTCGTTGATCCGCTCGCCGGGTTCCAGGCCGCCTTCGGTGATCAGGTCGTGTAGCCGCTCCACGATCTTGTCGTGCAGCGCGGCGCGCTCGATGCGCAGTGGTCGGGTGGCGAGGCCGAGCGCGGTATCGTCGGATGTCTGCATGCATTGAACCCTGTCGGTTTCCCTTCTTTCTATCGCAAGCGTTCGATCATGGCTACTGCGCAGGCGGTTGAACGAACCCTTCTGCGTCCCCGCGGACGGCCGCCACGCCCGCTTTTCACGCACCTGATCGTGGCCTGCGACTTATGTCGTGGTTTGTCGGCGCACGATTATTCGGCATATTGCGTAATGAATGCAAAAAACAATGTGAAGTGATCTTCTGCTTCACACCCCTAAGCTTCACCCCCAGGCCCCATCCCTGGCTTCACCTCTGGAGATGCCGTCATGCTCGAGCTGGACCAACACCCCTCCGGTCGCCATTTTCTGCAGATTCCGGGACCGTCGCCCGTGCCGGATCGCATCCTGCGGGCGATGAGCCTGCCGACCATCGATCATCGAGGTCCGGAGTTCGGCGAACTGGGCCTGAAGGTACTGGGAGGCATTCGCAAGATATTCCAGACCCAGCACCCGGTGATCATCTACCCGGCATCAGGAACGGGGGCGTGGGAAGCGGCACTCTCCAATACCCTCAGTCCCGGCGATTCGGTGCTGATGTTCGAGACCGGGCATTTCGCCACGCTGTGGAAGCAGATGGCTCTGCGACTCGGGCTCCAGCCGGAGTTCCTCTCCCTGACGGAATCGCAGAGCTGGCGTCATGGCGTACAGCCGAAGCTGATCGAGGCGCGCCTGCAGCAAGACCGCGAGCATCGGATCAAGGCGGTGTGCGTGGTGCACAACGAGACCTCCACCGGGGTGACCAGCGATATCGCCGCGGTGCGCCGGGCCATCGATGCCGCCGACCATCCGGCGCTGCTGCTGGTCGATACCATCTCGGGCCTGGCGAGCGCCGACTACCGTCACGACGAGTGGGGCGTCGACGTCAGCGTCTCCGGCTCCCAGAAGGGGTTGATGCTGCCACCCGGAGTCAGTTTCAACGCGCTGTCGCCCAAGGCGATCGAAGCCAGTCAGCGCTCGACCCTGCCCCGGGGATTCTGGGCCTGGGACGAGATTCTCACCGCCAACGCCAACGGCTACTGGCCTTACACGCCGAACACCAATCTGCTCTACGGCCTCGCCGAGGCGTTGGACATGCTGCTGGGGGAGGGGCTGGAGCAGGTCTTCGCCCGTCACGAGCGCTGGGGAGAGGGCGTCCGGCGCGCGGTCAACGCCTGGGGACTGGAGATCCAGTGCCAGGAGCCAGCGCTCTATTCGCCGGTGCTGACGGGCGTGGTGACGCCGGAGGGTATCGATGCCGACGAGGTTCGTCGGACCATCTACGACCGGTTCGATCTGTCGCTGGGGACGGGACTCGGCAAGGCCAAGGGGCGCATGTTCCGCATCGGCCATCTCGGCGACTGCAACGACCTGACCCTGATCGCCACCCTCGGTGGCTGCGAGGCCGGGCTCAAGCTCTGTGGGGTCGAACTGTTCGGCAGCGGCATGCAGGCCGCGCTCGACTTCTTCGCCGACAACCCGGCGCCCGGCACGCCGGCGGCCCGTAAGCTGGCGGCTGATGCGCCGACGGGGCAGCCACAGGCGGATGCCGTCCGCGCCTGACAGGAGATCGCCATGAGCGTGATGCCGAAGAGCCCGGTGGCGCGGCAGCCAAGACGTGCCGCCATGAGCGAATTCGAAGAGCGGCTGCGGCGCGAGCTGAAGGGCGAGGTGGCGTTCGACGCCGGATCGCGGGGTCGCTACGCCACCGACGCCTCGATCTATCAGATCATGCCGCTGGGCGTGGTGGTGCCGAGGGATCCGCAGGACCTGTCGCTGGCACTGGAGGTCGCGCGCGATTTCGGGGCGCCGGTGCTGCCGCGCGGCGGCGGCACCAGCCAGTGCGGGCAGACCGTCAACGAGGCGCTGGTGATCGACACCAGTCGCTGGTTGACCGGCATCGGCGAGCTGGATGTCGAGGCGCGCACCGTCTCGGTGGAGCCGGGCGTGGTGCTCGATCATCTCAACGCCTGGCTCAAGCCCCACGGACTCTGGTTTCCGGTGGACGTCTCCACCTCGGCGCAGTGCACGCTGGGCGGCATGGCCGGCAACAACTCCTGCGGCTCACGCTCGATCCGCTACGGCAACATGGTTCACAACGTGCTGGGGCTCGAAGCGACGCTGGCGGATGGCCGCGAGGCGGTTTTCGGCCGGTTCGACGAGATCGCACCCGGCTCGGCCCTGGCGGGGCTGGCCGACTCGGTGGCGGCGATCATGCAGCGAGAGGCGGCGGCGATCCGCGAACACTATCCACAGGTGTTGCGGCGGGTGGGGGGCTACAACCTGGACCTGCTCGACTGCCGCAATCCGATCCCCTACGACGCCGAAGGCCGGGCCAATTTCGCCCACCTGCTGATCGGTTCGGAGGGGACGCTGGCGTTCACGCGCCGGCTGACCCTGAAGCTGTCGCCGCTGCCGGTGCACAAGGTACTCGGCGTGGTCAATTTCCCGACCTTCTACCAGGCGATGGACATGACCCAGCACATCGTCGAGCTGGGTCCCGCGGCGGTGGAACTGGTCGATCGCACCATGATCGAACTGGCGCTGGAGAATCCGGCGTTTCGGCCGACGGTGGAGAAGTCGCTGATCGGGCGTCCGGACGCGCTGTTGCTGGTGGAGTTCGCTGGCGAGAGTCTCGACTCGCAGCTGCGCCAGCTGAAAGCGCTGGAGACGCTGATGGGCGACCTGGGGCTGCCGGGCAGCGTCGTCGGGCTGGAGTCGGGAGCCGAGCAGGCGGCGCTGTGGAACGTGCGCAAGGCCGGGCTCAATATCATGATGAGCATGAAGGGCGACGGCAAGCCGGTCTCGTTCATCGAGGACTGCGCCGTGCCGCTCGAGCACCTGGCCGAATATACCGAGCAGTTGACCGACGTCTTCCATCGCCACGGTACCGAGGGCACTTGGTACGCCCACGCCAGTGTCGGCACGCTTCACGTGCGGCCGATTCTCGACATGCGCCGCGGCGGCGCCGCCAAGATGCGTGCGATTGCGGAGGAGGCCTCCGAACTGGTTCGGCGCTACAAGGGGGCCTACTCGGGAGAACACGGCGACGGCATCTGCCGCGGCGAATGGGTGGCGTGGCAGTTCGGCGCGGAGCTCGATGCCGCCTTCGGCGAGATCAAGCGGCTGTTCGATCCGGACAACCGTTTCAACCCCAACAAGATCGTCGACACGCCGCGGATGGACGACGCCCGGCTGTTCCGCTTCCCCGCCGATCACCAGATCCTTGCGGTGGCCACCGAACTCGACTGGTCGGCCTGGAACGTGACCCGTGATCCGCTGAGCGGCGAGCTGGGCGAACCCGGCAGCGGCGGCGATCCGGCGCACGGCCTCGCCAAGGCGGTGGAGATGTGCAACAACAATGGCCACTGTCGCAAGTTCGATGCGGGTACCATGTGCCCCAGCTATCGGATCAGTCGCGATGAACGCCACCTGACCCGCGGCCGCGCCAATACGCTGCGGCTGGTACTGTCGGGCAAGATCGGCGATCGCGGCCTGGCCAGCGACGAAGTCGCCGAGACCCTGGACCTGTGTGTCTCCTGCAAGGGGTGCAAGCGCGACTGCCCGACCGGCGTCGACATGGCCAAGTTCAAGATCGAGGCCCGCGCGGCACGAGCCAAGGAGCGTGGCCTGGGGTGGCGCGACCGGCTGATCTCCGAGCTGCCGCGCTACGCGCCCTGGATGCGCCATGTCGGTCGTGTCGCCGCGCGTGTCGAGGACGTCTCCTGGCTGGGGGGACGTGCCAAGCGCTGGCTCGGGTTCGCCGAGGCGAGATCGCTGCCGATCTTTGCCGGTGACTATCTCCGAACGACACGGCGAGCGGCGAGGGATGATGCGCCCCGCCCTGGGTCGTCTCCGGTCGCAGAAGTGGTGCTGTTCGTCGATACCTTCAACAACTATTTCGAGGGTGACAACGCGGCGGCGGCACGCCGCGTGCTGGAAGCCGCGGGCTATCGGGTCCATTTCAACGTCCTCGAAAGTGAACGGCCGCTGTGCTGCGGCAGGACCTACCTGGCGGCGGGCCGAGTGGATCGCGCCAGGCAGGAAGCGCGGCGCACGCTGGAGGCGTTGATGCCCTACGTCGAGCGGGGCGTGAAGATCGTCGGGCTCGAGCCCTCGTGCCTGCTCACGCTACGCGACGAGTTTCTGCACTTTGGTTTTGGTGAGGAGGGTTTGGGTGATGAGGCCACACGGCTGGCGGATGCCGCCATGCTGTTCGAAGAGTTTCTGGTAGCGGAGAAGCAGGCGGGACGGCTGAAGCTGGAGCTCGCGCCGCTGGCGGTCGGCCGGGCCAAGGTCCACGGTCACTGTCATCAGAAGGCCTTCGACGCCTTCACCCCGGTGATGACGGTGCTGGGCTGGATCCCGGAACTCGAGGTCGAGGCGATCGTCTCTTCGTGCTGCGGCATGGCGGGCAGTTTCGGCTACGAGGCGGAACACCTCGATGCCTCACGTCAGATGGCGGAGCTCTCGTTGCTGCCGGCGGTGCGCGAAGCGGGAGACGACACCTGGATCGTGGCCGACGGCACCAGCTGCCGGCACCAGATTCTCGACGGCGCCGGGCGCGAGGCGCTGCACGTTGCCCGGGTGTTGGCGGCGGCATTGCCGATGCCTGCCGATTAGACATTGGTCGCGTTTCGCTGCCGGGCGCGCCTGGCCTGGCAGGCTCTGCCATGGGCGATATCAAGGCGCCCGTCGGGTTCCGGCGGGCGCCTCGTGCGTCTTTACAGGGTGCAACTCGCTGTCACGAAATGGAATTCTGCCGAGTCGCTGGCTACTCTGAAGCCTTGGCGGGCCGCTCGTGCCCGCCAACGGCGCGGAGCGCCCACGCTCGCCGCCGCCGTTATCGCTTATGACAATAGCCAATGACAAAAAGCGAACGCTCTCATGGAAGATCTTCAATTCTGGGATTTCGCGGTCATCGTCGCCTACTTCGTGATCGTCACCTTCATCGGCTACAAGACGGCTCGGGGCAAGACGACGCCGGAAGAGTTGTTTCTGGCCGGGAGAAGCCTCGGCCCCCTGGCAATCGGCTTTTCGCTGTTCGCCTCCAATATCTCCTCGGACACGCTGATCGGCCTGCCCGGGGCTGCCTACCAGCACGGCATCTCCGCCGCCAACTACGAATGGATGGCGGGCGTGGTGCTGATGTTCACTGCCATCTTCGTGCTGCCGGTACTGATGCGGGCCCGTGTCACCACCATGCCGGAACTGATGGAGCGGCGCTTCGATTCCAGGCTGCGCAAGTATCTCTCGGTCATCACGCTGTTTCTGTCGATCATTCTCGATACCGCCGGCACCCTCTATGCCGGCGGCCTGATCGTGACCACCTTCATCCCCGGCACCAACCTGTGGGAGGTGTGCGCGCTACTGGCGCTGTTTACCAGTATCTACACCGCCTTTGGCGGGCTGCGCGCGGTGGTCTATACCGACGTGATGCAGGCCTGCGTGCTGATCGGCGGGTCGGCGGCGATGACCTGGATCATCTTCGGCCACTTCGACTACAGCTGGTCGACGGTCAAGGAGGCGGTGAGTCCGGAGAAACTGTCGCTGATTCGGCCGCTGGACGACCCCAGCGTGCCATGGCTCGGCCTGATCACCGGGGTGCCGATCGTCGGCTTCTACTACTGGAGCATGAACCAGTATGTCGTGCAGCGCTTGCTGGGCGCGCGGGACATTCAGGCGGCGGGGCGGGCTTCGATCTTCGCCGCGGCGCTGAAACTGTTGCCGATCTTCATCATGACCATCCCCGGGGCCATGGTGATCCCGCTGTTGCCGGGGCTGGAACATCCCGACCAGGTCTATCCGAAGATGGTCCAGGAGTTCACGCCGACCGGCCTTACCGGGCTGATCCTGGCCGGCCTGATCGCGGCGCTGATGTCGACGCTTTCCTCGACGCTCAACTCCTCGGCGACCCTGTTGACACTGGATTTCATCAAGCCGGCCAGGCCCAACCTCAGCGATGCCCAACTGGCCAGATGGGGGCGCATCTGTACCTTTATCCTGGCCGCCATCGCTGCCCTCTGGGGGCCGATGATCCAGTACTTTTCGGGGCTGTGGGCGTATCTGCAGCAGGTGTTCGCTTTCGTCGCGTCGCCGCTGGTGGCGACCTTCCTGATGGGGTTGTGGATCAAGTCGCTGGGGTCGTCGGCGGCACTGCGGGGGCTGGCCAGTGGTCACGCGCTCAGTGCGGTGCTGTTCGTGCTGGTGGAGACCGGCGTGCTGCCGATTCACTTCACCATCATCGGTGGCATTCTGTTCGCGGCCACGGCGCTGTTCACCTGGTTCTGGATGAGACGACTCGGTGCCAGCGATCGGCCAGGCCGCGACGATGCGCATATCGCGGTCATCGCCAAAGAGGGATTGGAGCGGGTACCTCGCGATGTCATGATCGGCATCGCCATCGTCTCGGCGCTCACCGCCATCATCGTCTATCTGCTGCGCTGAGGGCGCCGCCGGGGCCGCTTCTCTTTCCAGGGTCGCTCGGCATGCCAATGCCGAGCGGCTTTTGATTTCCAGGCTGTTATTCACAAGGACCTGTCATGGACATCCTTCGCCTCGCGATCGTGGGCTACGGCAAGATCGCCCGCGACCAGCACCATCCGGCCATCGCCAATGACCCCCGCCATCGACTGGCGGCCGTTGCCAGTCGCAACGCCTCCGTGCCCGAGGTGGCGAATTTCGAAAGCCTCGAGGCGCTGCTGGATCAGGGCCCCGAGATCGACGCGGTCTCGCTGTGCACGCCGGCCGGGGTTCGTACCCAGCAGGCGCGGTTGGCGATGGCCCACGGCAAGCACGTGATGCTGGAGAAACCGCCCGGCGCCACGCTGGCAGAGATCGAGACGCTGCGTGAGGAGGCCGAGCGCTACGGCGTCACGCTGTTCGCTTCCTGGCACTCCCGGCATGCCCACGGGGTGGCGGGAGCGAAGCGCTGGCTGGTGGAGCGCCAGATTCGCGGTGTCGAGATCGAATGGAAGGAGGACGTGCGCGTCTGGCATCCGGGCCAGGCCTGGATCTGGCAGCCGGGCGGCATGGGCGTGTTCGATCCAGGCATCAACGCCCTGTCGATCGCCACCGAGATCCTGCCGCGTCCGTTCCACCTGGTCGACGCCCAGTTGCAGGTGCCCGGCAACTGCCAGACGCCGATCGCGGCGTCGCTGGATTTCATCGACGGCGACGACGTGCCGATCCACGCCGAGTTCGACTTCCGCCAGCAGGGCACCCCGCCGATCTGGGAGATTCATGTCGAGACCGACGCCGGGCGGCTGACGCTGGAAGCGGGCGGCAGGCGGCTGCTGATCGACGGCGAACTGCAGGAGGAAGGTCCCGATGCGGAGTACGCCGGACTCTATGCGCGTTTCGCCGAACTGATTGCCGAGGGCCGCTCCGACGTCGACGTCAGCCCGTTCCGGCATGTCGCCGACTCGCTGATGCTGGGATACCGCCACACGGTAGAGGATTTCGTCGAATAGGCTACGAGCGACGAGCTACGAGCGACGGGCGACGGGCGACGGGCGACGGGCGACGGGCTACGGGCGACGAGCGACGGGCTTCGGGCTACGAGCGACGAGCTTCGGGCTACGAGCGACGAGCTTCGGGCTAAGAAAAGGGCCAGCGACTGATGTCGCTGGCCCTTTTCTTCTCTATGAGCACATGCTGATTTTCGCGGCTCGCGGCTCGCGGCTCGCGGCTCGCGGCTCGCGGCGTCAGCGGTTCATCGCCTGCGGCAGGTAGAGCACGATCTCCGGGAAGGTCCGCATCAGCACGATGGCAAACAGCATCAGCAGGAAGAACGGCAGGGTCGCTTTGGCGATGGTGAAGATGTTCTTGCCGGTGAGCCCCTGAATCACGAACAGGTTGAAGCCGACCGGTGGGGTGATCTGCGAGATTTCCACCACGATCACCAGATAGATGCCGAACCAGATCGGGTCGATGCCGGCGGCGTTGATCAACGGCATGATGATCGAGGTCACCAGCAGGATCAGCGAGATGCCGTCGAGGAAGCAGCCCAGCACCAGCAGGAACAGTGTCAGCATCACCAGCAGCACGTTGGGCGACAGTCCCATCGCGGCGATGGCGCTGGCCAACTGCGTGGGCAACTGGGTGAAGCTCATGGCCGACGACAAGAACGAGGCACCGGCGATGATGAACGCGATCATGCAGGAGGTGCGCAGTCCGGCGAACATCGACTCCAGGAAGATCGACTTGTCGAAGTGGCCGTTGAAGCGCGCGATGATCATCGACAGTACCACGCCCACCGCGGCCGCCTCGGTGGGGGAGGCGACGCCACCGTAGATGCTGCCGAGGATGCCGCCGATCAATACCAGCAGCGGGATCAGCCGCCAGCTGTTCCTGACCTTGTCGAGAAACGGCATCGGCGCTTCGGCGTGCCCCGCGCCGCCGCGCCTGCCGACGGTCAGCGACCAGATGACCAGGTAGACCATGAACAGTGCCAGCAGCAGCAGACCGGGCCCGACTCCCGCCATGAACAGGCGTGAGATCGACTGCTCGGTGACCACGCCATAGACGATCATCATGATCGACGGCGGGATCAGCAGGCCCAGGGTGGAGGCGCTGGCCAGGGTGCCGATCGCCAGTGTCTCGCTGTAGCCGCGACGCTCGAGCTCGGGCAGCGTCATCTTGCCGACGGTGGCACAGGTCGCGGCGGAGGAGCCGCAGACTGCCGCGAACAGCCCGCTGCCGATGATATTGGAGTGCAGCAGCCGGCCCGGGAGGCGGTTGAGCCAGGGTGACAGCGCGCGGAACATGTTGTCGGCCAGCCCGGATCGGAACAGGATCTCGCCCATCCATACGAACATCGGCAGGGCGGTCAGGTCCCAGCCGTAGCTGGCGCCCCAGAAGTCGGAGGCGAGGATGGGGCCGACCTCGAAGCTCGAGAAGCCGGTCAGCGCGATCCAGCCGGTGCCGAGCAGGGCGAAGGCGATCCATACGCCGCCGCCGAGCAGGATCGCGAGGGTAAAGAGCGTTGCAAGACTGAGCGTGAGCACGAGTCGATACCTCGGTTCGGATTCTTGTTGGAGGCGTCATCAGCCGGCGACGGCGTCACTCGCCGCCGAAGTCGTCGTTGTCGCCTGGGGCCACGTAGCGCGAGGGCGCGGTCACGGCTTGCTGCAGCGTCGTCAGCAGCGCTTCCAGCAGGGCCAGGCAGAGCAGCGCCAGGCCGACGACGAGGACGGTCTGGGGGATCCACAGCGGAATCGCCATCAGCCCCGCGGAGACGTCGCCGTAGTCGAGGCTCTCCCGGATCAGGCCGATCACTTCCCAGCTGAGCAGGGCGCTGAGTGCCAGCGCGATCGCCAGGCACGCCACTTCGCACCAGACCCGGGTCGCTGCCGGCAGACGGGCAATGACCAGCGTGACGCGGATATGGGCGTGATGGGTGAAGGTGTAGGCGAGGCTCAGGAAGGTGGCGCCGACCAGCAGGTAGGAGGCGATCTCCGAGACGCCGCTGATCTCGTAGCCGAGGCGGCTGGCACCGACCAGCACCAGCACGGCGTCGAGACAGCGCAGCAGTACCTGTAGCGTGACCATGGCGCAGATCGCCAGCATGCAGGCCGCGGCGCCCCAGGCGCCAAGCCGGTATAGCGGATTCAGTCTGAAGGTCATGACGGAGACTCACCGGGTGTGAGTGGAAACAGCCCAAGCAATCGGGAGGCCCGCGCCAAGGCGGGCCTCGTGATGGACATTACTGGCTCTGCTTGGCCTGGCGTTCACGGTAGCGATCGACCAGTTGCTGGGCCTGATCGCCGGCGCGAGCCTGCCAGTCTTCGAACAGCTTCTGGCCGGCGGCCTTCAACTGCTGCTGGAGCGTCTCGTTGGGCTCGCTCACGGTGACGCCATGGGACTCGAGGGTCTTGGCGCTCTCGGCGCTGTCTTGCTTGC
This sequence comes from Salinicola sp. CR57, assembly GCF_003206585.1. Classification (NCBI taxonomy): domain Bacteria; kingdom Pseudomonadati; phylum Pseudomonadota; class Gammaproteobacteria; order Oceanospirillales; family Halomonadaceae; genus Salinicola; species Salinicola sp. CR57. The sequence goes on from NZ_PZJL01000007.1 coordinate 186,480, forward strand.
TCATCTGCCAGCCGCGCTGCTCGGCCTTGGCGGCGGCGTCGAGAACGGCCTTCTGGGCGGCGGCGTCGAGACGATCGAAGGCGCGCTTGTTGACGAAGACGATGTTCTTCGGCAGCCACAGGTTGGCATCGCTGTAGTTCGACACGTAATCCCACGCCGACATGGACTTGCCGGTGGAGACCGAGGTGATCATGGCGTCGACGCGGCCGGTGCTGAAGGCGGTGGGAATATCCGCTTCCTCGGTCTGGGTCGGGATGCCGCCCAGATTCTCGACGAAGCGCTGGGTGTTGATGTTCGGCGCGCGGACCCGCAGGCCCTCGAACTGGGAGGCATCGGTCAGCTCGAAATCGGTGTAGATGCCCTGGGCCGGCCACGGCACCGCGTACAGCGGCATCAGCCCCTCCTTGGCGAAGAGCTCGGTGATGATCGGCTTGGAGGCCTGCCACAGGTCGTAGGCATCGGCGTAGCTGCCGGCCAGGCCGGGCAACGTATCGACTTCGTAGATCGGCGATTCGTTGGAGAGCGTGGAGAGGAATATCTCGCCGGCCTGGACCGTGCCGCGGCGCACGGAAGGCTTGATCTCGGCGTGGCTGATCAGCGAGCCGCCGCTGTGCACGTTGATCGTCAGTTCGCCATCCGTCGCGTCGGCGACATCCTCGGCGAACTGCTTGGTGTTCTGGGTATGGAAGCTGGCGTCGCCGTAGGGGGTGGCAAGATTCCACTGGTCGGCAAGGGCCGGTGTCGCGACGGCGAGCGATCCCGCCACGGCGATCGTCAACAGTTGGACATGGGGTATGCGCATCGTTGGATTCCGTTTGTTATTGAAAGGTCTTCCTGCACGCCGCTTGTTATTGAAAGGGGTCGTGCCCGGGACATGGGACCTCTGCATTCTTCAAGTCGGCCGGCGATGGCGTCAAATCGTTAATTCTTATCCAAACTATCGGGCCAGACTTTCACCTCCTCCCACTGCCCGTCGCCGACGTGATCCGGGGAATGCTCCGCGGCGTAGCGGGCGGCGCACTCCTGGGCGAGACGGGTGACACCCCGGCAGAAGCTGGGATAGCTGCTGGTGCGCCAGATCGCGTCGTAGAACATCGCCGGCAGCGGCGTGGGCAGCGCCAGACGCAACAGCTCGCCGCGCTCGCAAGCGTCCGACACCGTGGAGACCGGGAGCGATCCGATGCCGACGCCGTCGATGCTCATGCGGACGATGGTCATCAGCGTGGTGGCGCAGTGGATCTTGGGCTCGTCGATGCCGAGTTCGGCCAGATAGGCCACGAGCTCGCCATAGGGGCGTGCCAGCTTGCTGAACGAGACGAACGGCAGGCGGGACAGCGCCGACACGCCGCCCTGGCGCAGGCGCTCGGCATGCTGTGGTGCCACGAACAGGCCCATCTCGTAGGTGGCCAGTGGCAGTTGGGTCACCGATAGCCCGGGGGCGACACCGTCCATGGCGAAGATCATGTCGAGATCGTTGTCTGCCAGGCGCTGCTGCAGCACCGGCGAGATATCCACGGTGAGTTCGATGGTGAGCTGCGGATGGCGTTCGGCCAGTTGGGTCAGGAAGGTGCTGAACCAGCTGTGGGCGATGGTCTCGATGACCCCGAGCCGCAGCGTGCCGGAAAAGTCCTCCTGATTCTGGAACAGTTGCAGCGCCTCCTCGCGGCTGTCCAGCAGGCGTTCTGCGTGGGCGTAGAACTCCCGACCGCGCAGCGTCGGCTGCACCGGTCGGGCGCTGCGATCGAGCAGCGACTCTCCGACTGCCGCCTCCAGCCGGGTGATGCGGTCGGAGATCGACGGCTGGGTCAGGTGCAGGCGCGCTGCCACCTTGCGAAACGAGCCCAGCCTGACGATCCAGACGAAGGCTTCGAGCTCCTTGAAGTCGAACATGAGGGGTCTCGTACTCGAAAGCGGGATGGTCGATTCTTCGGCGCGGCGCCGTGAACGTCAACTCTCCCCCCGCGTATGGGCCGGCATCGCGTGATGGGGATGAAAGATTGCGCCGATACTGCGCATCGCGAAAAACGATTGGACCCTGCGGCTGGCGTTTTCCTAAAGTGCAGAGATGCCACTTCGGGGTGCCCATCGCCCACGGCTCTCTTTTGAAAGTCCTGCCCGGCAGGCTTTTCTGAAGCGGGTCGTGGCGATGGATCCCGAGGCTGGACTTCCTACAACAACGATACGAGGTAATGCGATGCGCGCGCCCCTGCTCAACTGCGACATGGGTGAAAGTTTCGGCAACTGGGCGTTAGGGCTCGATGAACAGGCGATGCCGTTCGTCGATTGTGCCAATATCGCCTGCGGTTTTCATGCCTCCGACCCCGACGTCATGCGCAAGACCGTGGCGCTGGCCGTGGCCCACGGGGCGAAAATCGGTGCGCATCCAGGCTATCCCGATCTGATGGGGTTCGGTCGCCGCTCGATGGCCTGTTCGCCACAGGAGGTCGAGAACCTGATGCTCTACCAGATCGGTGCCCTGGAGGCGTTCTGTCGCGCCGAGGGTACCCGTATCCAGTACGTCAAGCCGCACGGCGCGCTCTACAATGACATGGCCGGCGACTTCGATCTGCTGCGGGCGGCAATGCAGGCGGTGGTTCGTTACGATCGGGACCTGCCGCTGCTGGTGATGTCCACCGCCAACCCCGGACCGGTGCGCGAACTGGCCGCGGAGATGGGCGTGACGCTGTGGTTCGAAACCTTCGCCGACCGCGCCTACGACGCCAGGGGGCACCTGGTCTCGCGGCGTCTCCCGGGGGCGGTGCACCACGATCGCGACGCCATCGTCGAGCAGGCCGTGGCCCTGGCCAAGGGCGAGCCGCTGATCGCTGATGACGGCAGCGAGCTGCGACTGCCCGCCGATACGCTGTGTGTCCACGGCGACAATGCCGAGTCCGTGGCGGCGGTGAAAGCCATTCGAGAAGCCTTCCAGCGGTTGGCGGACGCATGAGTCGGTCACCTTCCCCCGTCCTCTCGCTCTCTTTCGGTATGGAAACGGTCGGCATGGACGCTCTGATCGTCAGGCTGTTCGATGCCATCGACGAGGCGCACATGCCCTGGATCCTGGCCGCCGACAATGCCCTGCGGGAACGCTTCGGCGAGGTGCTGATCGACCTGGTTCCGTCCTATACCACGCTACTAGTGCACTACGATGTGACCCGACTCTCCCTGGGCGAGGCCAGGCAGTGGGTCGGAGAGGCCCTGCAAGGGCTGGAGCCGGCCTCCACCGCAGCCGGGCGAGAGCATCGCATTCCGGTGTGGTACGACGACAGTGTCGGTCCCGAACTCACCCGGATCGCCGAGCGCCTCGGCGTCGATGTCGATGAGGTCGTGCGTCGTCACACCGGTCGTGATTATTGCGCCTTCGCCCTCGGATTCTCCCCCGGCTACGCCTTCATGGGCATGATCGAGGAGAGCCTGGCCACCCCGCGACTGAAGACGCCGAGGCAGAAGGTGGCGGCGGGCAGCGTGGGGATCGCCGAACGCCAGACCGCCATCTATTCGATGCGTTCGCCGGGTGGCTGGAACATCCTGGGCCGCACCGCCGTCGAGCTGTTCGATCGCGACCGGGATGAGATCAGCCTGTTCCGCCCGGGCGATCGGGTGCGATTCGAATCGATCAGCCGCGAGGCTTTCATCGAACAGGGCGGCGACACCACGCCGCTGGAGGAGCGCTGATGGCAATGCCGGAAATTTCCCGGGCGACGAGTGCCGCTCTCGTCGTCGAGGCCACCGGGCCGCTGGCGCTGGTAGAGGACGCCGGCCGCTTCGGCGCCCGCCATCTCGGGGTGACCCAGGGCGGGGCGCTGGACTGGATCTCGCTGGGCTGGGCCAACTGGTTGCTCGGCAACGCGCCGGATGCCGCCGGCATCGAGATCGCCATGGGCGGGTTGAAGCTGCAGGCCGCGAGCCGGATGTCGGTGGCCATCGCGGGTGCCGATCTCGGCGCCACGCGGGATGGCGAGGCGCTGCCCGCCAACGGCAGCTTCGTTCTCGAACCGGGGCAGGTGCTGGCGTTCGACCAGCCCAGGGCGGGGCTGCGCGCCTACCTGGCGTTGCCGGGTGGAATCGATGCCGAACCTTTCATGGGGAGCCTCTCGACCGTCGCCCGCGAGCAACTGGGCGGCCTCGACGGCCGGGGGAGTGCACTTCGGGTCGGCGATCGGTTGATCGCGGCCTCGGACTCTGCCGAAACCCGCGAGATGCCGTTCGCGCCGGTCATGCCGCAGGGGGAGGCCACGCTCGAGCTGGTCACCGGCGCACAGATCGCGCACTTCGATGGTGCCAGCCTGTTCGCGGCTTTCAATCAGGCCTGGCAGGTGGACAGCCGAGCCGACCGCATGGGCGTTCGCCTGACAGGGCCGGCGTTACGCTGTCAGTTGGGGGGCATGATTTCGGAGGGCATCCCGCTGGGCGCGGTCCAGGTCCCGCCGGATGGCCAGCCGATCATCCTGCTCAACGATCGCCAGACCATTGGCGGCTACCCGCGTCTAGGGGCGCTGTCCCCCATTGCCTGTGCGCGTCTCGGGCAGTGCGCGCCAGGCACCTCGATACGGCTCTCTCCGGTCTCTCCCCAGCAGGCGCGGCGAGCCTACCTGCATCAACTCGCGCTATGGCGCTGATCGCGGGCGGGGTCGCTGGCGGACGCTGGCTGGTACGCAAGCGCGTCAGTCGGCGCGCCGTGTTGGCCCCTCAGTCGTCGCCCGACTGGCGCATCGGCATCCTGTCGATGGTGGCGTAGATCTCCTGGAGGTCGACCTCTCCCTGGAGCTGCACTTTCTTGCCGCCATCCTTGCCAACCAGGATCGTCGTCACGCCCTGTGTGGGGCTGACGCCCACGGCATCCAGCAGCGCCCGGGTCTCGTAAGCGCTCATCGGGCGACCATGGCGGGTGCCGCTATCTCCCTCGACCGTATAGAGCACCATGTCCCGATCGTCGAACTGCTCCTGGGTGCGGTCGAGCTGCTGGCGCAGATGCCGGTAAGCGGGTTGTCCCGCATCCGGCGTCACCAGGATGAGCGGGCGGAAGTTCCACTTGTCGGTAATCAGCGGGTTGGCCGGATCGTTGCCGTTCGCCTGAGCCGAAGCCCCCGTCGCGAACGAGACTCCGGCCATCAGTACTCCGGTCATCAACCAGTTTTTCATGGGGGCTCCTCCGAGTGTCGTTTACGAGTTCAGTGGCATTGTGACTTCACAGGATGCTGGGGGTTCAAGCGGGCCGGACTTTCAATAAGCCTATCTTAAGAAAAAATATTTCTAATAAAGCAAAAATATTTGCGGGCAGTGGGATGTCAGGATAATCTCTCAAAACGAAAAAGAGGATGAGCCATGGCCGATTGCGATGGTTTCGCTACGCCGCCAACATCGATAGCCGCCTTGCAGGCACTCTCGATCGCCGCGCGTCGAGGAGAGCCCCAGGCGCCGAAGCTGACGCCGGGAGCGCTCAAGTTGCTCGAGCAGCTGCTTGCCGCCCCGGAGCTGGCGGCCACGCTCAGCATCTCGGCACTGGCGCAGCAGCATGGCGTCAATGCTTCCAGTCTGACCCGGCTTTCGCACGCGTTGGATCTACCGGGGTTCAAGGCCTTTCAGGCCCTGTTTCGCGCCGATGCGACCACCGGCGCCTTCTACTCCACCCGTGCGGAACGCCTGCTCGATCTCGGCCAGATTCCGAAGGACGGCGACCATCCCGTCCAGCGCCAGACACTGTGGCAGGAGGAGATGGGCAACCTCTCCCGAACGGCCAAGGAGCTCGATGAGGCGATGCTGGGGCGCGCCGTCAGGGCGCTGATCGATGCCCGCCGGGTCCACGTCGTCGGCCAGCGCGCCTGCTTCGCGGGGGCACACTACCTGGCCTACTACCTGGCCTACCTGCGCAGCGACGTCCGGCTGGTCGACTCTCTCGGTGGTGTCAACCTCGAGATGGGGCGCGAGTTGGGGGAGGGCGATCTGGTGGTGGGTATCAGCTATCGCCCGGAGACCCGGGTCAGTGTCGATTACTGCCGCCAGGCGCTGGACCAGGGGGCGCGATTGCTCGCGCTGACCAATCAGGCGACCGCGCGTTTGGCCACGATGACCGACATGACGCTACTGGCAGCCGCCGAAGGTCCGTTCTTCTTCAATCCCATGAGCAGCCTGTTCGTGACCATCGAGATGCTGCTCTCGCACATGGCCCATGAGATGGGGGGCGACGCCGTGGCGTCGATCCGCCGACGTGAAGCCTTGATCGCCCGTTGGCAGATCGAGTGACCCTCCCATTCCCGATGGCCCCACCCAACCCAGGAGATCCGTTGTCATGACCGCCCGCCCGGGGCTTGCCTCCGCCCTGTTGAATCAGGCCTATGCCGATGACGCCGGCGCCACGCCGGCATCCGATACTCTGTTGATCAACGAGCAGTCGCGATGGCTGGAGTCTCGCGGCGAGCGCGTCATCAAGTTCGGCTTTGGCCAGTCGCCGTTTCCGGTCTACGGGCCAGCGGTGGAGGCGCTGGCTCGACACGCGGATCAGAAGGCGTATCTTCCCGTTCAGGGACTGCCGACGCTGCGGGATAGCGTCGCCAGTTTTCACAGCGAGCTCGATGGCACGCCCTGGCAGTCATCGCGAGTTCTCGTGGGGCCGGGCAGTAAACTGTTACTGTTCGCCTTGATCAAGGCGTTACCCGAGGCGGAAATCCTGATCCCGGCGCCAGCCTGGGTCTCCTATGCGCCGCAGGCGCGTCTGGCCGGACAGACGGCGACCAAGCTGGCGGCCAGCTTCGACACGCGCTGGCAGATCACGCCGGAGCAGCTCGAGGCGCATTGCCGAGAGGGCGGGAGCCGCACGCGACTGCTGATTCTCAATGCCCCCGGCAACCCGACCGGGTTGTCGCCCGATAGCGAGACGCAGCGCGCGCTGGCCGAGGTGGCCCGACGCCATGGCGTCATCGTGCTGGCGGACGAGATCTACGGCCCGCTCGACCATCACGGATCGCACCGCGCCTTCGCCCGCGACTACCCCGAGGGCACGGTGACCACCAGCGGGCTCTCGAAGTGGTGCGGTGCTGGCGGCTGGCGACTGGGTGTCATGCACGTACCCGACGCGCTGGGCGGCGAGCTGTTCGCGCGCCTGCTCGGCATCGCCTCGGAGACGTGGTCGAGCGTCGCCAGCCCCATTCAGGAGGCAGCCTGCGTCGCGTATCGGATGAGTCCCGAACTGACGAACTACCTCGAGCGTCAGCGGGCCTGGCTGGGCCTGATAGGCCACTGGTGCGCTGGCCGACTGCAGGCGGCCGGCGTACGCACGCTGCTCCCGGATGGCGGCTTCTACCTGTTTCCCGATTTCGACGCTCACCGGGCGGCGCTGGCCGGAATCGGCATCACCACCAGCGCCGAGCTGACCGCCCGACTGCTGAAGGAGACCGGCGTGGCCCTGCTACCGGGGAGCGCATTCGGCTGCGACCCCTCTCAGCTCACGGTGCGCCTGGCCTATGTCGACTTCGATGGCGAGGCGCTGCTGGAGCACTGCCCGCAACGCTACGACGATCCCATGGGACTGCCCGCCCTGGACAAGGTCCGGGGCGGTATCCAGGCCATCGAGGAATGGTTACCATGATCGGCGGTGAGTGGCGGTGGGATGCTCGTCGGCAGTGAAGCGTGCCGATGTTTCCTGGCGATACATTAAATTGCCGGCAGAAACATTTCCGGGGGAACTCTCCCCCCGAAGCGGCATCCCACTATGGCACACGCTTAAAATCGATATCTGGAGGTATTCATGCAAAGGATCACTGCATTTCTCGCGGCGGCAATGATGACGACCGGTCTCGCCAGCGCGCCTGTGATGGCTCAGGAGTCCGCCGACAGCGGTGCCCAGGCGCAGGCTCCTGCGCAAAACTTCTCCGATGACCAGCTCCAGCAGTTCGCTGATGCATCGCAGGACATCGCGATGATCTCTCAGGATTACACCGAGCAGCTGCAGAACGCCTCAGACGAGGGAGAGCAGCAGAAGATTCGTCAGCAAGCCAACGACGAGATGGTTCAGGCGGTCCAGGATAGCGGCATGAGCGTCGAGCAGTTCAACTCGATCGGCCAGGCCATCCAGCAGGACCCGCAACTGATGCAGCGTGTGAAGGGGATGGTGCAGCAGCCCCAGCAGTAAGCACCGAGTGGTCGATCCCAGGGATCGCCGCCCCAACGAAAAACCGCCGACCCAGGGTCGGCGGTTTTTTTGCGACTGTGGATCCGAGTCGGGATCAGTTGTTGTCGATCGCGTTGCTGGCGTCGTTCAGCAGGTTCGACGTGGCGGCCTTGGTGTCTTTCCAGGCGCTGGAGGCGCCTTGCTTGGTGTTTTCCCATGCCTCAGCCGCCTGGGACTTGGCATTCTGCCACCAATCGTTGGTGTACTCGGGCTGCTGTTTCAGCGCATTCTCGTCCATGTCGAGAACGACACGATATTCGATGTTGTCGAGATTCTCGTCGTGATCGGTTTCGACGGTGAAGTTACCTTTCTCGACCACGAAATTCTTGTCGCCCATATCCAGCACGCCGCCGGCTTCGACGACCAGCGCCTGAACACTCATGTCGTCGCCCAGCAGGATGTCCTCGACATCGCCGATGTCGTCGTTCGGCTTGCTGGACAGAAAGACATCGGCGTCCATCAGCTCGTCGGCAGAGTAGAGACCCTGCGCGCCCTGCGTTTCCTGGGCCGTCGCGGCCTGGGTCATCATCATGCTGCCGGCTGCCAGTGTGGCCACGCCGAGTGTCTGCTTCCATGACAGAGTTTGCATCTACGTCTCCTTGCCTTGCGGCTTCGTTGGCATGCAACTACCTGTAATCCATTAACTTTTGAAGATTACACTTTGTAATGTAGCTGTTCGTTGCGCATTTGCAAGCGAGTGGCCGACGCCGCTACAGCATGAAGGCCAGTTCCAGCGGCAGGTAGACGAAGGCCAGTAGCGTCGAGCAGAACACCAGGCTGGCGACATACTCGGGTTCACGGCGTGAACGTTGGGCAAACAGGTAGTTGTAGACAGCGACCGGCATGCTCATCTGCAGCGCCACGGCGCTGGCGGCGATCGGTGGCAGGCCGAGCCAGGCGGCGATGGCGAAGGAGAGCGCCAGCGCAATGGGCACACGGCAGAGCGTGAACAGGAAGCCGGAGGAGAGGCTGCGGGCCTGGATGCTGGCCAACGAGACGCCGAGCGTGATCAGCATCAACGGGATCGTCAATCCGGAGAGCAGGTGCACGGTGTTGCCGAGCCATGCCGGCAGAGACATGCCGGTCAGCATCAGCGTCAGAGAGATCGCGATGCTGTAGAGCGTGGGGTTGCGCAGCAGCGTCTTCCAGGGGTTGCCACGGGTCGCCATCATCATGCCGACGGTGAACTGGATCAGCGCATTGGCGACCCAGGCCGTCATGGCGAACGTGAAGCCCTCCTTGCCGAAGGCGTAGAGCGCGACGGGCAGGCCCATGTTGCCGGCGTTCGGGTACATCATCGGCGAGATGATGACCTGCCAGGGTTTGCGCAACAGCCTGGCGACCCCCAGACTCGCCAGCGCCATGCCGGCGAGCACCAGGAAGGTGGTCGCGAGCGTACGCCAGAAGGTATCCGGATCGACCTCGGCATTGGCCAGGGAGGCCAGGACCAGCGCTGGCGTGCCGATGTTGAAGACCAGCTTGGTGACGAACTCGGTGGGATAGCCGTAGCCCAACCGGATCCAGCCGAACCCGATGCTCGCGCCAACCAGGACGGGGGCCATGACGGCGAACAGTTGAGCGAGCATCGAAGGTCCTTGAGCGTGATTGCGACGAAAGTGGAAGCGGTATTGTCGTCAATCCGTCACGGGGCTGGCAATGCACGATTGCCAGCCGGTCGCGTGCCTGGCCGGGCGATCACTCCATCTCGACCACGATCCGGCCATGGTGATTGGCACAGGTTTCCAGGTAGCGATGCGCTTCGGCGATCTCCGCGAGCGGGAAACGGTGGTCGATCTGCGGCTTGAGCTCACCCGTGCGGGTCATGCGGTCGACATCGGCGATGGCTCGCTCCAGCGCTTCGCGATTCTGGGGAATCCCCAATTCGGGCTTGCCGCTGAAATTGGAGAGGCAGTGCACGTGGAACTGGATGTTCTTGCGGAACGCCGCCTGGGCCGGGAATGTGGTCTGGTTGCCGCCCAGCATGCCGTAGAGGAGCAGCCGGCCGCGAGGTGCCAGGACATCGCCCAGCAGGTTCATCTGGGGGCCGCCCAGCGCATCCAGCACGATGTCGACGCCGTGGTGATCGGTCAGCTTGTCGATCCGGGTGGCGAGATCCTGCGTCTCCGTATGCACCACCGCCGAGGCGCCGAGGGATTTCAGGTAATCGACAGCCGCCTCGTGGGGGGTGGCGGCGATCACCCGGGCGCCCAGCGCCCGCGCGACCTGCACCGCGTAAGGCCCGCCGATATGGCAGGCGCCAGTGATCAGTACCGTCTCGCCGGGCTCGAGATTGGCGACCTCGCGAAATCCCAGCCAGGCGACCAGCGACGGCACGTAATGGACGCTGGCCTCGCTCGGCGACAAGCAGTCGGGGTAGGCGATGAGCGCCTCCGCCGGTAGCAGCGCGCGCTCGGCGTGTGCCGTATACTGGTTGGGGTCGAATGCGGGGATCGAGGCGACACGATCGCCTGGCGAGAAAGCGCTGACGCCTGGGCCGACGGCGATGACCTTGCCGGCCATCTCGGTGCCCGAGCCGGCCGGCAGATGGGCCAGTGTCGGTGCCATGTTGCGCCGCCACATGACATCCTGCCAATTGATGCCGAGCGCTTCCGTCTCGATCAGGACCTCCCCGTTGGCGGGGTGCGGATCGTCGCGTTCAATGATTTCCAGAACGTCGGCGTCGCCGAAGCGTTGAAACTGTATTGCACGTGACATTGTGCACCTCAATGTATCCAGGGCTTGTCCTCGACTCTATCGACGATGGAGGACAAACACTATGCTCAAGGATCGATAGTGGCTATAACGCCTATCGATACGGCATCCGCGACGAGGGTCGATGCCGCCCGCCGAGGGGAGACATGAATGAATCGTAGTGACCTGCGTGGGGTGGACTTCAAGCTGCTGGTGGTATTCGAGACCCTGATGCAGGAGCGCAGTGTTTCACGCGCTGCCGAGCGGCTGTTTCTGGGCCAGCCTGCCACCAGCGCCGCGCTCTCCCGGCTGCGGGACGTTTTCGGTGATCCGCTGCTGGTGCGCACCGGGCGCCAGATGGTGCCGACCGCCCGCGCGGAGCAGATCTACGAACAGCTGCAGCCGGCTCTCGACGCAATCTCCAACGTCCTCAGCAGCACCAGCGAATTCGATCCGGCGACCAGCGAAGCGGTGTTTCGGGTCGGGTTCAGCGATGACATCGAGTTCGCCCTGCTTCCGGCGCTGCTCAAACGGCTGCGGACCGAGGCGCCGGGGATCGTGCTGGTGGTGAGGCGTGCCGACTTCCACCTGATGCCGCAACTGCTCAATACCGGCGAGGTGACGGTGGCTGCCGGCTATGCGCGAGATCTGCCGGCCAACGCCAAGCAGAAGATCCTGCGCCACAGCCGCGCCAGGGTACTGCGGGCGGACAGTCGCCCCGGTGCGTTGACCCTCGACGCCTATTGCGAGCGGCCCCACGCCCTGGTTTCGTTCGATGGCGATCTCAACGGCTATGTCGATGACCTGCTCGCCGAGCAAGGGCGCAAGCGTCGCATCGTGCTGGCGGTGCCGCAGTTCAACAGTCTGGCCTCGCTACTGCGGGATACCGACATGGTTGCCACCGTGCCCGACTACGCCGCCGAGGTACTGGCGGCACAGGGCGGGCTGCGTGTGGACGAGCTGCCGCTGGAGCGCCCGCCATCGCCGTTGAGCATGGTGTGGCAGAGCGTCTACGACAACGATCCCGCGGAACGCTGGTTGCGCTCACGCATTCAGATGATGTTCTCCGACGAAGAGGCGTGAGCACCGCCCGCGCCCGGGGCGGGGCCGACATGGCTTGACTTCGTTAGTGAAGATCAGAATCATTCGCGCCTGCGGTCAGCCGATCATCTCGGCGCCGAATGCCACGCTCGATGCCCTGGCCGGCGCACCGACCACGCCTCTCGCCGACCCACGGCGATCGGGACGTCGTGCCAGGCAGTCCACTCGAGCCCCATTGCCGGCCAGGGAGCCCGAATGGAACTACTGCGCGTCGTCTTTCGTCACTATCGCTGGCCGTTCATCGGCGTCATGCTGCTCAGTCTGCTGAGCGCGGCGCTGGGGATCGGCGTCATCGCCTTCATCAACCACTACCTGATCGTCACCGAACCGGGGGGCGGTGACATCAGCGCGGTCACGGCCCTGCTGCCGTTCATCGGGCTGGTGGCACTGCTACTGGCGGTGACGCTGGGGTCGCAGCTGGCGTTGACGACGCTGGGGCACCACTTCGTCTATCGCCTGCGCGGTCGCCTGATCAAGCGCATTCTCGATACCGATATCGAACGGCTCGAGCAGCTCGGCAGCGCCCATCTGCTGTCGTGCCTCTCCAGCGACATCCGCAACGTGACCATCGCCTTCGTTCGCCTGCCGGAGCTCGTCCAGGGGATCGTCATCACGCTGGCCTCCGTCGGCTATCTGTTCTGGCTCTCGCCGCCGCTGCTGCTGGTCACCGCCATCTGGATCGCCGTGACCATGCTGGTGGGATGGTGGCTGGTATCGAAGGTCTATCACCATATTCGGATCACCCGCGCCACCGACAGCCGGCTCTATCAGGACTACGAGACGATCATCCATGGCCGCAAGGAGCTGGCGCTCAATCGCGATCGCGCGCGTCATCTGCTGGAGGAGGTCTACGGCGCCGACGCCCGGACCTATCGCGATCACATCATCCGCGCCGATACCTATCACCTGAGCGCCGGCAACTGGACCAACATCATGATGCTGGGTGCCATCGGCGTGGTGTTCTTCCTCGCCAATGGCCTGGGCTGGTCCAACACGGCCGTCGCCGCGACGTTCTCGCTGACGCTGCTGTTCCTGCGCTCGCCGCTGATCCAGGCCGTCGGTGCCACGCCGACGCTGATCACCGCGCAGGTATCGTTCGACAAGCTGCGCGAACTGGCGCTGGCGGAGTACCGCGAGGCGTTCGACCTGGTGGAGACGCACAGCGAGTGGCAGGTGCTCGAGATGCGCGACATCCGCTATCGCTACCCGGCCAGGGCGGGGCGGGACGGCTTTGCCGTCGGGCCGATCAACCTGCGCCTGGAACGGGGCGAACAGGTCTATCTGATCGGTGGCAACGGCAGCGGCAAGTCGACGCTGGCCAAGCTGCTGACCGGACTCTATCGACCTCACTCCGGAGAGATCCGTATCGACGACGAGATCATCGGCGAATCGGACTGGCACCGTTACCGCCAGCGTTTCTCGGCGGTCTACACCGACTTCCACCAGTTCGACCGGCTGATGGGGCCGCGTGGCGGCAGTGCCGATCCCGCGCTACTGGAGAACTGGCTGCAGACCCTGCAACTGGCGAAGAAGCTGCAGCTCGACGACGGCAAGGTGCTCGACACCGAACTCTCCCAGGGGCAGCGCAAGCGCCTGGCGCTGCTGATGGCGCTGGTCGAACAGCGACAGATCCTGCTGCTCGACGAGTGGGCCGCGGATCAGGATCCGCAGTTCCGGCGCGCCTTCTATCGTGAACTGATGCCGCGCTTCCGTGAACTGGGCATCACCGTCTTCGCCATCAGCCACGATGATTACTATTTCGCCCACGCCGACCGGCTGCTGGAGATGCGCGAGGGTCATCTGCGCGAATTGACGGGCGACGAGCGCGAACTGGCCAGCCGGGATGCGGTGGCGCGGATCGGTACATCCTGACAGCCCGGACGGCGTCACTCGTCGTCTAGTCGTCGTCGCCCGAGGGTGAGCGGGGAAGGGTGGGCCTGCCGCCCGGGAGCGCCTTGCCCTTGCGCCGGCCCACGCTGCTCTCCTGGGCCAGGCGCTGCCCGCCATGGCGGGCCTTGGCCTCCATCACCGGAATCAGATCGCCCTCGCTGAGGTGACGCCAGAACCGCTGCGGCATGTGCTGGGTCATGACCCTGTGGTTGAGGCGCGCGGGGTTGAAGGTGCTGACGAAGTAGGTCCGCCACAGGGCGTGCTCCTCGTCGGCGTTGGCGCGTTCGGCGGCCGTTCTGGCTTCGTCGGTCCACTCCCTCGGGCAGGGCGTGCGATAGTCCAGCGCCGAGCCGTCCCAGCCTACGCCGCCACGGGGAGTGGCGATGATCCAGCGTGAACCGCCCATGCGGTCGGCGAAGTGCTCCGCGCCCAGGTCGAGCACGTCATGGGCGGGCTCGAACCAGGCGAGATAGCGCTCACCTCGTCCATCGTCGCAGCGGTGGAAGCGCAGGAAGGCATGCATGTGATGCGCTTCCCGCTTGACCGCGTGCCAGCGCTGATGCAGCACGCGGCCATCGACGTCGGCGGGATGCATGGCCGCGGCGTCGCCCCGGGCCCATCGCCACAACACCCGGTAGAGCAGTGGCCAGCGCGGTTGGTCGTGGCCCTCCGCACGATAGCGCGCAGCGTTGCGCAGCAGCGTCAACTGATCGCGACCGATCCGGATCGGCGCCGGCGGCGGGCCTGGCGGCATGGACGGCGGCTCCTGCCAGGAGAACAGGTCGTCATGACTGGCGTTGCCATCGTGCCAGGTCACGCTGGCCGGTGGCACGCCGAGGTGAAGCAGCCGACGCGCCTGGGTGCGCCACTCGTCGAAGTCGTTGGCCCAGGCAGCGGACGAGGTCGGGCTCATCGAGGCGTTGGCCATGGCGGGATCTCCTGCGGAACGCGGCCCTACCACAACGCCATCTGCGCCGGCTGGGGCTGGGTCAGGCTCTGGCGCAGGCGAGCGCTGTCACCCTGGGCATCGGTGGGGCGGTAGTCCTGGGTCACCACGAAGGGCCGCAGGGTCTCCAGGCGACACCGCAGCGCCACCAGGTCCTGATAGCGGATGCGCCGCAGTCGCCGCAGATCAACCAGTCGTTGCACGCTGCGCAGTCCGATGCCCGGAATGCGGGCGATCATCGCCGGCTCGGCGCGGTTGAGGTCGACCGGGAAGTCGTCGCGGTGGGCCAGCGCCCAGGCCAGCTTGGGATCGATCTCCAGGTCCAGGTTGCCCGGTGCATTCAGCAACTCCTCGGCCTGGAAGCCGTAGCCGCGAATCAGGAAGTCGGCCTGGTAGAGCCGATGCTCGCGCAGTAGCGGCGGTGCGGCCTGGGGTAGCCCGGCGGGGCGCTCCGGGATCGGGCTGAACGCCGAGTAGTAGACCCGCTTGAGGCGGAAGTCGCGATAGAGATGCTGGGCGGACTGGAGGATGGTGCGGTCATCGGTGGCATCGGCACCGACGATCATCTGCGTGCTCTGGCCGCCGGGTGCGTAGATTGGCGCCATGCGCTTGGGGTTGGCGCTGCGCGGCAGGCGTTTCGCGTCCCGCTGAGCGTCGTCGTTGGCGGCATCGATACGCTGGCGCATGTGCCCCATGGCCGAGTGGATGGTGCCGAGCTCCTTTTCCGGGGCCAGGGTCTTGAGGCTGGTCAGGGTCGGCAGTTCGATGTTCGCGCTCAACCGGTCGGCGTAGCGGCCGGCTTCCTCCAGCAGCCTGGGGTCCGCTTCGGGGATCGCCTTGAGATGGATATAGCCGCGAAACTGATGGGTCTCGCGTAGCAGCTTCGCCACCTGGATCAGCTGCTCCATGGTGTAGTCGCTGGAGCGGATGATCCCGGAGCTCAGGAATAGCCCGCTGATGGTGTTGCGACGGTAGAACGACAGCGTCAGGCGGACGACCTCCTCCGGCGTGAATCGCGCTCGCGGCACATTGCTCGAGCGTCGGTTGACGCAGTACTGACAGTCGAACAGGCAGAAGTTGGTCAGCAACACCTTGAGCAGCGAGACACAGCGCCCATCCGGGGTGAAGCTGTGGCAGATCCCCATGCCGTTCGACGAACCGAGCCCCGCCTTGCCGCGCGATGAGCGCTTGGGCGCGCCGCTGCTGGCGCAGGAGGCATCGTACTTGGCGGCATCGGCGAGGATGGAGAGCTTGTCGATCAGTTCCATGCGGCAATCCTGTGACCCATCTCGAATACTGTCTGGATATACAGTATTCGAGATTGTCGAGATCGACAAGGTGGATTGCCGAATCAGAGGCGGGCGTCGACGCTGGAGAGGCTAAGCGCTCAGCCTGGTTGGGCGATCCGTTTCTCGATCCACGCCCTGACATCGGGGTAGGGGCGCTGCTCGTGGACGCCGAAGCCGTTCAACTGCCGCGCCTTGAGTGGCGTGAACACCGGCATCGACAGCCCGCACAGGAAGTGGGCGATGCGCTGCGCGCCGGGCGATGTCCCGAGCTGCTCGCGGTGGCGTTCGATGAATGGCCCGGCCTGGCGGGTGAAGTCGGCATCGGTCAGCTCGGGCAGTGCCGGTGCCTCCGGCAGACGCGCGACATGGCCGTGGCAGACCGAGCAGTGGCCGCAGCCTTGGTCGGCCTGGGGCTGCTCGAACCGGGTGTCGCCGAAGTAAGCGGCGAGTCGCCGGGTCAGGCAGGTCTCCGATTCGAACAGCTCCAGCATGGCCTGGAGGCGGTCGATCTCCGCCTGCTCCCGGGCTTGGCTCTCCGCCAGCAGTCGATCGGCGAGCGCGTCGATATCGAATTCGGGTTGGCGGACCTCGTAGACATCGGTCATGCGTTTGCCTTCCAGCACCACCCAGCCCTTGTCCTGGAAGTACTCCAGGGCGGCGATGACCCTCGAGCGCGAGGCATCGATTCCCGCGGCGGCACCGGCCTGATGGAGTCGCTCGAAATCCACCGTGCCCCAGGTCCTGGCGACGGCGATGTTGTCGACGAGCAGGCGAACGAAGTCGGCGCGCTCGCCTTCGAAGCGCGCGATCAGGGCGGCGGTGTCGTCGAGATAGCGCAGTCGATACTCGGCCAGGTAGGCGAAGCGGGGCGCGATGACGCCATGCATCTCGAGCCGGACCAGCAGCGTCTTCAACGGCAGCAGCCGGACGTTGCTGTCGCGGGAGAGCGTGTTGAGCAGCACCGGCCATTGGCGCGCCGGCTGCCGGCCGGCGTCGGCGATCTCGCCGAGCACGTGGCGGATACCCTCGCGCTCCGGGGTGTCGCCGTAGACGAAGTTCTCGAGCACCCGAAGGCCGTCCCGACCGGCCAGCATCAGGCAGCGCGACGGTTTGCCGTCGCGTCCGGCGCGGCCGATCTCCTGGCTGTAGTTCTCGATCGACTTGGGCAGGTCGTAGTGGATGACGTTGCGGATATCGCCCTTGTCGATTCCCATGCCGAAGGCGATGGTAGCGACGATGCAGGGAATCTCGCCCTCCATGAAGCCCTGCTGGATCCGGTCCCGGGTCTCGCTGTCGAGGCCGGCGTGATAGGCGCGCGCCGCAAAGCCCTGGTTCGCCAGCGCCTTCGCCACCGACTCGGCGGTCTGCTGCAGCGTGACGTAGATGATGGTGGGCGATTGCTGTTGTGATGCGCGTTGCGGCGCCAGCCATTCGACCAGCGCGGGGAGGCGGCTGTCGGTCTCGACCGGCTGGACCAGCAGCTCCAGGTTGTCGCGATAGAAGCCGGTGGTGACCACATCGTCTTCGGCGATGGCGAACTTGGCGCGCATGTCGTCGATCACCGCGGGGGTGGCGGTGGCGGTCAGCAGCAGCGCCTGGGGGATGCCGAACTCGCGCTGGTAATCCGGCAGCTTCAGATAGTCGGGCCGGAAATTATGGCCCCACTCGGAGATGCAGTGTGCTTCGTCGATGACCAGCAGCGAAATCGCCACCTGACGCAGGAAGTGACGAAAGCGCTCGTTCTTGAGCCGCTCCACCGACACCATCAGGATCTTGAGCTCGCCGCGCCGGGCGCGCTCCATGATCTCGCGGGCGGTGTCGCGATCCTGGGTCGAATCGAGGCTTGCGGCCGCCACGCCATGGCGCTGGAGAAAGGCCAACTGGTCCTGCATCAACGCCAGCAGCGGCGAGACCACCAGCGTGAGATGCGGCAGATGCAGCGCCGGCAACTGATAGCAGAGCGACTTGCCGGCGCCGGTGGCGAAGATCGCCGCGGTGGAGCGACCGGCGATGACGCGCTCGACGACGGCCTCCTGGCCGCCGCGAAACTCCGCGAAGCCGAACACGTCGAGCAGGGTTTCGCGGGCGCTCTGGATGTTCGCCTG
Source organism: Salinicola sp. CR57 (assembly GCF_003206585.1). NCBI lineage: Bacteria > Pseudomonadati > Pseudomonadota > Gammaproteobacteria > Oceanospirillales > Halomonadaceae > Salinicola > Salinicola sp. CR57. The sequence continues at coordinate 204,669 of NZ_PZJL01000007.1, forward strand.
GGTCATGTTCTCTCCTGGGGCCACGGCGCGGTCACCGCCAGCGATTGGGCGTCGGCCGACTCCTCGGCGGGCGGTTCGGTCTGGTGGGGCGTCAACGACGGTTGGGCGTGTCGCGACGAGCGATAGCTGACGCCGTGGCGCAGGCGCGGCGCCTCCGGACCGCTGTGCAGCGCGGTGACCCGGTCGATGATGGCGCGGTCGGCCAGGGTCAGTCGATCCAGCATGCGCAGGTGCTGCAGCCAGTTGGGCACCAGGAAGACCTCCTGCCACAGGTCGCGATCGACGACATCCCGATAGAGCGACCAGCGCTTGGCGCCGTTGCGCAGCCGTAGCCGGCGCAGCGGACGGACGGCGCGGGCGAATTCCCGCAGATGGTCACCATCGATGCGGTACTCGACGGTCACCATCACCGAGCCCCGCGCCGGGTTGAACTCGAAATCGGGCTGATCGGTGTGGGCCTCCGGCGCCTCGACCAGATCGCCGGCGTCCAGGTTCGGCAGCTTGGAGGGAAGCAGCAGCAGCGCCGAGACGATCAGCAATCCGCCGGCCAGCATCAGCGCCATCTGCACGCCCAGCCCCTCGGCCAGTTGTCCCCACAGTAGCGAACCCAGGGTCAGCCCGGCGTAGAGCGCGGTCTGGTACAGCGCCAGCGCCCGCGCCTTGACCCAGTCCGGGACCAGGATCTGTACCGAGGAGTTGTAGGAAGCCACTGCCGCGATCCAGCAGCTGCCGCCGACGATGAGTGCCGGGAACAGCACCCACAGCGTATCGAGCCCGCCCAGCGCCAGCATTACCAGCCCCAGCAGCATGGCGGAAAAACTGATCAGCCGGCTGCTGCCAAGACGCTGGCGGGCCCGGTTGACCAGGGTGCTGCCGGCGATGGCGCCGACCCCGAGGCCGCCGAGCATGTAGCCGTAGAGCGAGGCGCTGCCGCTGGGATGCTGATGGGCCAGTAGCGGCAGCAGCGCCCATAGTGCGCTGGCGGAGATGCCGAAGATGAACGAGCGCATCATCACCAGCCGGGTGACACTGGAGTACTGCACGAAATGCAGCGCCGCCTTGACCCCTTCCCACAGCCGCTCCGGCGGCAGCGACTTGGGCAGTACGGCACGCTTCCAGCGCCACAGCGCCGCGATCAACCCGCAGAAGCAGAGCACGTTGAGCAGGAAGATCCACGACGGTCCCACTGCCGCCAGCAGCAGGCCGCCGATGGCCGGGCCGATGGCACGGGCGGCGTTGTAGTTGACGCTGTTGAGCAGCACGGCGCTCGAGACCAGGTTGCGCGGCACCTGCTCGTTGACCGCGGCCTGCCAGGCCGGCGTGGTAATCGCGCCACCGATCGAGACGCACAGAATCGAGACGATCAGTAAGGTCGGTGAAAGCAGATTCAGAAACGCGATCAGGGTAACGAACACGCCGCCCAGGACCTCGATGCCCAGCCCGAACAGCATCACCTTGCGGCGATCGTAGTTGTCGGCGATCACGCCGGTGACGATCGACATCAGTACCAGCGGCAGCGCCGCCGCGACCTGGATCATCGCCACCGCCACCGCACCGCCGTCGTTCGAGGTCACTACCCAAGCCGCCGCCACCGACTGCGCCCACAAGCCGAGGTTGGCGAACAGGTTGGCGATCCAGATCATCCGGAAGGCGGGGACGCCCAGCGGGGCGAAGGTGCTGACATCCGCCGGGCGTGGCGGCGTCTGCTCGGGTTCGAGGGTCAGGTCGCTCTGGCGGGAAACGGGTTGCAGCATGACAAGCTCGCAGACAGGAGGCGAATCGGAAGGCAAAGCCTGGAGATTAGCATCCTTGGTCCGCCTGCGAGGGTCCAGTGCTATCGCTAACCGGCAAGCCCCATGTCAGGAACGATGGGTATCATGGTGACAGCGACGATGGCCGTCTACTGCAGTACCGCGATGGGACAGGCGTCGGCGGGGTGGTTCATGACCCGCATGGGGATGCCGTAGATGGCTTCCAGGTTGGTATCGTTCATCATGCTGGCGGGCGCGCCTTCGGCAAGCAGCTTGCCGCTGTGCAGCGCGACCAGGTGATCGCAGTAGCGCGCGGCCATGTTGACGTCGTGGAGCACGATGATCACGCCGAGACCCAACTCGCGACAGAGCTTGCGCACCAGCGCCAGCACTTCGACCTGATGGGCGATGTCGAGCGCGGCAAGCGGCTCGTCGAGCAATAGGTAGCGGCTACCCTGGGCCAGCAGCATCGCCAGCCAGACCCGTTGCCGCTCGCCGCCGGAAAGGGTATCGACCAGGCGGTCGGCGAAGGCTTCGGTGTGGGTCAGGGCGATGGCACGCTCGATCTGCTGATGGTCGTGGCCGTTGAGGCGGCCCAGCAGGCCGTGCCAGGGGTAGCGGCCGAAACCGATCAGTTCGCGGCAGGTGAGGTTCTCCGCGCTGGGCAGATGTTGCGGCAGGTAGGCGACGTGGCGGGCGAACTCGCGAGGCTTCCAGTGCGACAGCGGCCGGCCATCGAGCCGGATGTTGCCCTGGCTCACCGACTGTTGTTGCGCGAGCAGCTTCAGCAGTGTCGACTTGCCGGAACCGTTGTGCCCGATCAGGCCATAGACCTGGCCTTCACCGAAGGTGAAATCGATGGGAGAGAGCAGCGCCTTGCCCGCAATCTCGAAGCTCGCCGACTGGACTTCGAACATGGCCGGGGCAACCTCGCGGTGAGTGGTGGGTCACGTGACGGAATGCAATCCTAATTCAAATACGAACGGTTATCAAAGACAGTTGTCGCCGTTTATCGTCTGGCGGCTTCCCCTGGCTGCCGACTAGCCGTCCCCGAGGAGTGTGAATCCACGAAGAGAAGCGTGAATTCATGAAGAGAAGCGTGAATTTATGAAGAGGGGCGTGGACCCATGAAAAGATGCGTGAATCCGCGAATAAGGAGCGTGAGCCCGTGAAATTGTGGTTGTCGATCTTGCTGTTCGCGCTCGTCGGCGCGGGCGTGCTGTCCGCCGTTGCCTCCCACGAACCGTTCGAACCGCGGATGGTGAAACTGGAGACGCAGCGGGCCCTGCCGTCGCTGGCCGACGGGCTGGTCGGGGAGTCGCCGGAGATCAATGCGCTCTTCCTGAGCTACGCCGACGAGCCGGCACTGTGGACCAGCGCCTGGCTCGCGATCCAGAACCACGGCGATCTGGCGCGATCGGCGCTGCTCGAGTACGGCCTCGATCCGGCATTCCAGCGGGTGCTGGTGCGCTACGGTGCGGATGCGGTCCTGCCGGTGATCTATTACCGCGATCACGATATCGCCACGCTGCGGGCGCAGCACTGGGTGGGCACCAACTACCGTGCGGCGAGCGAGCGGTTGGCACGTTGGTGGAGCGATGACGCGCGTGATACCGGCGCGGGCGTCTCTTCCGACCAGGGCCATAACGAGAGCCAGGCCGAGGCCGCGATCCCAGGGGAGAGCGACAAGGCCGACACATCGCTGACGCCGGCCCGCCGCGGGCAGGTCGCCATCGCCATTCTCGATGCCAAGGGCCACGATTTTTTGCAGCAGTTTGTGGTCGATCCTGACGGCGAGGTGCAGTGGCTGCAGAGTGAGCGCCTGGTGAGCGACCTCGGTGATCTCTTCACCAGCGGGCTGCGCGACCTGGAGAGCCAGTGGCGACGCGGCGACGCGATCGGGGTGGCCGATATCGGCTGGGCGGGTGTCGACCTGCTGGTGATGGCTAGCGCGGTCAAGGTGCTGCGGGCCGGACGTGCGGTTCGGGTGGGTGCGGCCGCCGAAGGGCAGGGCGCGCGGGCCGCCGGACGTGGCGTGCTGGCCGGCGGCGGACGCTTCGTCAATCTTTCGCGGGCCGCCAAGGTCGCGGCGATCACCGGCACGGCCTATGTGGTCGTGCGGCATCCCAGTCTGGTCAGCGCGCTGGGTGCCAACGTCTCGCGGTGGCTGGGCTGGCCGGTATGGCTGGGGCAGTTCCTGCTCTGGTTGGTGGCGCTGTTGCCGCTGCTGATCGTCGTCCGGTTCGTCTATCGCTGGTTGCTGGCGCCGCTGCTGTGGCTACTGGTGCCGTTGCTGAGAGCGACCTCGAGAACGCCGCGATGGCTGCTGAAAAGGCAGCGCTCGCCTGGCGATGGCACACTGCAGACTCGACCGGAAAACGATGCGAGAACGGATCCCACGTTATGAAACACGAAGCCTGCGATGACAACGAAGCGTATCGCCTGGTCCTCGAACCGCCCGATATCGAGACCTATATGCGGCTTCGCCGCGAGGCCGGCATGAACCCGCGCAGTGCCGCCGGTGCCGAACGCGGCCTGCCCGGCAGCCTGTTTGCCGTGCAGGTCGTCCATCAGGGGGAAGAGGGGAACGAGACGGTGGGCATGGGCCGCGTCGTCGGCGACGGCGGTTGCTTCTACCAGGTGGTGGATATCGCCGTGCAGCCGGCACACCAGGGGCGTGGCCTGGGCAAGCGGATCATGGCCGAGATCCGCGCCTATATTCTGCGCGAGGCGCCGGAAAACGCCTTCGTCAGCCTGCTGGCAGACGGCGAGGCCCACCGGCTCTACGCCCAGTTCGGTTTCGAGCCGACGCATGCCATCGGCATGGCGTGGTATCCCGACCGAGCCGGCCATCGGTCGGCCGAAGGCTGACTGGCCGATCACCGGGCCTCAGTGGCGTGGCTCGCCGTCCAGCATCTCCAGCTCGTCCTGGCAGCGGGTCACCGCCTGGGCGATATAGCGTCCCGCCATACGCTCCGAGACGCCGAGGCGCTGGCCGATCTCGCGCTGGGTCAACCCTTCCAGGCGATGCCAGATCAGTGCCTGGCGCAGCTGATCGGGGAGCGCGCCCAACGTTCGCGTGAGCTGATGGACACACTGCCGCTGGCATACGTCCGTCTCCGGGCAGACGCGCGGACAGACCAGTACCGGCTCCAGCGCATCGATGGCGATCAGTTCGGGGTGCTGGCGGCGCCGATGATCGATCAGCAGGTTGCGAGCGATACGGAAGAGGTAGGCGCGCGGATTGTCGAGCACCCGGCGCACCGGAGCGTCGAGCAGACGCAGGTAGGCGTCATGACAAAGATCGGCGGCCTGGTCCCGTGAACCCAGTTGACGATCGAGAAAACCGAGCAGCTCGTGGTGATGCCGACGGTAGAGGGATTCGAACATTGCTTCGCGCATGATGGCGGCCCCGAGGGCAGAACGACAAAAGTGCCGCGATCATGGCAAAAATGAGAATCATTAGCAATAAGTAGTGGTAGCCATAAGCCTTAGCCGGGCCCCATGGGGTGCCCGGCCGCGATTTGGTTTTTCGGTGGGTTCATGGCCTATGACGTGAATTGGTCCTAGGTCGATGCCAGCCGCCTCTTGCGCTCGTCAGGGTTCTCTTGCGGGCCGTCGGTTGTGGGCCGATAGGCGGCGATGGGATTGACCAGCGTGCCGGCGAACTGCAGGTTCTTCGACGGATCGGCCAGATCGATCATCTGGCGGTTGTTGCGCAGCTGTAGACGATTGAGGCACGACAGCGTGAACTCGGGCGCGAACAGGTCGAAGCGCGCGAACTTGTCGGCGAATTGCGGATGACGGCGCTGGTAATCGATCACGCACGCCGCCACCAACTGCCAGAAATCGTCCTCATGAAGCTGGTTCGAGGCCACCAAGATCTCGGCGAGGAAACGGAAGAAGCAGTCGAACAGGTCGGTGAAGATCGACAGGATCTTCAGGTGCTCCGGCACCTCCACCGCAATGCGGCGGGCCGCCTCCGGCAGCGACTGGCCGTTGTCGAAGATGCCGGTCTCCTCGCCGATGTCCTTGAGGATCGCGCCGACCGGCAGGTGATCCTCGAGCTGCAGGATCAGGTTTTCGCCGTGGGGCATGAACACCAGGTCATGGGCATAGAAACAGTGCAGCAGCGGTGTCATGTAGGCCGCCAGATAGCGCCCGATCCAGGCTTGGGCGCCGACGCCGGAGGCGTCGATCAGAGCCGGCAGCAGCGCATCGCCATCGGCGTCCCGGTGCAGCAGCGCAGCCATGGTCGTCAGCCGCCGATGGGGCGCGATGCGGGTATAGGGGCTCTCCCGCCACAGGCACGCTAGCATCTTCTGATACGGACTTTGCTTGTCGGTAGCGGCCTCGAAACCGGCGTGGTGATAGCCCAGCGTGGCGACTTCACGCAGTACGCCGAACCCCTGCGCCTGCAGTTCCGGGTCGCTTGCGACCAGGTTCTCGACCCAGGCATTGATGGCCGGCGTGCCGCGCATGTAGTGGGGCGACAGCCCGCGCATGAAGCCCATGTTGAGGATCGACAGCGCGAGCTTGACGTAGCGTCGCCGGGGCCGCGAGACGTTGAACCAGGTCCGGATCGACTGCTGGGCGCGGTAATCGTCGTCCGCCTCGCCGAGCAGCACCAGGCGCTGCTCGGCCACTTCGCCGGCGAAGGTGATCGCCAGCTTGTGGCGCCATTGCCATGGGTGGACCGGCATCAGCAAGTAGTCATCGGGATCGAGCCCGAGCGCCCGCAGCCGGTTGGCGAAACGCTCGCGAACGGCGGCATCCAGCTCCTCGGCGAACAGGGTCTCGGCATCGAGGCCTTCGATGGCGCTGTACTCCGTGCAGTGGCGCGCGGCGGCCAGCCACAGCGGGCGAATCGCGGCGCCGGCTTCCGGTGCGTAGCGGTGATAGTCCTCGATATCGAAGCCGATCCGGCCGCTGTTGGCGACGAAACAGGGGTGACCTTCGCTCATCGCTGTCTCGAGGGTCTGGAAGTCGGCCAGTGCGAGTTCGGCGGCCGGCGGCACGTCACGGCCGAACTTGTAGGCCATGCCGGCCAGGGTACTGGCGATCTCCTCCAGATAGGTGGGCAGATTGTCGGAATCGATGCCCAGGCGCGCGCGGCACTCGAGCAGGAACTGCGCCACGTCCAGCGGTTGGGAGGCGTCGTCGCGCGTCTTGGCCAGCGTTCCCTTGTCGATCCACCAGTGATCCAGTGCCATCCGCCGGGCACGGAATCGATAGCAGATATCGTCGCTATCGGTGGCGAGGGCGTAATCGGCCCAGCCGTTGGCGTCGATCTCGGTTTCCGCGACCGGCTGCAGCAGTCGCTCGTGGGCGAACTCGCTGATCGCCTTGCACAGCAGGTCGCGGTTGGCGCGCCGCCAGCGATCGGGCCGCAGGTGGGCGCTGGCTTCGCCCGTGGCAGTGTCGCGGCGCCGCGAGGCGTGCAGCGACTCGAACCGCTCGCGGGTGCAGAAGCCCAGGCGGGCGGTCTTCTCCGCCAGCCGGATCTCGCCCGCGTAGACGAATCCCGCCCGGCGGTTGAGCGGGTGGATCCTGTCATTGGTGACGTCCGGTTCGACGACGATGCGGCGCGTCCCCGGATCGCTGAACAGGAAGGCCACGATGGTATCGATCACGGCCTGACTGAAGCCGTGGATCGGCACGGCCGCCGGCGCTTTCGGCGCGACCAGGAAGTGCATGCCGCGGTCGCCGGGCTGGACGGCGTACTGTTCGCTGACCGGATCCTGGCGGGGATCGTAGCACTCGACCAGAAACGCCGGCTGGCCGTCACGCAGGCCGATGAACGCCTGGGCGCCGTCGCTCTGCTGCATCTCCCGGTAGAAGGCGGCGACCTGATCCTGGCTGTCGCCATTCATGCCCCAGAAGCGGGCGCGGTCGCTGCTGACCCAGCCGTATACGAGCTCAAGATCCTGATCCAGCGCGAGGGGGCGAAGGGCGAGGGTGCCGATGCCCGGCCAGTCGCGACGAAAGCGAACGTGGGGCGAATAGAGGCTGCTGGACGAGGCGGCACTCGTCTCGAAATCGATGGTGCTGCCCGTGGCGTCGTTCACTCCGGCGGCGGGCAGCCGGCTCTGTGGTAGATTCATGCGTCTCTCTCCTGACGGCAAACGGAAATGGCAAATCGGCGCGCGACAGCGGTCATGCCGTGGCTCGCTGGGGCTGGAATACGCGGTCGTCGGGTGCGCCGAAGTCCTGGAAGGTAAAGCCGCGCTCCACGGGATAGACCTCGCGGCCGGCCAGTTCGCGGATGATGCAGGCGTTGCGGTAGCACGCCATGCCGAGATCGGGGGCGACCAGGCCGTGGGTATGCAGCTCGGCGTTCTGGACGAAAATGTCGTCGTCGGTGCCGATGCCGTAGTAACGGCCCACCGCATAGCGACCGGCGCTGTCCCGGCGGATCCGGTCCTCGATCGGGGCGAGGAAGGCCGGGGTCTGCGCCGCGTAGCCGGTGGCCAGGATCACGCCCTCCGTCTGGTGTTCGAAGCGGCGATCCTGCTCGGTCTGGGTGAAGGTCAGGTCGAAGCGGCGATGGGCGGCATCGAAGCGGCAGCTCTCGAGCTGGGCGCAGGTCAGCAGGTGGGTGTCCACCTGGCCCTGCAGGCTCTTGGTGTAGAGACGGTCGTAGATGGTGTTGATGAGATCGAGATTGATGCCCTTGTAGAGCCCCTTCTGCTGGCTCATCAGCGCGTTCCGGGTTGCCTCGGGCAGGGCATGGAAATAGTCGATGTAATCCGGCGAGGTCATCTCGAGCGTCAGCTTGCCGTACTCCAGCGGGAAGAAGCGTGGCGAGCGGGTGACCCAGCTCAGGGTATAGCCGTGGGTGTCGATCCCCTCGAGCAGGTCGAGATAGATCTCGGCGGCGCTCTGGCCGCTGCCGACGATGGTGATCGCCGACTTCGCCTGCAGCGCGGCCTTGTGGTCGAGATAGCGGGAGGAGTGCACCACACGCTCCGCCACCGGCTGGCAGCACGCCGGAATCAGCGGCTCGTTGCCGGTGCCCAGTACCAGCCGGCGGGCGCGGTAGATGCGATTCTCGTTCTTCCGGGTATCGCGGCAGCGGATGCGATAGCACTGCTCGGCGTCGTCGTAAGTGATGCTCTGGACATCGCGATGGAAGCGCAGCGACTCGAGCTGCGTGGTGACCCACTGGCAGTACCGGTTGTATTCGCTGCGCAGCAGGAAGAAGTTCTCGCGAATGTAGAAGTTGTAGAGTCGCCCTTGGGATTTCAGATAGTTGAGGAAACTGAAACGGCTGGTCGGGTCGGCCAGCGTGACCAGGTCGGCCATGAAGGGGGTCTGCAGGGTGGCATCCTCGAGCAGCAGCCCGGGGTGCCAGTCGAAGCTCGAACGGCGCTCGAGGAACAGGCCGTCGAGATCGTCGATTGGATCGGTCAGGCAGGCGAGGCCGAGGTTGAACGGCCCCAGGCCGACGGCGATGAAGTCGTAGATGCGGCTCAGCATGATGACTGGCTCCAGACGAGGGATGGACGAGAGGTCGACGCCAGCGATTCGCCGACCCGGGCGATCTCCGCCACCAGCGCCACCAGCTCCTCGAGGCGGGTCATGGGGTTGAGCAGCGTGAACTTGAGATGGAAGCGGCCGTCGACCCGCGTACCGGCGACGACCGCCTCGCCGCGTCGCGACAGCGTCTGGCGGATCTGCTGGTTGAGCGTGTCGAGATCGCTGTCGTCGTCCACGCCGCCGGGACGGTAACGGAAGACCAGCGTGCTCAACGCCGGCGGCAGCAATACCTCGATGTCGTCTCGCTGGCGCATCGCCCGGTAGGTCTGCCGCGCCAGCTCGATCACTTCGTCGAGATAGTCGCCCAGGCGCTCGGCACCCAGCGTGCGCAGGGTCATCCAGAGCTTCAGGGCATCGAAGCGTCGTGTGGTCTGCAGGCTCTTGTTGACTAGGTCCGGGGTGCCTTCCTCGGCCTGGTCGCGGGGGTTGAGGTAGTCGGCGTGATAGGTGATATGGCGCAGCTGGCGGCGGTCGCGAACCAGGCAGGCGCTGCAGCTTACCGGCTGGAAGAAGGTCTTGTGGTAATCGATGCTGACCGAGTCCGCCTGCTCGATCCCGGCGAGCCAGTGACGGTGTCGGCGGGAGAGCAGCAGCCCTCCGCCATAGGCCGCGTCCACATGCAGCCAGATGCCGCGCTGGCGGCAGCGTTCGGCGATGGCGGGGATCGGGTCGATGCTGCCGAAGTCGGTGGTGCCTGCGGTGGCGACGATCGCAAACGGAATCAGCCCCGCCTCGTCGCACTCGTTCAGCGCCGTCTCGAGCGCCCCGATATCCATGCGCTTGTCGGTGTCGCTCGGTACGGTAATCACGGCGTCGTAGCCGAGGCCCAGCAGCGCGGCCGCCTTCTGGACGCTGAAGTGGCTGACCTCGGAAGTGAGGATGCGTAGCTGGCGGTAGTTCGGGGGGAGCCCGTGATGGCGATTGCCGGGGTGTCCGGGCATCGCCTCGCAGGCGCTGTCGCGGGCGATGCTCAAGGCCATCAGGTTGGACTGGGTACCGCCGCTGGTGAACACGCCGTCGGCGTCCTCGCCGAGGCCGACACGCGCCGCCGTCCAGTCGACCAGTTTCTGCTCGATCAGGGTCGCGCCGGCGCTCTGGTCCCAGGTTTCCACCGCCGTGTTGAGCGGCGTGGCGATCGCCTCGGCCAGGATCGATGGCAGCGTGATCGGGCAGTTGAGATGCGCGACGTAGCGCGGGTGGTGGAAGTAGACGGCGTGATCGAGATAGAGCTGCTGCAGCTCGTCGAGGCTGGCCTCGAGATCGTCGAGCGGCCGGTCGAGATCGATCGCCTCGAAGGCTGGCTGCAGTTCGCGGGGCTCGATGCCGCTACAGGGATTGCGGGCGCGGGTCAGGGTGTCCCGGACCCGCTCCACGCAGCGCTGCATGCCACTGCAGTAGGCCTCCAGCGCCTGCTCGTTGAACAGCGCCGGCGGTTCGTCCCGGCCGTCGGGTCGGGAGTGTCGTAGCACAATGGCGGGAGCAAGCTCCGTGTCGTATCGCATGGCAGATCCTCCTGATTGCCTCACTTCGGCGCCTGGGTCGATGGCCGGAAGCGCCGGGATGACGTTCCTGCGGACAAAGGCGCGGCCTACGCGACGCCGTGGGCGCGCGTTGATGAACCTCGAATACGGTGATGCATGCTTGGTGGCCCGATGGTGCTGCCGGGCCGGACTGTCGCGTGGCGAGTCGAGACGGGGAGGCGTCCTTGCCTCCCGGTTCGCCTAACGGGCGCTACGCTTTGTCTGAAAAATGTCTGCGCTTAACCATAAGGCGTTAAAAATCGGCTCAAAATACTCATTTACACCCCGTAAACTCCGCTTTTTCGCCGATTTTTGCCTTGTCTGGCTATCGCTCGCCGATTTTTCAGACAGAGCTTAGCCAGGCGCCCGCGTAGTCGAGTGGTCTAGCTGTGGTCTCCTCCCGGTGGGATCAGAACTGATAGGAAACGGTGGCGGTGACGTTACGCTCCGCGCCGAAGTAGCAGTACTCGAGCGAGTTGCACGACGACACGTACTCCTTGTCGAGCAGGTTGCCGACGTTGACCCGGGCGCTGACCCCTTGCAGACCGACATGGCTCAGGTCATAACCCACCGCGGCATCCACCAGGGTGTAGTCGGGAACCGTTTCGGTGTTGGCGCGATCGGCATAGACATCCGCGTAGTAACGCACGCCGACACCGACATCGAGCCCGTCGAGCGCGCCGTTGTCGAAGGCCCCGTTTTTGAAGACATAGTGCCCCCACAGGCTGGCCTGGTGGCGCGGCGCATAGATGGCGTAGTTGCCGTCCTCGTCCGGATCGTCGCTCTTGGTGTAGCGAATGTCGGTATAGCTGTAGCCCGCCTGCAGGCGGAAGTTGTCGGTCAGCCAGGTCCTGGCCTGCAGCTCGACGCCCTGGGAGCGGATCTCGCCCACGGAGCGGTAGGGGTCGCTGGGCTGCTCCTTGGTGGCCACGTTCTTCTGATTGATCCGGAACAGCGACAAGGTGTAGTGATCGCGGCTTCCCGGAGGCTGGTACTTGAGCCCGGTCTCCCACTGTTCACCTTCCATGGGTTCCAGCAGATCGCCTTCCGCATCGACGAAACTGGTCGGTGTGAAGGCGGTGTTGTAGCTCAGGTAGGGCGCGAGGCCGTTGTCGAACAGGTAGAGCGCGCCGGCACGACCGCTGAACTGGGTGTCGTCGAGTGTGCTCTCGCTATCGGTGAGATGGTTCTTGTTCTTGATATCGACCCAGTCGTAGCGGCCGCCCAGGGTGATACGCCACTGGTCGATCGCCATCTGATCCTGCAGGTAGATCCCGGTCTGGCTGAGTTCATGGCGCTCTTCCGCGCTCGTGTAGATACCCGGCGCTTCAGGGTCCGCACCATAGCTGGGGTCGAAGGCATCGAGGCTGGGGAAGGAACCATAGGTCCAGGTGACGTCATTCTTGCGCTTCTGATAATCCACGCCGACCAGCACGGTGTGGTCGATGAAACCGCTCTTGAGCTTCGCCTCCACCTGGTTGTCGACGGTCCAGGCCTGCAGCGACTCGCGTCCGCCGGAGTAGTAGCGGTTCAACTCATTGGAGTCCGGCGACACCCAGCCGAAGCCGTAGACCTGGTTCAGCTCGACGTCCGAGTTCAGGTAGCGCAGTGTCTGACGCCCGGTGACGTTGTCGCTGAAGCGGTGCTCGAGGTTGTAGCCGAACATGCGCTGGGTGCGCTCGAACTTGTCGTAATCGGCCTCGCCGTCGAAGAAGTTGTTACTGATATGGCGGCCATTGTGGCGACTGACGGCGCCCTCGTAGGGTACGCCGGAGTGATAGCCGCCTTCCGGATCGTGCTGCAGGTAGGCCATCAGGGTGATGCTGGTATCGTCGGTGGCGTCCCAGGTGATCGAGGGCGCGATGGCGTAGCGCTCCTCCTCGACATGGTCGAACTGGGTGTCCGACTTGCTGCCGATGCCGACCAGGCGATAGGCGACGCGCCGCTCGTCGTCCAGCGGACCGGAGAAGTCGAACGCGGCGCTGCGCTGGCTGTTGGTGCCGGTACTGAAGCGGAGCTCGTTGCGACTCTCGAACAGCGGCTTCTTGCTGGTCAGGGCCACGAGACCACCGGGGGATGAGCGCCCGTAGAGCACCGAGGCCGGCCCCTTGACGATCTCGACGTTATCCAGGAACCACGGATCGATCACCATCGAGCTGTAGCTGTTGGCATCGCCCATCACCTTGAGCCCATCGAGATAGGTGTTGCTCAGGCTGCCGTCGGAGAATCCCCGCATGACCAGGTAGTCGTAACGATTGGAGGCGCCGACCTGGTTGGTGTAGACCCCGGGCGTGTACTGCGCCGCTTCGCGCACCGTGCGCACGCCGCGTTCGTCCATCTCGGCGCGGTCGACGTTGGAGACCGTCTGCGGCGTTTCGATGATTGGCGTCTCGGTCTTGGTCGCGGCCGACTGCCCGGTCACCGTGACGGTATCGAGGTTGGCGGTTTCAGCTGACGCCGTGGCGGCGACGGTGTCGTTGCCCGTCTGCTGGGCCCAGACGGGAAACGACAGGCAGGCGCAGGCCAGTGCACTTGCCGGATAGCGCAGAACGTAATGCATGAACGACAGGCTCCCCTTGAATGAAAATCGTTCTTATCCATGAATGTTGCCAGTAAGAAGACGTAGGGAGGCCCGGTTTCTGAACCGCAATGACAATTATTTTCAAAAAAAAAGAAAGGGGCGGTACGGCGAGAACGGCGAATAACAGACGATCTGGGGAAGCGGGAAGCGGGAAGCGGGAAGCGGGAAGCGGGAAGCGGGAAGCGAGAAGCGAGAAGCGGGAAGGGCCGGCGTGTGCCGGCCCGGCCGCTCACCAGGCGATGATGGCGATGATCACCAGGGCGAACAGTGCCCACTTGATGGCGTAGTAGAGCGTCTTGTTGCGCTTCTTGAGCGCCTTGCCCTGGCGCCGCACCGCGTAGATGTACTTGAAGGCCCGATTCAGCCCACCGGTGCGATCGCTGTCGTCGTTGGGCGAACTGGCAGCGGCCATCACGGTACGGCCGAAGAAGTGGTTGAGACTGCGGGCCCAGCCATACTTCATCGGACGTTCGATATCGCAGAACAGGATGATGCGATTCTGCTCGGTGCCGTTTTCGGCGCGGTGCAGATAGGTCTCGTCGAACATCACGGCCTCGCCGTCGCGCCAGCTGTACTTCTCGCCATCGACATCGATATAGCAGCGGTCGTCGTTGGGCGTGATCAGGCCCAGGTGATAGCGCAGGGAGCCGGCATACGGGTCCCGGTGCAGGGTCAGATGACTGCCCGCCGGCAGCTCGGCGAACATCGCGGCCTTGACGTTGGGGATGCCCGCCAACAGCTGCGTGGTCTGCGGGCAGAGCTGCTCGGCAGAGGCGTGGCTCTCGCCGTACCACTTCAGGTAGAAGCGCTTCCAGCCCCGGCGGAAGAAGGAGTTGAAACCGGCATCGTCGTAGCGGGAAGAGGCCTTGATGTGGTCCTGCAGCGCCATCGCCTCGTCGCGGATCGTCTCCCAGTTACCGGTCAGGCGCTCGAGCTCCGGGTAGTTCCCCAGATCATGGTAGGGGCGATCCTTGTCGCGCCCGAACAGTGTCATCAGCGCGTTGATCGGCGCCATGAAGGTCGAGTGATCGGAGAGCTGGCGCAAGGGCCTGTGGCGCACGCGCCCGCGGTAGTGCGTGTAGAGCACGCTGGCGACGAAAAGCAGTATCAGTATCCACTTGATCATTGGATCGGTTCCGCTGGCGAGCCGATCGCCACGGGCGATCGTGCTTCAGTGAAATTAGTTTGGTCGCTCACGATTCTCGCGAGATCGCGATCAGCGTCAAGAGATAGTCGCCGATTTTCGCCACCTGCCCTGTCAGCCGAGCACCGGCCCGCCACTCCGGCGACAGTGTCTCGAGCAGCTCGATCTCGACGGTTCCGCCTTCGGCGTCCCAGGCGGTCACCCGGGCATGGGGAAAGTAGAAGCGTCGACGCACCAGCGGGTAGAGCGCCTTGAACAGGCTCTCCTTGAGTGAGAACGCCACGGTGAGGAACTCCCCCTGTTGCGCCCCGGGCAGACCATCGAACCAGGCGCGCTCCGACGCCACCAGGATCTGTGGCGCGAGACGGCGCGCGCGTTCAGCGGTCATCTCGACCTCGGCATCCAGGCCGATCCCCGGACACGCTGCCCGCTCGGCGACGACCGTTGCCGCCAGCCCCCGGCTGTGAGTGATCGAACCGACGGTGCCCGCTGGCCAGCGGGGGAGTCGCTCCGCGTCCTGCGTCGGCGTCGTCGGCGAGCCCGTCAGCTCGGCGAGCGCGTGGCGGGCGCTCAAGCGGCCGGCCAGGAACTCGGCCCGACGCTTGGCCGCTGCCGTTGCCAGGCGATCCGGCAGCGAAAGGTGCCAGTTATCGAGATCGGCTTCGCACAGCATCCCGGCATCGAAACGCAGGGCACGGAACCTCGCCCAGGGCAATGCTTCGCGCCAGGGCCACTCGCTCAGTGGCGAGTGGCACCCCGGCGGCAGTGCAGTGACAGCGGATTCGGATCCGGACATCGCTCAGCGATCGACCAGCACGGCATTCAGCTCGACCGGCACCTCGTCACCAATCTGCTGGTATCCCATCAGCGAGAGGATCGAACGTACGGTCTGGTTCTTCATCAATTCCCTGCCATCGAGCGATACCGGCTCGGCATTGCGGACGCGTACCATATCGGTCGCCTCGCGGGTGAAGCGCACCGGCAGCTTCTCCTGGCGCTGCTCGCCGTTGGAATCGGTACGGAGCGTCAGTATCTCGACCGTCGACTGGCCGACGGCCAGCGAGTTGATCCGTTCCGGGGGCAGATGAGTGACGACCGTCACCAGGGTGGTATTGGTGAGCGAGGACATCCACGGCGGCAGATTGCCGAGGCGGTCCAGCACGTCGGTCTGGTTGAGCCGAATGGGCAGCTTCAGCGTACCATCCGCGCTGATCTGGCCCTCCATGCGGCGCAGGGCGTGCTCGTGGGTGATCGACTCGCCCCCGCTGGTGATCTCGGTCACCGTGGCCGTGACGCGGGACTGATTGGGGTCGAGCTGCCACGCTGCCTGGGCCAGGCCGCAGGACAGGGCCAGACCGGCGGCCAGGCCGATACCCATGACGCGACGAATGATCGGTTTCGGTGACATCGTGTCCTCCCTGGACATTCATGGCCTGCAATAGCGGCTGGCCTGTGCCGACCGCTTTGGTTATCATACGGCTCCCGCGTTTCAGGGCCTATAGCTCAGTTGGTTAGAGCAGGGGACTCATAATCCCTTGGTCGTAGGTTCAAGTCCTACTGGGCCCACCATAAAATCAATAGCTTACGTCACTTTTCTGCCCGTTTCAGGGTTCCATTTCCGTACCGTGTCCACACTTTGACCACACTCGAATTTCGGGCCGTATTTGATACTGTCCGCGAGGTGATCAGGTGAGAGGTGGGCATAGCGCATGGTCATTTGGATCGTCCGGTGTCCAAGGATCTTCTGCAACGTCAGCAGGTCGCCCCCGTTCATGATGAAGTGGCTGGCGAAGGTATGCCGTAGAACATGGGTGCGTTGGCCCTTAGGCAGCTCAATTCCACTTCGGTTCAAGGCTAGGCTGAACGCTTGATAGGCGTCCTGGGGAAACAGGCGGCCAATACGCGGGCCGTGCGCTTTGAGCTCGTCGAAGAGATCGGCGGGTAAAGGCACGGTACGGTTGCGTCCGTTCTTGGTACCTACGTAAGTCACACGGCCATGCTGGACGTTCTCACTGCGCAGTGTCTGTGCCTCGCTCCATCTGCAGCCAGTGTTGAGACATAGGCGAGCGACCAGCATCACGTGGGCGTTCCGGGATTGACGCAACTGGCTGAATAGAACGTCGATGCCTTCCTGGTCGAGGTAGGAGAGTTCCGTCTCAGGTAACCGGATCGCCTTGACCGCTGCAAAAGGGTTTTCTCCCCGGTATTCGCCCATGCGGATCGCGACGTTGACCATGGCACGAAGGTGGGCGAGATCGTGATTGGTCGTGTTGGGCGAGATGCCGGCATCGAGACGTTGCTGGCGAAAGCGCACCATATCCATCGGGGTCAACGTGGATAGGACAGGATTGCCCATGAGTCCGGCTAGCTGCTGCATCTTGCGGTATCGGCCACGGCCATCCTTGAGCCCTACACCCTGGACGTCATACCAAAGCGTGGCGAACTCCATTAGTCGACGGCGGTCGCGTTTGAGTGGTGCGTATTGCTGGCCATCGGCGACCTGGGCGAGGATCTTGTTTTCGAAGCGCCTGGCTTCGGCCTGGGTCTTGAAGGTGCGGCGTACGCGCTTTCCGTCCCGACCATTCGGACGAACGTCCACTTTCCAACCTGACTCGGTTTTCTTGATCGCCACTAGGCTGCTTTCCCTAGTAATCGCCGCTCGACGAGCCGTTGCGAGATGAGTAGCCGTAGCTGGTCGGCATCGATCCCCCGTCGCCGATAGTAGTTGGCGATGTCGTCCCAGGCCCCGCAGCGGGTGAGACCGTTCATGGCTTGTTGGGTAGTGAAGCCCTGGCGTGCGTAGAGGGAGATGAGGTTACCCACGACCAGGGCGACGTTCTTTTCGTTGCCGAGCCCAGGGGCCTTGCGGGCCCGTTTGTAGAGGAAGTGGGGTTCGTGATCGTAGAACCGAGCGTCTTCCTGCAGGAGCTGCCACGCGCTGTCGATGAGGTTGCGGGAGTGGTCGAGCCGGTATTTGCCCATGGCGGTGCGCCAGAGGCCGGTGAGGTGGGGCACGGTGTCGATGAAGCGCTTGAATCCGTGTTCCATGTCCAGGCATTCGCCGGTGTCGACGTTGCAGGGAACGCCCTGGGCGAACTCCCGCAGCACGGATTGATGGAAGCGCATTTCGATACGCCACACGTCGCGGTCGGGGTCGTAGTCGGAGACGGTGGGGTCGTCGCTGGAGGCGGTGTTCCAGATGCTTTCCCAGAAGTGGATCTTGTCGCGGGCGTGGGCTTCCTTAGTCTTGTTGTAGATGCAGCATTGGAGCGCACTGGCGGTACCGAACATGAAGGTTTCGGCATTGCCGTAGGTGGTGGCGATGGTGCCGTGGTTGAAGCTGAAATCGTCGATGCCGTCGATCTTGGTGACCTTTTTGGAACGGGTGACGAAGCGGTCCATGAAGTCTTTTGGGGGCTTCCAGCCCTGGATGTCCAGGGCGAGGTGAACGGCACAGCCCATGGGCTCGACGTAGGCCATCAGTGCCTTGGCGATGCTGTCCAGGTAGGTCTGGATATCGGCGGTGCTGCGCTCGTGGATGAAGTGGGGGCTTAGCTCGATCTTGAGGTGGGTACCGACGTCTTCGGCCTTGGTGTGCCGGGCATAGAACAGGACGATGACGCCAAGCTCGTTGTTCTGGAGCCGGTAGCGGAAGCCGCTGTTGGTGTTGCCGGCGCCGACGATCCAGGTGGTACCGAACAGGTCGATGGTGGCGCCACGTCCTTCTCGGTACGTCTCGATGATCTGATCGAACAGGGCGAGGCAGGGCTTGCCGGCGTAAAGCTGACGCACGGTGTCGACGCCAGTGTGGAGAAGCTTGATGTTCGAGAGGTTGCGCTGGCCCTTGGGACTGATGAAAAGCGAGCCCCGTTCGTCTTGCTCATCGCGTGCCAGTGATTCGAGCGAATAGCGTTCCCAGGTCTTCATTTTATAAAACTCCAAAACTGTACGTTGTGAGCCGAAATGGTCGATTCGTTCGTTGATCTGCGAGACGTGTTACAGGGAGGGTCTCGCCCGGCTGATGACTAGATCCTGCGTTGAGGATTTGTGACTTGGAATAGGTCGGAAACAGGTTCAGAGAGCTTCCGATGCAATGAGCCACAGTGGACCGCAGTGACACTTTCGAACCTTCAACTTCATAGGAATAGGCATGTGAGAGATGCCGCAACGGACCACCACCAGCACTCGGCCGATGGGGGTGGTCCGGTTGACTCCCGTTGACCCACGACAGACTCGTATCCCCCCACTCGCTAGTCGTTGGTCCCCGGCAGTCCGTGATGAAGATCGTCATGCGGTGACAACCAGCAGGAGGGCAGCAATGACGGCCAGATGAAGCGGATACCAGGAGAGCCGGAGCGGGCGCGGGATGGCCGGTACCGGGAGATCGAGGCGCAGGGACCCGTTGGCCAGGAGAACGAGCGTCATGGCCGTGGCGGTGCTGATGAGCATGTGAAGCGGTGTTCCGTTGATCATGGCGGCCAAGAGCAATGCCGGGATCGCGGCAACGGTGCGATGTGGGTATCGATAGACCAGCACGAACGCCGGCACCAGGAGCAGCCCGAACAGGCCGTATTCGACGTAAGGGCTGATCGAGAGGGTCAGAAGGGCCAGGACGATACCGATGGCGGCCTGTAGATAGCGTTCCTGGATCTGTCGCAGCGCGACCACGGCAAGCAGGCCCAGGGCGAGGGTGAAGCAGACGTTCAACTTGTCCGGGGTGACGACCAGGGCATAGGGCAATTGCGCCAGGGAGCCTACCCAGAGCAGGCGGAGGCCGTAGCGAGCCGGTCGGCGGGTGTTGTGGAGGAGATGCCACGCGACCATGCCGGCGAACA
The DNA here is from genome assembly GCF_003206585.1 of Salinicola sp. CR57. Classification (NCBI taxonomy): domain Bacteria; kingdom Pseudomonadati; phylum Pseudomonadota; class Gammaproteobacteria; order Oceanospirillales; family Halomonadaceae; genus Salinicola; species Salinicola sp. CR57. The sequence goes on from NZ_PZJL01000007.1 coordinate 224,039, forward strand.
GCGGAAAGGCGATACGGCCCACGGTGATCGCCCAGGGCGTGATCGCGGCATCCGGACAGAGGTATTTGGAGACGTGCTCGACGGTCATGGTCAGGATCGCGAGCCACTGGGCGAGTGGTACCCAGGCGTTGGATAGTGGTTGCCTATTAGGACTTAACGCCGGCGCACTGCTTTGACTATCGATAGCCGGATTCATGACGTGACCTCCTGGGTGGGCAGCACGGTGGCCTGGAGCAGCACGTAGAGATTGCTGGTCTGGCTGCTGGTCGAGGTGGAGCGGAACAGGCCGCCGATGACGGGGATGTCGGAGAGCATCGGGACGGAGTTCTCCTGGCGGCGGTTTTCTTCGGAGACGAGGCCGCCCAGGAGCACCGACTGGCCGGACTGGATCTGGACCGTGGTGGCGATGCTGCGCTGGTTGGTGATGATGTCCGAGGCGAGTAGCGAGTCCGTCAGGCTGTCGGCGGCGGTGTTGACGTCCATGACCACCAGCCCGGAAGGGGTGACCACCGGGAACACGTTGAGGGTGATGCCGATGTCCTTGCGCTCGATGGTCTGGAACGGGTTTTCGATGTTGGCCGCTTCGCCGGTGATCCGACCGGTGATGAACGGCACGTTCTGGCCGACGCTGATGGTGCCGCGCTGACCGGATAGGGTGAGGATCTGCGGCGTGGAGAGTACGCGGGCGTTGGAGTCGCGGCGGATGGCGTTGACCGCGAGCGCGAGGGTGTCGCCGTCGAAGATCCCGAACGAGGCCCCGGGCACAGCGAGCGCATTACCCAGGCTGGAGGTGTTGAAGCCGCCGGCGGGGTTGCTGCCGCTTCGGGCCCTTCCGAACGCCACCCCGAGATCGAAGGTATCGCCGTCGCTGGTTTCGAAGATGATGGCGCGGATGAGGACCTGGGCGCGGGTGACATCGATCTGCGGCAGGAGCTGCTCCAGGGCGTCGATTCGATCCTGGGGGCCGTTGACCAGGAGCGCGTTGGCGGCGTGGAGGATTTGGGCATTGGCGGCGGTAAGGCTGCCGGTGGTGGTCTGGGCCAGGAAGGCATCGACCAGGGGCGCGAGATCATCGGCCCGAAGGTGGGTGATCGGCAGCACGCGGGAGACGGTGGGTTCGAGCGGTTCCGGGGTGCCGATCTGGGCCATGAACGTCTGTTGGGCGCGGGCGGGTATCAGCGTCGGCGGATTGCCGGGGACGAGCTGGTAGCCGTGGGACTGCATCACGCCCTGGAAGAACTCCGGGAGCTGATCGTTAGGAACATCCGGGGCATAGACGGTCAGGGTGCCGTCGACGCGGGGATCGATGGCGATGGGGGTGGCGGTTTCCTGGCTGTACCAGTGAACAAACTCCCGCACGTCAGCGCCCTGCATATCGATGGGCATGGCGAACAATGGCCGCGCCAGCAATAACAGCCATGCAGCCAGCAGCGAGACAAACAGGGCATTGCAAAGGGATCTAACAACCGATGTCAGCATGTTGAGCTCCAGATTCGAGGCGGAGGTGACAGGCGCCCATCGGCACGACGGTGAGCCCTTGGCGCTCGAGGTCGTGGCTGGTGGTGGGCCGGTTGTCGCCGTCCAGGAGTCGATAGGTGGTGAGGTCGCCCAACTGGGCATACCCGATGATCCGCGCCCGTTGGTAGGCCGTGAGGTCGACCGCGGGGGCGGGGGTGTCGGGCGTGGCCTCCGGGTCCGGTCGGCTGTTGCGCGCATCGACTTGATCGATGACCAGCACGGACGTGGTGAGGACGATTCCCAGAACGAAAGCGGCGACCGCCATCAACGGTCGGTTGAAGCGTTTCCAGTAGATGCGGGTCAGGCGCATGAAGAACCTCGCGTCGCGGGGCACGCGGAACACGCCATGGGTGAGCCACGGCGGCAGCATGGAATAGGTCTGGTGGGGATAGGCGTCGGAGAACGCCTGCTTGGTGTCATAGGCCGGGTAGAGCGAGCGGCCGGTATAAGTCCAACGCTCGACGACGAGGCTTTGCGGAGAATCCCCGTACTTGACGATGCCGAGGTGGACCTTGGGCATCGGCAGCTTGCCGCCGGCGAACATCGACCACAGCGAGCCGATGAACGGGATCGAGAGGCGATCCAGGCGGCGGCAGTAGACGACGTGTTCCGCCAGGGCAACGCGAGCCTGCTTATCCATGATCGAGAGATCCTGGATCAGGAAAATGATGTCCCAGCCGAGCTTCCGAGCGTGGAGAAACCAGTCGATGACCGCCTGGCGCGACTTGTCGGCCCAGGATCGGGAGTTGAACCAGGTACCGCACTCGTCGAGCACCAGGAGACCGTTTTTGGCTTCGTCGTAGCTCTCGTTGCCCCTGCCGATCGCTTCCAGGTCGGCCAACTGGGGCTTGTCCGGAATGCGGTAAACACGGGTGTTCCTGGCCTTCTCCCCGATCAGCTTGTTCAGCCGGAGATCCAGGTTGGTAGCCACCGGGCAGCCGCGGTTGAGCTTGTCCTTGATCTTGCCCACCGCGACCAGGGTTTTACCCGCGCCGAGCTTGCCGGTGACGACGTAGACGGCCATCAGAGACCCCCGAGCCCCAGAATGCGGTCCTTCACCTGGAGCGCGAAGACCGCGAACTTCGCCATGACCAGGGCGGCGACACAGTTGGAGAAGTTGTCCGGCAAGACCCGGTTGAACCCGTCGGCCAACAGCGGCGGGAGGGACACCGTCAGCCCGTCGACCACACCGGAAATCACGGCGGCCATGCCGGTGACGAGGCCGAGGAAGATCCCGACCTTGATCATGAACAGGCCGAATCTGGCGACCTTGAGCCAGAAGAAGAACCGCAGCAGCACACCACCGAAGTGCTTGAAGAACTCGCGCAGTAGCGGGACCAGGGCGGTGAAGAGTAGGCGGACGAGGGCTCCCATGATCAGGCCTCCCCGCCGTTGCGATACGACAGCGCCATCATGGTGATCTGGTACGCGGTGAAGAAGAACAAAATCCAGGAGAGGGCGGCCTTGATGAGATCGAAGACGCGACACTCAATCGTCAGCGTGTGACCCTGGAAAGAGAACGACAGCGGGTTGCAGCCGCCACCGGAAGGGATCGAGGGAAGCCAGGAGGTGGCGGTGTCCCTGACGCTGTTCAGGGCCGAACCGAGGATGCTGGAATCGGACTCGAATAGATCCTGGTAACGCTGTGTCAGTTCGCCCTGGATGCCGTCGTTCTGGGACTCGACCTCGGCCATCAGGTCATCGCTGAGGCCCTGGCCATCGAAATCGGCCACGACATCATCGCCCGAGGGCGCGCCATCTTGATTGGTGAAGGTATCGACTAGGTGGGAAAAACCATCGTTGATGGCCTTGCGAACGCTACCGATGGCATCGATTACGCCATCAAGCCCCTCGCCGTCATCGTTACCGCTGTCACCGTCCCCGCCAGAACTGCCACCGCCACCGGAACCACCGCCACCGGAGCCACCGCCGCTACCGGAATCACCACCGGATGAACCGTCATCAGAGCCGCCATCCCCGCCAGAACCACCGCCGTCACTGCCGCCAGAGTTGCCGCCGTCATTGGAGTCATCGATAACATCCCCGTTTTCGTCGACGTTATATTCTGTGGGTTCGCTCGTGCCGGTGTAGCAATAGGATTTACCACCACTGCTGTAATAACCGTTAGAACAACTGGCTGGATCATCGGTTTGTTGGAATAACGGCTCCTCGACGATGCCAGGTGAAGACTCGAAGTCGTTTTCTTCACCTGTCGATTCAGCGACCCAATTAGAGAGGCAGGTTTGCGTGCCGTCATCGTTGTTATAACAGGGCATAACGCCGCCAGTAGAAGTGACCCGGCAAGCGCCCAAGTTAACTGTTGTTCGGGATTGGCCACCTAGATCTTGAGGTAAACCGGAAATCTCATGGGAGCCACCGTAACCGGCTTGGCATTCCTCATCCGTATATGTGACGCCATAAACAGGAGAGTCTGAAGTCAGAACATCAGAACGTTTCGAGGAGTATTGGATCCAGTATTTTGCAGAATTGTACTTATAGCCGCCTGAGTAAACCTTTTTGCAAGTAGCAAACACGGTTACCTTAACGAACTTGACTCCTGGGATAACAAACTCAGAAATTCTATCAGATACTCGCCCTCGAGCAACGGAGTTGGCTGCAGAACAGCTTTCAGAAGATTGATAGCTTATCGTTGCAACATCTTTCCATTCAGCTCTTGCTGGAAATGAGAACAATAAAAAAGATATGAAAATAATAAAGTATCGCATAAGTTACCAACAAAAAAGGAGCCCCGGAAGGCCCCTTGAGTCACCGGCCCCGGTGTACGCCCAGGGCGGAGATCGGGGCCGGTTGAACCACCCAATCAGGTGGCTTTGTTGGCGAACTTCTTGAACAGGCCGATGGCGAGCAGCGAGCCGACGATGGCGGTCACGACGGGCCACGCTTCGCTGGCCATACTGGCGGCCTGGCTGGAGAGTTCAGAGAAAGCGGCAGACGCAGCGGAGCCACCGTCGGATGCCATGGCAGCGGTGGTGCCGCCAATCATGGTGACGGAGACAGCCGTTGCCTTGCCGGCGACTTTGCGGAGGGCGAAACGGGTACGGACGGCAGCGTTTTTCAGTTGAGTTTTCATAGTGTCTTTTCCATGAATTGTTTGAACGCGAGTGTGGACTTACCCCACGCCCAACCTAGGGCGTAGGCTCCTAACAGGTAGCCGATGAGGGTTGCGGAACTCATCGTTGGCCACCCTTGATTGCACCGAGCCCGAATGAGACGACGAGCGCGGTACAAAACGTGAGGAGCCACAGTTGATCGAACTGCTCAGCGGTCATTAGTGGCTCCTCGTTATCCGGGTTATGCGATGGCGATATCAGTTGGTCTTGCTGGTGCTATCCGGCTTGGCGTCGGACTTGGTATCGCTCGGGCGGCGACCGGTCACGCTGGCTTCTCGCACGGCGATGGCGTGCATCGTCACCTTGCCCTGGGAGGCGCGGATCTCGACATCGAGCTCCAGGTTGCCGGGCAAGCGCGGGTTCAGTTCGCGGATCTTGTCGACCATCTCGAACGGGGCGGACATGGTGGAAGTCTGGAAGCCGAACAGATTGTCGTTGTCCGGTGCGGCCTCGTTCATGATGATCAGCTTGGCCCCTTTGATGCCTTCGACTTCGTAGCGGGAGGCACCGATAACGTGGGCTTGAATGGTGTTGATCATGGACATGGTTTCGTTCCTTTTAGCGTTGGTACTGGGTTGCCAGGGTGTGGCAGTGGCGAGCGAGTACGACTAGCTCTGATAGGTCGGATGACTCGGGGTCGAGCATCCGGGTTAAGTGTTCGGCCTGGGCGTAGAGAAGCGCGGCGTGACCGTAATCGCGCCCCTGGAGACACCGCTTGGCCCGCTCCCTCAGAACTCGGGGCTCCGGGCAGGCGTCTGCCCACCCGACACCGCCTGCCATCGGTCGTGAAGCACGGCGGCCGATCCCGCACCTCCCGTCAACCCGTGCTGCGCAGGGTATGACGGGGGGCACGGTTCCGGCCTGGGAGGCCGTGCGACCGATGGGCGACGGGTGACGGGCAGGCAGAAACATGATTAGAGCCCCGGTTCCGGGCGGGCCGGAGAAGAGTCACCTTCCAGGACAGAGCGGTCGCCGCGCTCCAGTTGGGCAAGGCCGTACTGAAAGAGCCGTTCGCCCAGGGCGGAAGGAGTCAGGCGGTTGGTGCCGGCCTGGACGAGAAACCGGGAGTGGTCGCTCTGATCCAGGAACACGCGAACGGGTTGTTTCTTCGCGGTGGTCATTGGGTGTTCCTCGTGTGGGTGGGTGCTGCGGGAGTACTGCGATGCGCATTCAGGAGTGAACGCGTAATCGCTTGGGGAAGAAAAAAGGCCCGTGACGCCGAGGAAGCCTGTCGGGCTGGGAAAGACGAGCAGGCGGAAGCGCCACGGACCAAGGGGAACGCGGTTGGAGCGGAAATGGGGGACAAAAAAACGGCCCGATAAGCGCCACCAGGGGAGATAGCTGACTTACGGGCCGGAAAAGATCGCTTCCAATGGAAGGCGACCATGAACACGGTGAGGGCAGTGTTTATTAGAAACAACACATATTGCCAGATGGCGTGATTGTCGCCGTTTTGAGTCGCCCTGGCAAATGAAAAAGCTCGATAATTTAAAGGTGATACAAAACCAGTTAAGACTTTAGTCTTGAGAATTAGAGAAACTAATTTAGCAATGAATACTTGGAGGGGTGACTGTAAGGAAGTGATGCAAGATTCACAAAAAACCCGCGCTCGATATAGGGCCTGATTCAGCCTTACACCGGCGCGGGTGGTGAGCGCGTCTACTGATCGAGTCAGGACGTCGTTTGTATGGAAACGCTGTTCATGGTCGACGTATCGGTGTGCAGGCCGGCGAGCAAGCTGATCCGCGGTACGGCTAGCGGGTGTGAGCAGGCACGGTTGGGCGATTGCACAACCTGATGTTACTACTCCAATGGAGCGTGTACCAACTCTATAGACGAAGGTTCTACAGCCATCAAAAGGAACCCGGCCATGGGAAACAGTCAGAGAGGACCGTTTGTCATGTCGGGTTGAAGCGGCCGCAGGGAAGCAACCAGAACCGGAAATCGTGGCGCGTCTGTCAGCGCCTGATGTTGTTACCAACTGTATCTTACAAGTTACGACTTGATTAGCAGCCGATGACGACGCTTTCGCTGAAAATCGTGTAGGAGATCGACGATTCATGACCATTCCTCCGACTGGAGGCATTCAGCGGTCAGGAGGGCGATGTTGACCATGCGGCGACGGCCGATCTTGAACAGCGGAAGGTTGCCGAGCTGGAGCTGACCCTTGATGGCGCTATAGGACATGCCGGTAAGCTCGGAGAATCGCTCGATGGTCATGACTGGCACGGTGGCCGGGACCTGGGGCGCGCTATTCTTTTCCATTGTCGTATCGGCTCGTTTTGGCTCGCTGTGGTAAGTTCTGTCTGTTGTCATGTATTGACGAAACGACAACAGTCGCTGTTCCTCATTATGGGTAGACTCATAAATGAGCACAGCCCTAAACGAAGTGTACCCAGAGATAGGCACATGTCAAGCGACCTTGCACAGAAAATTCGTCTCATTCGGGAAGCTGAGACGTCAGGCCGTGCTGAGTTTTCAGAACTCATTGGTGTGCCGAAGAAAACGCTGATTGGGATAGAGCAGACAGGGCGAGTTCCTAAAGGAGATCTGCTGGCCGCAATCTGTAGTCAATGGCCGAAGTACACGCTTTGGCTGATGACGGACCAGGTAAACGAGGCAGCGGGACAGGTGAGCCCGGAGATAGAGCGGAGCAGAGATCGGCTTAAGCCGACAGGAACGGATACCGGGTCGCGAGGCGAGTAGCCGAACGCTGGTACCAGGGAACAGGGAACGAGTGATGGGCGGGACAAGGGAAAGGGCGCGTTAGACGCTCAAGAATCCCAAGGATCTTAACATAATAACTTGGTGGACATTCAAGGTACGCAAGGGGCTAAGGATGAGTACGGTTTTAAGCATTAGGTATTATGGTGGGTTGATCAGAAATGAAGAGGTAAACAAGATCAGCGCGCGAGTAGTTGGTTACTCCTTCCCGCATTTTCAACGTGCAATAGATAAAATGGTGATGTATGAACTTGGTTACAGTATGGCTAAGTACAGTACATTGCCACCTGCAGAGCACGATAGAGCAGACTTGGTTTTCGACCATCTAGAAGATGGCTCAATAGTATTCCCCTTTTCAAGTCGCTTTAAGGAAGCTGGCGCTTTTCTTAATGAAGCGTTAGCTCGACCGTTTGCGATTGGTGGGGAAATAGGCGACCAACAAGTAATATCGGCAGCGACAAGACTGGATGTTGTCAAGGCAAACATTGCAGTTGGTGCATACGATGAAACTGAATTCATAGTAACGCAAGAACAAATAGACAAAAACCGCTGGGAATTGGCTAAGGTAGGTATAGCAAGAGATGTAAATACAGGGCTGACTGTCGTAAGGCAGGAAGGCGGGGATAGTGGTATAGAATTTATACCAAGTGATGACGATCTTGAACGTTATGACTTCAATGTGCCTAATGCTACGAATTTTAATAGAGTGGTTTCAAGAAGTGAAATACTAGACCCATGGATTTATAGAGGACAAATTACGGCTATTAAGTCCACCGGAAATGGTAGGAGTAATCGTTACCAAGCCACTTTTAGAGATGCTAGGTATAATAGTGAACATGTTCTTTACATAGCTTCAGAAGACGACAAGGAAGACCTTAGACCCTATTTTCTCAACGGAGTAGACGTGGATATTTGGGCATGCCCATTTGCAAGATATGGTATTCACGATTATATGCGGGGTAATTTGTTGTTCGCGGGTCTCTATGAGGAATTGTAATGTTCCCAGACGGTCTTTTTGAAAATATAATCAAGGATGCGTCAAGATATATTACAGTTAGGAAGTTTGTAATATTTTTGTGTGCCTTAGTTCTTTTTTCACCTGAAAAGGGTGCTATTTTTAGTGTAAAAACATTGGAGATAGATTTTAATAATGTGGCTGTCGCGTTCCAGGTTTTTTTTGGTAAGATTAAGCTTTACCAATATGTTTGCTTTAGTGTTGTTGTTTTCCTTGTTTCACCTTGGTTGAGTGCCAGAGCATTTGGTTTATTGGTTATGACAGTCTGCAATATTTCAAAGGGGGAGTTCTTAAGAAGGGAGAGCGTTATTGTAAACAAAATGGAAGGAGAACCTCTCTCGCATGGCGAAGAAATAGAGTTTGAAAGATCAAGGCGAAACGCCATGAATAAAATTGGCAGAAAGGGGTCTTTATATTCTGATGTTAACTCGATGCTTAGCATAGTAGCAATTTTTTTATTTGTAAGTGGGCGGCTTGGGGTTTTAGATGCTTTCTTCTTAGTGGCGGCCTTCTTCTTAGTGGTTTGGCTAGTAGGCCTGGGCATGGCGAGAAGTGCAACACGAATATATTTAGACGAGGTGTGGCCTCTTGTTGTTATTAAAAAAGAACGAGAACATTCGAAAGCTATAGCAAATATCAAAAAAACCTGATGTGTTAAAAGAGAGGTTTGAATAAGTATCAACCGCTTGTTAACCGAGTTGACGCTTGGAGAAGTGTGCTGACAGTTTAGGTTTTCATAACTATCTGTCTCTAAAGTTAAATGCGGGCAATGACGAGTTTTACAACTCTATAATCCCTTGACCACATTGTGTCCACCGCTACTAGCCATAATGGTACGCAGCCAGACAAAGGTCTTCCGCAACCGGTTGAATTTAAAGGTAACCGGCCAGAACGAACCGCTACGGATACCTCTCATAATCTCTTGGTCGTAGGTTCAAGTCCTACTGGGTTCACCATTAAATCAACAACTTGCATCACTTTCTTACCCGTTTCAGGGTTCCATTTCTCGTCGGTGTCCATGCTTTGACCACACTCGATTGCCGGGCCGTATTCGATATAGCCCACCAAGTGGTTCGAGGGCTGGGCACCGCGTATGTCATCTGAATCTTCCGGTGTAACAGGCTCTTTCGAAGGGTCAAAAAAGCTCCGAAATTCGCCACCGTCGATGATGACGTAGTTCGCGCAGGTGTGGCGATGAAAGTCTCGCGACGAAGATGTGGCGGAATCGAATTCAGTGAGTGTTGACTCTTAGGCTGTTGAGTACCGCTTCGGTTCAATTTGGGCTTGCTCGGCCGCTCAAGGGGGAAGGGCAAAACACTGATTGGGTGGATTCTGGCGCGATCGAAAAAAGGCCCAGAGGTCGCATGACGCTCTGGGCCACGTCTTTGGTAGATATGCCCACCAACTGGTCGCACGCTTGTCGTGGCAGCTGTTCCGCGCCTTGACTATCTATAGCACGACGACCTCGATGGGATCGCTCAGGGGCGGTAGTCGGTCACACCGGCGCCGGTTTTCAGATCGATGGGCACCGACACATGGTCGTGAATCATCAGCCATTGGCCATCGAGCTTGCGCAAACCGATGGTCTCGCGAGTCCACAGGTCGATCTTGTTGCCGGCCACAGAGCCCATGAAACGAGTGAAGCCGGTGGTGAAGGCGACATCGCCGGAACAATGGACCTTCATGTCCTTGAACTCGAATACAGGGTCTTCGTCGAACATCTCGAAGAAGGTGATCCAATTTTGGCGGAAGGACTCCCAGCCCTCGAAGCTGAAGGGCGGCATCACATCGAAGCCGAGGTACTCCTCTCCCGGGTAATAGGTAGCCATCGTCCGGTCGAGATCGCGTGACTGGACGGCATTCTGCCACTCTGCGCGCAAGGCGCGAATCTGTCTTTCATCCTGGGTCATGGGTCGGTTCCTGGGTGGGTTGAGCAAGTGACCATGTTGACGTGTGTCAGTGTCAGGGCATCGTCAGCAGAGGATTGAGACGAATCCCGATGAGATTCGCGTCAAGTCGAGCCGCCGGTCTTGCGTATCAGCGACGTGGCTCCATTTTCGATATGACCATCGATATGCCAGCGTTCGGCGGTCGCGAACTCGGCGTCGAGCAGGCGCTGATTGGCACCGCGTGCAAGACACAGGTTGCCGCAGATGAGCAGTCCATTCGGCTTGAGCCGTTCGTACAGCAGCTCGATGAGTGGCAGCGATGGGGCAAGACCATCGAAGAATGCGAGATCGTAGGGGCCAGGCAGATCAGCGAGAACGTCGAAAAAATCGCCGTGGTGCACGCGGACGCGTTCTGCGAATCCTGCGGCCTCAAGGTTCTCACGAGCTAAAGCCACGTGATCGGGATCGCGCTCGATGGTATCCATCTGCGTACGATCTTCTGCACTTGCCAGCAGGCAAGCGGTGTAGCCGATCGCTGTACCCAGCTCGAGAATACGCTCGGGGCGCTCTGCTCGTGCCGTGGCCAGCAGTCCAGCGCCATCCTCGAACACATAGGCATGGCAACCGTGACGCTGACGATGCTCATCGGTTTCAGCGCGCAAGGCTTCGAAGCGAGCAGCATCGGATTCGATATTCGCAGTCTTCATGTCATGTACCGGTTGAGCCAGTCGAGCATCGGCTCCGGGCGGCGCTGGAATTCCAGATAGCCATCCCAGCGAGCCTGGGTGCCGTGTATCCAGTGCAGCGATTTGTCGTCGATCGGAAGTGCGTCGAAGGTGGCCTGGACATCGGCGGGAGTGGTCATCAGGTCGTCGTGCACCTGATAGATGAACGTCGGAGTGTGAACGCTGCGCGCCCAGTCGTTGGGCGACATCTGGTCGAAGGTGCAACTGGCGGCGAGTTGCACCTCGCGTTCGAGCGCGTCGAGGTGATCGACCAGGTTCATCATTTCCAATTCGCGACGCATGACCGAGCCGATCGACAGTGGCTGACAGAGCACCAGGCAGCGCACGTCGTCGAATTCCCGCGGTTCGGTGTGGATCGCGAAGAGCGTCGCGTTGGCGCCGTTGCAGCGCGAAAAAAGCCCTACTGCCACGCCTTCGAGATCTGCCCGCGAGCGCACGTAGCGCAGCGAGCCGATGACGTCGCGTGCCTCGAATCGACCGCCGCTGTTGAGGCCGCCATTGGCTGATCCGCTCAACCCGAAGTTGCGCTCGTCGTAGGTGAGCACGTGATAACCTGCCTCGTGCAGGATGCGGTAGTCGGCCAGATAATCGACCTCGAAGGTGTTACCGCCAGCGGCGCCGAAGGATCGCCAAGGCTCCAGGTGGCTGGCCAGGCCGTAGCGGTTGAACGTCAGTGGATGATTGACGATGACGAGTCGCCGAGAGTCTGGGCAGGGGATGTACCATGCTTCGAGCGGCACCCCATCCTGTGACGGAAAGGTCACGTTCTCGAAGGCAAGCCCCTCATCGGCCGGTGTCCTGAGCACGGGTGAGCGCCCGGGCTGACTCCAACCCTTGGCCATGGCCTTCAGGGTCTGAGTGATGTCGTCTTCTGGCTGTGGCTGCATGATCTCGATCCTCTGGTGCGTATCGGGGCGATGCCATGTCGTCTGTGAAGCTATCTAGCCAGGTGTCTTGCATCCGGAGAATGACGAATTACGATAGACAGGCATGCAAAAAGTGAATGACCACGCCACAGGCCACCTCAATTTACGCTCGCTGCGTTTTCTGGCGCAGGTGCTGAGTCTGCGCAGTGTGACCCGCGCGGGAGAGGCGATGGGGTTGAGCCAACCCGCCGCGAGCCGACTGCTGGCGCAGCTGCGGCGTGCGTTGGGCGATGACCCGCTGCTGGTGCGCACTCAGGGTGGTGGCTACGTGCGCACCGCGCGCGCGGAGGCCTTGATGCCGCAACTGGCCGAGGCGATCGCCGCTGAGGACCGCTTGTTTCAGCCGCCGAGCTTCGACCCCTCGTACTCCGAGCGTGTCCTGCGAGTGGCAACGACCGACTATGGCGCCGCAGTCGTGATCAGGGAGTTTGCGCATGTAATCGCCTGCGAAGCGCCGGGCGTATCGCTGGATTTGCGCGCCTGGGAGAGTGAAACGCTGGTCGAATTGGAGGAGGGCAGGCTCGACTTCGCGCTCTATACCGACGAGGCAGTGCCGCCAGGATTCCATCACGAGAGTCTGTTCACCGAACGCTTCGCCTGCGTTGTACGGCACGACCATCCGGTTTTGGCGCATCGAGACGCCGACGGCCGCATCGCGCCATCACGACTCGCCGAGTTACCCCGCGTGGTCCTGCTCTACCCCGAAGGCAGTGCCTCGGCAATCGACGACCCGTTGGCGTGCCATGGTCGAGCAAGAGGACCGGGAGATACCGTAACGCCGTATTTTCTCTCCAGCCCGCTGCTCATCGGTCAGTCCGAACGCGTACTTTGTCTGCCGCGGCGGGCGGCAGAGCTCGTCGCGCCGTTGGCGGATCTCGCCGTGATCGATTTCCCGCAGGCGGGGGAGATCCACTACTGCGTGATCTGGCACGAACGGGCAGCACGGGACCCGGCAATTGCTTGGGCGAGAGCGTGTCTTCGACGAGCGGTGGGGCGTTGACCGAGATTGATGTTAACCGTTCGATATCATGCCAAACCTATCGAGCAGTTGGGGATGACCCCGGCATGAGATAAGGCATACCCACCATCAATCCGTACCCAATTGCGCCTCCAGGCCCGCAACGGCGGTGCGTGCCACATCGAGTAGCCGTGACTCGTCCATCCCTTCCCGCGCACTGGCTGAAAGCCCGGACATCGTACTGGCCATGAAGTCGGTCACCGCGGATGCGCGCTCCGGATGGGTGCGGGCGACGAACTCGCGAATTCGGTCGCGGCGCTGATTGGCCACCCGGCGTGCATGGATGGCGCTGTCATCCCCGTCAGGGCCTCGCGCGGCCTCGAGCACGAGGCAACCCCTCCGCTGCGGATCTCGCGCATAGGTTCGTGCGGCGCTCTCCAGTAATTCCGCCAGTGCATCCACGGGCGCCCGGCCGGGCAGCAGTATCTCGTCCAGCGCGAGGGCCGCTTGCGCGTAGCGCTCGATGACCTGTTCGAAAAACTCGGACTTGCTACCAAACGCCTTGTAGAAACTGGGCGGTTTCACACCCAGTGCGTCGGTCAGTGCTGCCAATCCCACCGCCTCGTAGCTACTGGCATGAAACAGGCGCTGGCCCGTATCCAGTGCGGTTTCCATGTCGAAGGCACGGGGTCGACCTCGGGGCCTCGGCGCTGATTTGGCATTTTCTTTAGTGGTCACTATAAAAATCCTTGCGCAGGCGTCTGGCCTAATTCTATAGTGACCGCTATCCAATTTGCTACCCGAGGTGATCTACATGGATTTCATGGACAAGCGTGTGCTGGTCGTTGGGGGAAGCCGTGGTATTGGCGCCGCCATCGTGGCTCTCTTCGCCGATAGCGGGGCGCAGGTGAGTTTTACCTACTCGGGCTCACGCGAAGCGGCGCAAAACCTGGCGACGAAGACCGGGGCGACAGCGGTCCAGACCGATGCGGCCGACCGCGACGCGATGATGGCGACCGTGCGTGAGGCGGGGCCTCTGGACATCATGGTATTCAACGCCGGCGTACTGGTAGCGGGTGACCCGCTGACGCTGGATCCGGATGCGGTCGATCATCTGATCGACGTCAATGTGCGCGCGCCGTACCACGCATCAGTGGAGGCTGCCCGGAGCATGAAGGAAGGTGGGCGCATCATCGTGATCGGGTCGGTCAACGGCGACCGAATGCCGTTTCCGGGCCTTGCCGCCTATGCGCTGAGCAAGTCGGCGCTGCAGGGTATGGCACGCGGATTGGCCCGGGATCTTGGGCCGCGCGGCATCACGATCAATATCGTGCAGCCGGGGCCAACGGATACCGACATGAATCCCGCCGACGGCGAACTTGCCGAGCAGATGCACAGCGTCATGGCGATCAAGCGTCACGGCACCGCCCAGGACGTGGCCCATCTGACCGCCTATCTGGCCGGACCACACGCGAGCGGCATTACAGGCGCCATGCACACGATCGATGGCGGCTTCGGCGCCTGAGCCGGGAAAGATCGGCGAGAATCTGCATGACGGCTACGTAAAGAAAGACAGCGGTCACGGTCCATGTCACGTCCGCCGCGGACATTCTTGGCTGCCTGGCGAACGCATGAGCTTGGCCGGCCACACCTATCAGTCCGGCCCCATCTCGGGGGCCGGGCGACCGTAACGCCAGCCGCTATGAACGGACTGCACAGATTTTTGAAGACATCGAGGAGAGCGTCATGGACAAGACTTGGCTCATTACCGGCTGCTCAAGCGGTCCCGGTAAACATCAATAGAAGGCTGGTGGCGAAAACCTTCAGACAACAGGAGTAGGGCAATGGATATCGGCGTTATTGGATTAGGGGCGATGGGACGCGCCATGGCGAGCAATCTCGTTGCGGCCGGGCACACGGTCAAGGCCTGGAACCGTTCCGGTGGCGAGCTCGACGGCGTGACCATGGTGGCTTCGCCGCGGGAGGCGTTCCAGGGGGACGCGGTGCTGACCATGCTCCCCGACGATGCGGCGATTCGAGAAGCGCTGCTGGAAGCGGGTGTACTGGACCATGCCGCAGCAGGCACGGTACATATCGTGGCCTCGACCATCTCGCTGGCGTTCTCGCACGAACTGGTGGCCCTGCATGCCAACGCCGGGGTGGATTACGTCGCCGCGCCGGTGCTGGGCAGGCCGGATGTCGCTGCCAAGGGTGAACTCAACATTCTGGCCGGGGGAAGCGCCGCGGTGGTTGATCGGGTGCAACCGGTGTTCGAGGCCATTGGCAAGAAGGTATGGCTCATGGGCGACCGGCCGCCCGCCGCCAACGCGGCCAAGATCGCTTGCAACATGATGATTGCCATGGCGATCGAGGCGATGGCGGAAGCGGTTTCGCTGACCGAAGGCAACGGCGTGGAGCGTGAACGCTTCTTCGAATTGATCCTGGGCACGTTGTTCGGCAGTCGCTCCTATCAGGTCTATTCGGCCAATATCGCCAATGACGACTACGAGCCGGGATTCAAGGCGACGTTGGGCCTCAAGGATCTGCGCCTGGCGACTGAGGCCGCCGAGGAGACCGAAGGTTCGCTACCGATGCTGGCGGCGGTCTATCAAAGGATGGCCGAAACGGTCGATTCGGGTCTCGGTGAGCGCGACTGGTCGGTGATGGCGGACTATACGATTCGGTCGAAGGGCTAGAGTTTCCAAGTAACCATACCGTTGATGAAGCAATCTTCTGAAACGACGTTTGATTCGTGGTTGCTGCCCTTACAGCAGAGTTTGTAGTTCATGGAGTGGCTATTGGGCATTATGGACAGGTAAGTATGCTACTGGTGTGGCTGCTTACCTTGCCAGTCCCGAAGTGAAATGCATCACTGGTGCCGAATAATTAAAGGTTGAGGGGCATGAGCGAATTTCGCCGTTAAGGTATCTTGGCTTGATGATAATGCGAAACGCAGGATGCTCGTCGTTTTACGTGTCGTGTATTTCGGAAGTCACGCATCCCGGAAACGGGCTGCTCACCAGAGTTTGGCTAGAGTGGCAGCCTGGCGCGAGACTGGGTTCGGACGACAAAAATAACCCGGCTATGGGAAAGAGTCAGCGGGGACCGTTTGCCATACCGGGTCGAAGCGGCCGCAGGGATGCTAGCCAGAACAGTAAATTTTGGCGAAAGACGCCCTCGCAATGCTTTTGTTTAAAAGCACCGTGTTTATAGATATAAATAACTACTTTGATTAACTGCTTTGATTGATTTCTTCTCAATTCGTTATTGCCGATTGTAATGTATTTTATCGCTTTGAGAAGTCCTAATTTGACTTAGAGAAAAGGGCGTCGAAAGAGTGCCAAGCGCTGCCCTGAAGGGGGTGCAGAGCTGGTATCCCTAAGGCAAGTGTTATCTGCGTCAAGGAATGCTGCCGAGATGAAAACTGGCTTCGCATTCGTGATCCAGCGCGTTCACCTCATCGGCTTGAAACATTTTGAAACAAAAAGGCTGGGCATTCTTGATGGGGATCAATTTGTCTAATGGCTGAAGGGTTCACAGTGTGTAAGGGCAAGGAAGCCTGGCTGCATGCCCAGGGATGATGTCGCAGGATGCGTGAGCAGGGACCGCCGTCGGTAGTGGACCATGGATGGCTTCAGGGACGAACAGCGCTAGGGGGAGCCGGTTTGCCGGCTCCCCATTTTGTTTTACGGAAGACTCTCCCCGTTTCATTGTCCGGGCATTGCGGACGCTGGCGCCTTGGGGCAACGTGATCGCTCCGGCGTGATTTCGACCGCGTATCACTCGAGCGCAAGGTTGTTCCTCTGCCGCGGTCGGCAGCGATGCCTTGAGAGGAAGAGGTTGCGAGCATCGATATGATGGATTGGATTTCCCAGAACAGCTCGGCCATCACGGCATTGACCAGCGTATGCACGCTCTTCGTCTGGCTGTTCTACGCGCAACTGCTGTACCTGAACTTCAGACGCCAACGTCAACCCAAGATCATCATCAATCGCGGGTTCGGCCGCACGCTGCAGGCCCGTTGCGTCATCAGCAACATGAGCCCCGAGCCGATCTTCATCGAGCACATTGTCGCGATCCTCCATTCGGACCGGGAGGCGATCTCCAAGGACCTGATCGATTTCGAGGAATCGCCTGACAAGCAGGGGGAGTCCGGTCGCTTGATCGAAACGACTCGGCAGGGGCCGATGCTCTCGGGTAGCTACAATCACATCGGCACCTTTCATGACATCGTCGGCCGGGTGCTTCGTGCCAACGGGCTCCCCTCCGATAACTTCCAGTCAACCGATGGGCGCACGCTCCAGTCGATAGAGCTGCGGGTCATCGCCGTTTACGGCAGCGAGGATTCGCCCGTCGGGGCTGCCAGAACGTTCTCGCTGACCATGGGAGACTCTGGTGAGGCGCTGGTGCCGACGCGTCTCGTCACTCGCCGATTTGCTTCGCGCCTGAGGCGTCACCGGGTACGTCGGTGGATCCGCGAACTGGACGACTAGAGACTTCTCGCCTCGAGACATCTCTTTTTTCCAGTCGCGCGCGGGTATCGCGACCCCGGCCAAGCGCATGATTGATGGACTATTGTGAGTGGCCCGGAGCGCGGCAAGAGCGCTCGCTCCAGATATTCGCGGTGGCGTGATTGGGCTTTCTGCACCACAGTGAGCCTTGTGTCAGGGATGATACGGGGTCCACATACCCAAACATGCCGCCAGGGACGCTAGGCAAGGAAGCCTCGGGAGGCTTGGTGTGGATGCGGCCGGCTGGCGACAGCCGGATTCCTGTGTATCGCATTTTATTTCGCGTTAGATGATCTGGATCAACTTATTCGCTGAATAACGAGTCTACTGTGGGGGCCGGTACCAGGGAGGTGCCGACTCAACGGAAGGAAACCGCAGGAAGCGGTTCTCACAGGGATGCACGGCAGGATGCCGTGGAGCTAATTGGCAAGGAACAGCAGCGTATCTGAGGCCTGTCACGACAGGGTCTCTTATCCGCTGTGCTGACTGCCTTGACTGGATTACCCATCCGTCTCACCCGCCTATCCGAATCGATGATCAGCCGGCTGAAATCGCCGTTCGTCGCTCTTCTTCCAGCTTCAGAATCAGTTCTCCCGCCGGGAGGCTGTCGCCCCGCGCTTTGCCGATACCAGCCCATTGTGCTCCGAAGCCCGTTTCGCCTCGTTCCTTGGCCGCATCATTCAGCGCCTTTCCGAGGTCGTAGGTATTCGGGTAGGCCGGAATATCCTTGCAGTCCGCATCTTCGGCCCAGGCGGTAAACCGGTTGATCAGGCAGCGGGCCGGGCGACCGGAAATCCCACGAGTCATCACGGTGCCCGCGCCGGAGACCAGGTGAGCCCGGTAAGCGTTGTCGGCCGCACTTTCCGGGCAGCGGATGAACGCCGTCCCCAATTGCGCCGCTACCGCTCCCCAGGACAGGGCGCGCTCGATATCGACGCCGTTCATCAAGCCCCCGGCCGCGATGATCGGCAAGGGGATCTCCTGGGCGAGCTGGCGGGTCAGCGCTTGGGTCGATCGTCGCTCGTCCGTGGCATCGGTGTCGAACACGCCGCGATGACCGCCTGCGCCCCAACCCTGGGCGATGATCGCATCGAGTCCGCGTCCGGCGATCTGCCGGGCCTCGGCAAGGCACGTCGCGGTCGCCATCAGCCGGCAGCCCGCCAGGCGCAGCGCCTCGATCTGGTCGGGTCGGGGAAGGCCGAAATGGAAGCTGACCACGGCAGGGCGGGTCTCGAGCAAGACTTCGAGCATCGCGTCGCTCGCCTGGAAGGGCGCATAGATCTCCCTCAACCGTGCCGGTGGGGTCGCGCCGAACGACTCGAACAGCGGGCGGGCGCGCTCGATCCAGCGCCGCTCGCGGTCGCTGTCAGCGAGCGCCGGCGCGTGGCAGAAGACGTTGACGTTGAACGGCCGAGCGGTCAGCGCTTGGGTTTCCTGAATGACCCTGCGCGCGCTCTCCGGCGTCGACGCGCCCACGCCCAGCGCACCCAGTCCGCCGGCGTTTGAGACCGCCGCCGCCATGGCCGGTGTCGAGACGCCCGCCATGGGCGCCTGAAAAATCGGGGCATCCAACCCCAGGTCATTGATGAATTCGCAGGTCATGGCGCTATCTCCCGGTGGGTGTCAGGCCAGGGTCGGTTCATGGTGCGTTTCCAGCGTTCCCTCGTCATCCGCTCGGGCGGCCAGCGGCTGTGCGGGACCGAAGCACTCGTAGCGGCGATCATCAATCGCCACGCCGTGGGTTTCCAGCATTCGGTCGATCCGGCTCATCATCGGTAGCGGCCCGCAGAAATAGTAGGTCGCCTCCCAACCGCCGATCCAGCGTTCGAGGTCTGCCGGCTCCAGCTCGCCGCGCTTGACGCTTGAGTCGCCGGCGCCGTCCGTTGCTCTGGGCTGGCTGAAGCAGACGTGCAGGCTGAATCTCGGGTAACGGCCGGCCAGTGTCTCCAGTTCGCAGGTGAAGGGTCGCAGCCCGCCGTGGCGCACGGCCTGGATGAAGATCACCCGCCGCGACGGGGAAGCTTGCAGTGCCGCGTGGGCCATGGAGATCAGCGGTGTGATACCGATTCCTCCGGTGATGAACACCAGTGGCCGGTCGTCGGGCTCCGGCAGCTCGAGCGTGAACGCACCGCACGGCGGGGAGAGCTCGAGTCGGTCCCCCTGAGCCAGGCCGTCGTGGATGCGGTTCGAGACATCGCCGCCCGGCATCTCGCCATCCCCGATCTCACGTTTGACGCTGATCCGATAAGCCGCAGCGCCCGGCGCATTGGAAAGGCTGTAGTTGCGCATGGCAGTGTGGCCATCGGCATCCTGCATGCGAATCGAGACATACTGCCCCGGTAAATGCGCGGGCGGCTCGCTGCCGTCCGCCGGCACCAGATAGAGGGAGACGATGTTGTCGCTCTCGCGCTCGCGCTGCACGATCGTGAACGGCTTGAATCCCGCCCAGCCTTGATGGGCGCGCTGTTCGGCGTAGATCGTTCGTTCCCGCTCGATGAAAACCCCCGCCAGTTCGTCGTAGGCGGCGGCCCAGGCGTCGAGCACGTCGGCGGTGGCGGCATCGCCCAGCACCTCCCGGATCGACGCCAGCAAGTGCTCGCCGACGATCGGGTAGTGTTCCGGCTGAATTGTCAGCGAGGCGTGCTTCTGGGCGATCACCTCGATGGCGTCACTAAGCGCCGCCGGATCGTCGATATGCTGGGCGTAGGCGAGAATGGCGCCGGCCAGGGCACGCTGTTGACCGCCGGAGCGCTGATGGGCGGGATTGAAGTAGCGCTGGACGTCGGGTGCGTGCTCGAACAGGCGGGCGTAGAAGTGGCGGGTCAGCGTCTCGCCATGTTGTCTCAGCACCGGGATGGTCCGTTTGACAATCTCGATCTGGGCGGTGGTTGGCATGTCGACTCCTTTGGCAGGATTTTAATCGGTATTTTAAATGCCTATTTAAATGCGAGTATCATTTACCAAATTATGACTGTCAAGCGCTGATGAAACTGACGACACATACCGATTACGCCTTGAGACTGCTGATCTACCTGGCGGTGAGAAGCGATGAGATGCCGGCCACGGTGCAGGCGGCTGCGACGCACTACGGCATCTCTGCCCATCATCTGGCCAAGGTGGCCCAGACCCTGGTGCAACTGGGATACGTGGCCAGCCTGCGCGGTCGGGGAGGCGGCCTGCGGCTTCAGCAGCCCGCCGAGGAGATCGGCATCGGCGCGCTGGTGAGGCAAACCGAAAACCTGGAATTGCTGGAGTGCTTCGGGCCGGAATCGACCTGTCCGATCGAACCGGGCTGCCGCTTGAAGGGCGTGCTAGCCAAGGCCCAGCAGGCTTTTCTGGCCGTGCTCGACGGCTATGTGCTGGCCGATCTGGTCGAGAATCGCCAGGAACTGCGCGTGCTGCTGGGCCATTCGGCTTGAACGGCTCGCGCCCGACCAGGGCGAGCCGTATCGTTCGTCGATTGACATCCTCCTCGGTCGGAGGCGGACATCGCGTTACCCGCTAGCGGGGCGCGGCCGGATCACCGCCGGTCGAGCGTCGGCGCGAGAATGACGATAAAACACGCCAAGATGCCCAGCAGGCAGAAGGCATAGTGCAGGGTGATGAAGTGGGCGGTAAAACCGATCGCCGGTGGACCGACCAGCATCGCGCCGTAGCCCAGCGTCGAGACGCTGGCGATGGCCACGCCCGGCGGCGTCTCCGGATCGTTGGCAGCCCGGGTGATCGCCAACGGCATGATCAGGGCATAGCCCACGCCGAGCAGCACGAAGCCCGCCAGGGCGGTGTAGAGATTGGCAAACAGCACCGCCAGCAGCACGCCGGCCAACGCCGAGGTTCCGGCAAAGCGCGCCGCCTTCGTCGGGCCAAAGGCCGATATCAAGCGATCTCCCATGAGCCGCATGACCACCATGGCCACCGAAAACACGGTGTAGCCAAGCGCCGCCTGCGCTTCGCTGGCCGACGTCACGGCGACCAGGAACAGCGCGCTCCAGTCCGCCATGGCGCCTTCGCCGATCGACGCGCACATGGCAATGATACCCACCCATAGCAGGCCGCCCCTGGGCAGCGGAAACAGGCTGCCGCCGGGGGCGCGTGGGCGGGTTTCGGAGTGCCAGCGAAGGTAGGCGACCCCGCTCGTGATGGCGTAGAGCGACAGGGCAAAGAGGGTGAAATGGATCACCAGCCCCAGTTCCAGCTTGACCGCCAGGTAGCCGGCGGCGGCACCGAGGCCGGCGCCCAGGCTCCACATCGCATGGAGTGACGACATCACTCGCCTGCCGATGTATCGCTCCGCCTCGCCGGCCCAACTGTTCATGGCCACGTCCATGGCGCCGTGGGCGCCGCCGAACAGGAACAGCGCGGGTGCCAGTACCCACAAGCCCGGGGCCAGCGCGATCAGGATCAGCGTCAGCGTGTAGAAGATCGCGATGGCGCGTGTCGTTCTTGCCGCGCCAAAAGCATCCGACGCACGGCCGGCGAGCGGGAAGGAGACGATGGCGCCCAACGCAAGCAGCAGCAACAGCAGCCCCAACTGGCCGCCATCGATCCCGTTGCGCTGCACGACGGTGGGGATCCGCGATGCCCAGGCGCCGAACAGGCCCCCGTTGAGGACAAAAGCGGCGGCAACGGCGAGCCAGATCCGGCGTGCACTAGGCATGAATGATTTCCATCCCATCCTGATTGAAGTCCGTGACGGCGCTGGCGTCGGCGTCGGTGATGAGGCAGTCCAGATACTCAGGCGCGACCGCGCGATAGCGTGCGCGGCGACCGATCTTCTCACGGGAGGCCAGGGCGATCGTTCTGGCCGAGGCCCGTGTCATCGCGAGCTTGAGTTGCGCCTCGTGCAGGTCATCGGCGCTGAGGCCGAAGGCAGGGTCGATTCCACAGACGCCGAGCACGGCGATGTCGACATGGACATCGGTCGTGGCCAGCAGCGCGGTATCGCCGACGTTGATGCCGCCGCTGGGGCTCAATTTTCCCCCCAGCATGAACACCTCGACGCCGTTTTTCTGACAGGCCACGGCAATCCACGGCGATGGGGTCATGACCAGCAAGCCCGGCTTCGGCTGCAACCGCTCGGCCACCGCCAGCAGGGTAGTGCCGCCATCCAGCAGCAGCGTCGACGCGCCCTCGATTTCGCGCAGCGTGCGGGAGGCAATCGCCGCGACCGCAGGATTCTGGTTCGAGGTTCGATACTGCATCGGCGGTGACGGAGGCGCGGCGGAGACCGCGCCGCCGCGAACCCGTTGCACTTCGCCCCGTTGCTCCAGGGCGATGATGTCGCGGCGGATCGTATCCAGCGATACCTCGAACTCCACGGCGAGCTCCTGGGCGATCAGCTCATCGCCGTTGGCGAGCCGGGCCAGGAGTTTCTGTTGCCGGGTCTGGGGGACATTGAGCATGACGACTTCCCTGCATGATTTTGCGTAAATCTGCATCAATATGCATTTTTATGCAACCAGGCCAAGGCCTGCCTGGCATCGACCTGACCCTGGGCATGGAGCGTGGCCAGGTGAATGAGGCTGGCCAGACGCTCGAGCGCCCCGTGATCAATTTTGCCTATGCCTTCCAATCGCTAATTATTATTAAGTTCTCGTGAGTGGGTGCCGATATCGCAAGCGTGGTGGCTGGCCTACGGGACGCACTCCCGGGTCTCCAGCTGCATTGATGGGTATCGCCCACCGCAGGAAGCGAAGGGCCTCACGGAGAGAAGATGGATGTTGTTACTCAATCGAAGTGTCAAATTGCGTCTCGGTGCGAGCCTAGGGCTGTGCATCGCGATGGTGATCGTGATCGGTCTGTTCGCGCTATGGGGTCTGAGCACCGGCAATCAGAAAATGCGGGGAACCTACGATAGAAACGTCGTGACCATGGAGGATCTGGGGCGGGTCAGCAATCTTCTTCTACGCAACCGGGTACTGACGCTTCAAGCGCAGAGGGATAAGAACGTCGAAACCTTCGGCCAGCTCCACCAGGTCCTGGCCGAGAACGATGCCGAGGCTGACGAGGCCTGGGCCGACTACTACCCCGAGCGAGTCGATAGCGATGCCGAGAAACAGTTGGCGACGCAATTCCAGACCGCGCTGAGTTCACTGCGCGCCGATCTGGACGAGCAGTACGAGGCGATGATGCGGGGGGACTTCCAGCGTGCCCAGGAGATTTCCAGCGCTCGCCTCAATAGTGGATACACCCGGGTTCTGGACACGATCAATCAAGTGGTCGAACTCAATCGCCAGCAGGCCGGCACCGCGTACGTGAGTTCCACGGCGGACTACGAGCGGGCGCGTGCCTTGACGCTTGGCGCTATCGCTCTGGCTATCGTCATCGGGGTGGGGCTTTCCATCTGGCTGACACGCGGCATCATGACGCCACTGGGCAAGGCGCGTGCGCTCGCCGACGCTTTGGCTGAAGGCAAGCTCGGCAACGACATCAACATTACCTGCAAGGATGAGTTCGGCGACATGCTTCGCTCCCTCCAAACGATGGAGGAGCGCTTCTCCAATGTGGTCCTGACCGTTCGAAAAAATGCAGAGTCCGTGGATCTCGCGGCGAATGAAATCGCCCAAGGCACCGACGATCTGAGTCGCCGCACCCAGGAACAGGCCGCGAGCCTGGAGCAGACGGCCGCGTCCATGGATGAAATCACCTCAACGGTTCGGCAGAACGCCGAGAATGCCCTGGCGGCCGACCGTCTGGTCAATGACCTCAGCCAACAGGCCAGCTCGGGGGGAGAAGTCGCCCAGAAGGCGGTCGAGGCCATGAGTGGCATCAACGCTTCAAGCCGGGAAATCGCCGGCATTGTGGGGCTGATCGACGAAATCGCTTTCCAGACCAATCTGCTGGCACTCAATGCCTCGGTGGAAGCCGCCCGCGCGGGCGAACAGGGGCGTGGCTTTGCCGTCGTGGCGAGCGAAGTCCGCAACCTCGCCAGCCGGAGCGCCGAGGCCGCCAAGGATATCAAGAGACTCGTCGAAGAGAGCATCGTACAAGTTAACGCCGGCTCCGCGCTGGTCGACCAGGCCGGGAATGCCCTCGCGGAGATCGTCGAGGGTATCCATCGAGTCACCACCCTGGCTGGAGAGATTGCCGTGGCCAGCCGTGAGCAGTCCCAGGGCATCGATCAGGTGAATACCGCCGTTTCGCAGATGGACGGTGTCACCCAGCAGAATGCCAGCCTGGTCGAGGAGTCCAGCGCGGCGAGCCGGTCGTTGCAGAAGCAAGCGGCCGAGCTGTTGAGAGAGGTCTCTTTTTTCAAGGGGGCCGAAGACACCGACGGTTCCCCGTCACGGGCGACCAGCAACCACGCCAATGCCAATCCGCCAAGGGGTCGACAGCTGGCATCGAGGCAGCTCAAGCCCAGGGCTCTCGAGCCGGCGAGGGAAAGCGCCGATTGGGAGGCCTTCTGATCGAATCGCTCAGCGCCCCGTCAACGGGGCGCTCTGATTTCGTATCGATTGAATTTGTGCTCGTTAAAGCCGATAAGGAAGACAGATCTGTTCCGATGTTGCTCATCATTCGGGAGTAAGGCTTGGGCGTCGATAGAAATCTTACCCAGAGCGAACGCCAGAAGCTCGCGACGCTGGAGGCCCAGCGACTCGCGCAGCTTGGGCCGGACCGTTCGCTGGACAATATCACCAGGCTCGTCACGCAACTCCTCGGTGTTCCGACAAGCCTGGTGACGTTGATCGGTGAGGAGCGCCAGTGGATCAAGGCGAAGCAGAACTTCCCGGTGAGCGAAACGCCAGCCAACCTTGCCATCTGCCAGCGAACCATCGAGCGCAATGCGCTGACGGTGATCGAAGACACGACGCTCGATGAAGAGTATCGGAACAATCCTCTCGTCGTGGCCGAACCCCGGATTCGCTTCTATGCCGGGGCGCCGGTGTTCTCCAGCGAGGGGCAGGCCATGGGTTGTGTCTGTGCCATCGACTACCAGCCACGCTCGCTCAGCGAGCGGGACCGAGAAATCCTCGTCACCCTCGCCGAGCTGGCCAAGAGCATCTTCGAGACCAGCAATACCGTCGGGTTCATCGACTCCGTGACGATGTTGCCCAATCGGCAGAAATTGATCAGGGATCTGAACACGCTCCATCAGCGGCCGCCCGAACAGGCGGCTCTGCCGGCGACATTGATATTCGTCGAAACCATCAGGCCGGGTTACTACAACGAGCTGATCCATGGGTTCGGCATCGATGCGGTCGAGAGCCAGTCGCGGGACGTCGCCAATCTATTGAGGATTTCATTACCCTCGAATCAGATTCTCTATGCGGTAACGCTTTCAAGATTCGCCATTCTAGTCACTCAGGCAGATAAACCGGTCGCCTTCACGGCGTTGGAGGCGGTGGCCACGAGGGTGTCAGATGGTGAATATGAGACGAATCTGCCGACCCGACTGAGTCTCAGCATCGGCTATTACGACTTCGAACCCCGGGTCACCAGGCCCGTCGATGCCTTTGGACGGGCGCTGAGCGCGCTGCATGAGGCGTTGAGCAAAAGAAAGGCCGTGATGCCTTACTGCGTGGAGTTCGACCAGGCGCAGCGCCGCCAGCTCGAACTCACGACGGGGCTGCTGGAGGCGCTGCAGGCATCCGATCAGCTGTATCTGGTCTATCAGCCGAGAGTGAGCCTGCAATCGGGCGAGGTGGTGGGGGTCGAGGCACTGCTTCGGTGGCATCACCCGCGGTATGGCAATGTGCCGCCGCTGGATTTCATTCCACTGATCAGTCAAACCACGTTGATCAGTCCCCTGACCCAATGGGTCGTCTGTGAGGCCATTCACGCGATCAAGCGATTCGAACTAGAAGGCGTGCCTCTGGTCGTGTCCGTCAATGTCACGACCACGAACTTGCTCGAGGAGTCCTTCGCGCCGGATATCCTCGACATGCTGGACGAGCAGGACGTCAGCCCCAGGTACTTGGAGGTGGAGTGCCTGGAGATGGAGGAGCTGCTCCAGGACCCCCGTGCGGTCGAAACCATCCAGGCCTTTCGAGATGCCGGAGTCAGGGTGGCGCTGGATGACTTCGGGAGTGGTTACAGCAATCTCAACTACCTCCGGCGCATCCCCGCGGATGTCATCAAGCTGGACAGGAGCCTGGTCAGTGACGTCGCCAAGAACGCCGGCAGCAGAGCCATCGTTTTCCGTCTGATCCAGATGCTGCAGCATTTTGGCTTCGAGATCGTGGCGGAGGGCGTCGAGGATCAGGCGACCGCAGATCGGCTGCGGGAATTTCGATGCGATGCCGGCCAGGGCTACTTTTTCCATCGTCCTCTGAGTCTGGAGGCCGCGCTGGAAGCCACTCGGCAACGGTTGATCGCTTGACGCCCCGGATGCGATGACGCTGGCACCCGACCGGAACGCTGTTGGTTAACGCAGGATCGACCCTCGACCCTCGACCCTCGACCCTCGACGCCGCCCCGGCGCTGGCGGAAGAATCGCATCGATATGTTCACGCCATGTGTCGAGTTCGGGCAGGTAGTGTCGTTCGAGCATTGGAGGCGATGACAGCGAGGCAGGGGCGATAAGCCGATATTGTCGGTCTAGGAGACGATCTCGCCGCGGCGTATCGCGATGCTGATCGCTTGGGCGGTGGTCGTGACGCCGAGGCGTTGGCGAATTCGCCGCATGTGATTTTCGACCGTGCGTTCTGACAGGCCGAGTATCGCGGCGATCTCGGTCTGGCGTCGGCCGGCGGCTATCCAGGTCAGGACTTCACGCTCGCGAATGGACAAGCTGCCGATGGCGCCATCCGTTGGCGATTCCAGCAGCTCCCGAGCCCTGAAGAAAGCGGCGTTGGCGACGAGTCCGACGGCCAGCCTTGCCTGAGGTGAAGCGTCGATCCGCTCGCCGCCCAGGCTCATCGCGCCTTCAAGCCCCTGTGGGCCGAACACTGGCACCTGGATGCCATGGAGCCCTGGCCCACGGGGTAGGCGAACCACGCGATAGCGCTCGCCACTGTCATCGGCTGTCTTGGTCCAGAAGAACGGCTCACGTGCTTCGAAGATATGGCGAGTCACCGGGCAACGGCGCACGTAGGTTTCGGCATCGACGGTTTGGCCATCGCCGAACCAGTCACCTTCGACCCAGTAGGTACGCTCGACCAGGCCCTCCTCCGAGGTCGAAGCCGAGAACAGCACGAAGCGGTCATAGCCGAACTGCCGGGCGAAGGTGCGGACTTCTGCCTGGATTCTCGCCAGGGTTTCAGCGCCCTCGATCGCGAGGGCGCTGTTGATGCCCGAAGCCGCCGACGGGGACGAGACCATCAGCCAGCCAGTTCCTCGAGCATGGCCTGGGCTGCCAGCTTGCCCAAGGCGTTGCCTGCCAGCGGGCTGTCACCGGTGATCAGCTTGCGATCCTGGTGGACGGCACCGGAGATGTCGTCATTGATGATCTCGAAGCCCTGAGCTTTCAACTTCTCGCCAAACTTCCAGGTCAGGTGGCCTGGCATATAGCCGATGTCCGGCGTGGTGGCATCGAGGGCATCAGGGAACGCGCAGATCTTGTAGCCGCGATAGATACCGCTGTCACCGGCTGCCAGGAAGGCGGCCGGACCGTGGCAGAGCGAGATGACGAAGCGGTCCTGCTTGGCGGCCCATTCAAGGGAGGCCCGGACATCCTGGCTTTCGGGCAGGCCGATCAACGCACCATGTCCGCCGGGAATGAAGATCGCCGCATAGTCATCCAATCCATCCGCGACGACATCGGCCAGCTTCAGCGGCTGCTTGAACTGCTCATGGTAGCTGCCGAAGAAGCGCTTCACCTCCTCGTCCTCGGACGGCATCGCCCAGTACTCGAACTTCACTGGATTGCCCGAGACCGTGGCCACGTCGAAGGAGAATCCGGCCTTGTCGAGGTGGTACATCGGCAGCAGCGTTTCCACCGGGTGGTTACCGGTCGAGAAGAAACTGCCGTTGTCGGTCAGCAGATAGCGCTCGTCTGCCCCGATCATCAGGACCTTCTTGTCGCCCTGATAGGGGGCAGGGTAGTCGGCACCGCCAAGGTCGGACTTCGGCGTGGTGAACTGGCTCAGCGAATAGGGCGAGGGAAAGAACGCGTTCTCTTCGGCCGGGTCGCGCTGTGGCTGCTTGTCGGTGGTGTTCTGATCGCTCATCGAAGACTCCTTACGTGTACGGGGTATCCCACACAACCTATCTCTCCCAGGACCGCGCAAAAATGCGGGATATCCCCTAACGCGGCGGCACCTGCTCGTGAGTTCGTGGCTCGCGCCGCATGATCAGCGGGGCTGGCTGTCCCCGAAGCTTAGCTTGGTTGCTGCGGTCTTTGGTGAGGACAAGAGCATGCCGGTTTACACGCGACAATCGAGCAAGGGGAGCAGGAGATCGGGCATTGATTCCGCCGTCCGTGTACCGCTCTTGATATGAAGGGGGCACCGATGGCGATAGTAAGCCGTGATCAACGGGTTTTTTGTGGGACTATTGGAAACCATCAGGATTAGATGACGAAGCACAAGCCATTGATTCATATATGAAAAGTGAAGTTTTGAAAATATGAATATACCTGCTGATATACCATGGGGATTCATCGGCACAAGGAGCACGCCCGTATAATCGCACCGGTCAAGGTGGGGTAGGCGACGGCCTCGAGCCGCATTATGAATGCTCGTACTTGGACCTAGGTTAGCCAGAATAGCCGATTGCCGGCTGTTCATCAGTGGTGACTCAGGAGCGTGCCGGTTGGCTTTTCGTTGAGAAGCAT
This sequence comes from Salinicola sp. CR57, assembly GCF_003206585.1. Classification (NCBI taxonomy): domain Bacteria; kingdom Pseudomonadati; phylum Pseudomonadota; class Gammaproteobacteria; order Oceanospirillales; family Halomonadaceae; genus Salinicola; species Salinicola sp. CR57. The sequence goes on from NZ_PZJL01000007.1 coordinate 253,170, forward strand.
AATCGTAGCTTCACGAAGTTCATTAAAACCCAATCCATGGCGAGTGTTATATGACAAACGGTATTCGGCCAGAAGTGGTCGTTGCCTACTGTATAACGCTTAGCTCAGCGGGCAAATAGAGCGCAGCGGAATTTGCTCCGCTGCCGCTTATTGTTAGCGGTGGGCCACTTATGCTGCTGGCCTACCATCATCCGCGCTCATACCTTCGGGCACTACAGACAGCCCAAAATCAACCACTGTGTCATCAAGAAGAAGCCCGAGGCGATTGTTAGTTTTGTTCTTGTCCAAATCGCGTTTCGCCATGATGATCTCTACTTGCTCCCGAATTTTTGGCTCGCGACAATACATACTCGATGAAGCCCGCTACCACTGAAATGTCGTGTGGCACTTTGTGAACGCCGGAGTGTTCAATTGATACACCCACAGACTGCGCCCACGTTGGATGGTAACCCTCGAAACAGATATCTTGCCGTTGAAGAAGGCTTCATTAAGCCTCAACGATCGCTATTTAACGACAGCCTAACCGGCGCAATTGTGGTGACCGGAGCAAACTGATATTGCGTCCGTGTTTACGGCCTTGTTATGCATTCATAGCCACCTCAATGGGATTTCGGATTTCTCAATACGCGGCTCAATGTCTTTGCTCAGGCTGTACATCAAAGCCCTCAACGACTGCTCATTCAAATCGCTGCTTATTGTGGGCCCTATGGTAAGCTTCCGAATCGGAAAACCGATCCCTGACAGGTCGTTGTTAGACGCGTCTATTGCAGCTTCGAAGCTCACAGAATGGTACGGAATAATGTTCCCTTGAAACTCCCTAAAATGCGGAGAAGATGTATTTCTTTCCACTGGAGATGTGTGCCTAGAAAAATGGACAAGACGCCATTCTCGTTCCTCATGAAAATCAGGATGCTTCAAGCAAAACATTAGCTCACCTGCCAACCCTGAAAATGTTTGGCAAGCGGTCGGCAAAAATGTGTTTGACACATTTTCCAATTGGTCCCCTGTCGTGGCGTCTCCAACAGCTTTAACTAAGCTAGCTACTACTTCACGAACAAGATTTATTTGCTCTTTTTCATCATAAATCACCTTCCTGAGTACGCATTGCTTATTTAAAAGTCGCATTGCATGGAAAAAATCAAATCCGATAGCATATCCTCCGCCATATCCCCGGTAGCTTCGCCATTGGCTTAGAAGATTCCCGATCTCACAAAAAGATGCTGAGTAAACGGAAGCCCCAGATTCAAATGGGCTATAGCTTTTCGATATTCGAGATAAAAACTCTTTCTGGATGGAACTTAGGTTTGAATCATACAGTTTCTCGGAGATGCATCGCTCTATTACTTGTTGTGCATATTGAAGCTCCGACATGTCGTTCATATAGCGTAAGTCAGTCAACCAAAATGATTTTGACGAGAGTATCCCGATTAAACCAGATGCGGAGGTGTAGTGATGAAGGCAATTTGGAAACGGATTGTGTATGCAATTCCATCTCTCGCTAAATTCTGCCTTTGCTTTTCCCAGTGATTCCATCTGATGTTTAGTTGGTTCCATTGCTGCCGCCCACCCTCACGCTCAATCCGGTTAATAGGTTTTCGACACCCATGCCTAGGAGGTATATTTTCGAGTTATTGATGCCAACCGCCGCACCTTGTGACCACTTTTCGGAAGTTATCGTGAGCCGAGATATATTCGGGGCCTCGTTTTCATTAGATGTTCCTAGTTTAGTTCGTTCTGGGTGGAGGATGAATGGATAACCATCTAGTATATTTAGAAACGAAAGCTCAAGCTCATATGCTTGATCGGAAATACCCCGTGAGAGGTCAAGGAAAACTTGGCCTGTTTTCTTGTTTATTACCGAGGCTCTGTTTGACCCTTGGAGTACGAAGAATTCCTCATTTAAATCGCAAATATCATTGTGGATTACGCGACAAACTAGTTGGCCGTTGTCGCTGTACAAGTCAACTGATACCCCAAGGATTCCTGTTTCTTCGTTTCTGGCTAACGAAATCAGAGGTTCTCCATTGACGACAAGAGGATTCGCGATGTTCTTGTAGAAAACTCCTCCAATCATCGCTGTGTATTCTTGAGTTTTTTTCCACACCTGTGTATCACCTCCTTAGGGTCCATAACGCCAGCCGTCACCGGCACATTTGCAGTGAGCCCAGCGAACGAAAAATGAGTCCGGGGTGACGGCATTGTTAGACAAATTATGGATCACTATTGCGAAACAGCTCAAGCTGGTCGATAAGGCTAGCCAATTCGCCGGGAATGTCCGAAGCGTTCATAGAGGCCAGTATTGCTGAATGAGACAGTGTTACATCGTATTTATCTTGCAAGTATTCATTCAACTTAGCCAGCAGCTTCTTTCCTGGAACAATCTTTAAGCGGTTCTGCAACTCACTCCAAGTTTCTTCAAACTCGTCTAGTAGCCTCTGGTTTATAGTGGCTGTGTCAAGGCTTGGTTCTGCAGCTTTTAACGACGCCGATCTTTTAGTGAGGAACTGTCCCATAACATGGCTTTTGTGCTGCTGCGTAAGCTCGGCTAACAACTGCTCGACATCTTCGTTGAATGTGATTTTTTTATTCGTTCTTGTTGACCTGTCTTTTACTCGTTTTTGTATTGTTTTCTCAAGTACTGAAGGGACAAGAAGATAGTTCTCGATTTCTTTCCTTTCGTGGATATGGAAGAATTCACAAAACTTGTCAAAATCTTTCTTTTCCTTCTTTACTTCATCATCTGCGCGATAATCCCTATCGAATATAACGCACTTCAAAATCTTGGTCCCTAAAGTTGCCTCAATTCCCTCTGAAAAACTCCGAACCTTTGCGGGATTAAATCCTTCTACTGGTATTACTGCGAAATCTGATCGGTTTGCAATTGCTTGTCGGTCTAGCTTTCGTGATATGGAGGATAAAATCTGGAAATCCTTTCCTTCGACAAAGACTGCACGCCGAGATTTGGCAAGCTGTGTCAATGTGGGGTTTAGGTTCGATCCTAGCGCGCCGAATATACTCTGTAGCTGAGTGGGATCCTTGATGCGACGAGCTGATCGATTTCTTTTGTTTATTACAAGCAAATCACCCGGATCGGTCTCTGATATAATTTCAGTGGAGTGAGTTGCTATTAATACATCGGTTTCAGATTGCCTTAATATTTCTACTAGCTGTCTTTGCAAGTCTGAATGCAGATAGATATCTGGCTCATCGATAATGAGAAGAGAGTCTTCTCTTGATCTGACTATGTAGGTTAGCATTTGACACCAAACCTGAAAGCCAAATCCTGCCCAGAAAATTTCTCTTGGGTATCTTTCTTCTGGACAAAACATATGTAGCACAGGACTTTTATGAGTTGTGTCTACTTCTGGCCGCTCTATGTCCATGCTTGGCCATGTTGTGCCAATGAGTTCCCTGAAGTTATCAAATTCATCAGGGTAGTGATACCAAATATTACGAAAATTTCTTGACGCCCGGTGGGACAGCAACGCTAGACGTGCGGCCTCCTTTTGATATAGTTGCTCATTATGTTCCACAGGGCCCAAAACTGGTACAAAACCAACTGACGCGTTGTAAACGCGACGAAAATCAGACGGCGACTGAACCGGCTTCCCCTTTGGTATAGTTAATAGCCAACATACGTTGTTTTCGGGGAAAACTAGCTTTAACTTGTTTCCAGTGGACAATCTGAACTCGACAGTGGCGGGTTTAGATTCATCATAGTTGGTGAAGATATTCTCCGTGGCGACCGGGAGTCCTTCAAGTGGAATGAAATAACCAAAGGTGTCAATGCCTTCAATATCAATATATTGAGGCTTTCTCGCTGCGGCTTTTCGCATCCCCTCCGAAAGAATTCGAAAAGCTCCCACGATAGTGGATTTTCCAGCATTATTTGGCCCGACAAGAACGTTGAACTCGTTCAAAGAAACAGAGTAACTCTTTAGGGCCTTATAGTTTTTAAAGACAACTGACGTAAAGCGATCTTTCACGAATTATTCCTTTTCTTGTCTAGCAGATATTAGACAGAATGCTCTGGTATCGAATTAACGCGCTGACACGTCCAGAAATGTTATGCCGTGAGCCATATGGTTACATGATCTAGTTGTAAATATAATAATTAAGTGTGACTAGGCGGAATGGCACCAATAACCGTGCTTTCTGGGTAACACTCATTAACGTTTATGCGGCCGTCCTAAGGCGATCCGCCATGGGATGGAATTCGTCGACTTTCTCAAGCTCTGTCAGGACTTTCTTTTGTATCAATCTGCCACATTCCGTTGCACTTCTCTATCCAAGGCACCCCACCTTTCGTCGGGTAGGCTGCAAAATGCATCATTCCGCACTATTTTTCCGCCTGCCAAATCGCACTGCCGCCCCAGTGCTGGCGCGGCCTAGCGCCCTTTGCAACGCTGCATCAAAACCAACCCATTTAGCGCGCAGGCGGGGAGGGGAGTCGACAGCGCGCCGGCGGTGGCGGCGTAAATCCCGCCGAGCCAAGCTTCTGTAGTGGCCACAGCCACTCCACTCGTTACCATGTGATAACACATTGGCTTACGCTGGCTCTCTCAGGAATGCGCCTTTTGTCTATCTGTTGCCTGAGCCAATATCGCTGGTTTGTGGCTATCGCGCCCGAACTCGAGCCGGGGAAGGGGAGAGCCAGGTAGCTCGATAAGGTCGAGACGAATCAAGGCTCGCAAGATAAGCTCGAACGGGTCATCAGGTATGACGCCCGTCCCTCTTAGATGCCATCACGCTCCACACGAGGACTCGAAACGATGGATTTTGCCGTATGGCTGACGTACCTCGGTGTTATCACCGCTCTTATCCTGTTTCCGGGCCCTGTCGCTTTGCTTTGCATGCACCACGGGTTGCGTCACGGCCGGCGACGCGCCTTGGCGACGGTGGTGGGGGGCGCCCTGGCATCGCTTGCCTTGATGGCGCTGTCGTCTCTGGGCCTGGGGGCAATTCTCGCGACATCGGAAACCGCCTTCGTCGTGTTGAAAGCGGTAGGTGCGGCCTACCTTGTCTATCTCGGCATCCAGGCGTGGCGTGCGCCCGCCGAGCCAATGGCATCGCCCGAAGCCAATATGGACGTTACGAGCGGCTTTCGCTCCAGGCGGCGGCTATTCAGCAAGGGCTTCACCGTAGGGATCAGCAATCCCAAGGATCTGTTGTTCTTCGGCGCGCTCTTTCCCAACTTCATCGACCTAGGTCAGCCGCAGTGGTCACAGTTCGTGATCCTCGCGCTGACGTGGCTCGCGGTCGATCTGGCGACAATGACTGCCTACGCCTCGGTAGGCTCGACGGTGAGCCGCTGGTTTGGCACGCCGCGCCGCGTGCGCCTGTTCAACCGCACCACCGGCGGGCTTTTCATGGCAGCGGGTGGCGCCCTGGCCACTTCACACCGCTAAGCCTTCACGGAGATCAGGAATTTCATGGAATCGAGAGCCCTGCACCGGCCCATCGCGGTCTTCGATGCCGGAATCGGCAGCTACGCCATCGTGGCGGAGATACAGCGGCGATTACCTAGACAGGATGTGATCTACTTCGCGGATCGTGCCAGTTTTCCCTACGGGAACAAGGCGCCCGACGAGTTGGCTCGGGTCATGGAGCGGACGTTGCGCTTTCTGGAGAGTTTCGACCCCTCGGCCATCGTCATCGCTTCCAACGCGCCATCGATCACCGTACTCGAATCGGTGCGCCCCCTGACGCGCTTGCCGGTCTTCGGTGTCTTTCCACCCCTGGAGGCGGCGCTGGCAACCTCGACCAATCAGGCGGTGGGCATCATGGGCGTCGAGTCGCTGGTCGAAAGCGAGATGCTGGAGAGCTTCGTCGCGTCTCATGACCTCGCCGGTGCCAGTGTCGAGCTGATCAACGCCTCGAGCATGGTGGAGCTGGTCGAAAGCGGGGCGTTTCTGTTCGACCCGCAAGGCACACAGGCGAGCGTCGACGACTTCGTGGAGACCCTCTTTCGGCGGAAGCCCGATATCGATGTGTTGACGCTATCGAGCACGCACCTGCCATGGCTGAAGGCGTTTTTCGAGCGTGCGCGCCCTCAATGCCGGTTTCTGGACCCCGCCGAGAGTGTGGTGGCGAATCTTGGCTCCGGGACTGTGGGTGCGGGGAGAATCAGGACACTGGTCACGGAAGACGCGCGTTATTCGGTCAGCGATTTCCGGCGCATGCTGGATCGACTGGGCGTCGATCTCACGCTCGAGGTCGTCGAGGCGCCGCGGTGATGGACTCTCTCATCGGTGGCGTCAGGTTGCGCGATTCGCTCGCCAGTAAGCGTGCTAGGCTGCAGGGTCATGCCTGGTGGGAGAGATCGACTTGGTGCCCCCATCAGGATTCGAACCTGAGACCTTCCCCTTAGGAGGGGGACGCTCTATCCAGCTGAGCTATGGGGGCGAGATCGGTGGGCAGTGACGGCCGCCATGGAATGGACGGTGCATGCGTCTCTGGCGGCGCATAGTATAAGCGCCGGATTCGCCAAGATAAACCCGCTGGCGCTATTGCGCCGGGACGCTCTGCGTTGGCATTGGTACAATGCCGCCTTCCCGATTCGAGCCATCGCTATCTCATGCCTTGTTCTGATGACACCGCCTCGCGCACGCGGCACGGTAACGATATTCCCGTGAAAGAGGACCGGATCTTCGACGGCCTGGCCGACAAGTTCGCCAACAGCCTTTATGCCACGGCGCGCGGCCAGATCCGTCTGGCGGTGCTCGACGACTTGCTGTCCCACGCCCTGCCGCCGGAGGGTGGGCCGGCGCTGGATGTCGGCGGTGGCCTTGGCCAGATGAGCGGCTGGCTGGCCGAGCGGGGCCATCGCGTCACCCTGGCGGAACCCTCGGCGGACATGCTGGCGGGGGCGCGGGCCAGCTTCGGCGGGCTGCCTGTCCAGACGTTGCAGGCGCCAATCCAGGCGTTGCCCGAACTGGCTCCGGGGCCGTGGCCGTTGGTCGTCTGTCATGCGGTGCTGGAGTGGCTGGCGCAGCCGCGCGAGGCGTTCTCCATCCTGAACGCGTTGCTGGCGCCGGGCGGCCGGCTCTCCTTGATGGTGTTCAACCGCGATGCGCTGCGTTTCTCCAACGTGGTCAAGGGCAATCTCGACAAGGCGCTGGAGGATCGGCTGTCGGGCACCGGCCGGCGCCAACGCCTGACGCCGATCTCGCCGTTGACGCATGCCGATATCGAGCGCTGGTGTCGGGAGGAGGGGCTGGTGATCGAAAGTGTCGCCGGCATCCGGATTTTCCACGACTACCTGCGTGAGCGCTCACCGAGCGAGGCGCAACTCGAGACGATCATCGAGCTCGAGAAGCGTTACTGCCGGGTCGAGCCGCATTGGCGGCTGGGGCGCTACCTTCACTATCTGATTCGACGTGCCGACGGCACCGACCCCAAGGAGATGTCTTGATGGCGATGCAGTCCCCCGCCTGTCAGTTGCTGGCGCGCCAGGATGCCGATTATCGCGGCTGGCTGTGGGTCGCGCCGCCACGCGACGGCTGGTTGGAGTCGGGCGGAGGGCTGGTCTGGAGCGCGGACCTGGATGTTTGCTCGGCGTGGCAGCGGGCGGGGCGACCGGCCTACGACGCCTTGACGCCGCCACCCACCAAGGTGCCGGGGGCGGTGCTGTTCTGGCCCAAGAGTCATGCGTTGGGGGCATGGTGGTTGACGGCGCTGAATGCGGCGCTGCCAGCTGGCACGCCGCTGCAGATCGTGGGGGAGAACCAGGGAGGCATCAAGCGGGTTCCCAAGGTGCTGGCGGGCCTGGACCAGGCGTGTCGGAAACTGGATACGGCGCGCCGCTGCACCTTGTTCGCCACCCGCACTGCGGAAAACGCCGGTGATACCGAGTCCGTCTGGCGCACCTTGACGGTGGATGGCCTGACCCTGGCGACGCACCCGGGCGTCTTCGGCCATGGCAAGGTGGACGACGGCACCCGGCTGCTGATGGAGGCCGTGACCCGGTCGCCACTGCCGGCCTCCGGCAAGTCAGCGATCAGGGCCCTGGACGTGGGGTGTGGCGACGGCATTCTGACGGCCTGGCTGGCCCGAGAGGGGTGCGAGGTCACGGCGGGAGACATCAACGCGTTCGCGGTCGAGGCGACCCGTCGCACCCTGGCGGCCAACCGGCTGAGCGGCCGCGTCGTCCAGAGTGATGTCTACGGGCAGATCGACGCCACCTTCGACGCCATCGTCAGCAATCCGCCGTTCCACCAGGAGCGAGCCATCGATTACGGGCCCGCCGAGAGATTGATCAAAGAGGCGCCGGCGCATCTCGTCGGCGGCGGCAGTCTGACCCTGGTCGCCAACGCCTTCCTGCCGTATCCCGAGTGGCTGCGAGCCGCCTTCGGTGATTTCGAGGTGTTGGCCGATGATCGACGTTTCCGGGTTTATCGGGCGATCAAAGCCTGGCGTTAGTCTGCAGCTCCCTCATGGATTGCAGGGCACGCTGATTGGCCTCGCCAACGTTCGCGGGCTTGATGCCCAGTGAATTCAGGCATGCCCAGGGAATCTCGTTCCACTCGCCGCTCTCCAGCCGAGTCGCGGCCTCCAGCAGCGTGCCGACCGGACCCTCCTGACGCAGCAGCGCAGCCGTGATCGAGGCGTGCAGGGGAAGGGATTCGACGAGTTCCTCGAGGGGCCGATTGAAAAAGGCTTCCAGGTAGGAGAACAGACCGGCGATAAAGGCCTTTTCGGCCAGATCCGGGTCCCCGAATGCCAGTTCACGGCACAGACAGGCGCGTGACAGCGCAAGCTGCTGCAGGGATTCCGGCTTGTCCTCCATCTCCGAGAGCGCCAGCAACGTGGCTAGGCTGCGGATACGGTGAGTGCCGATCAGGGCCACGGCCTGGTGCAGTGAGGTGATGTGGACCCGGCGCTGATACTGTGCCGTATTCACCAGCCGCAGCAGGCGTACACCCAGCGTCGGGTCGCGCTCGATGGCCGAAGAGATTTCGCCCACGCTGACTTTGGGTTTGTTGAGCGTCGCGATGAGCTTGAGGATGGCGAGGCGGTCGGTGGTGACCGCCGCGCCGTGAACGAGCTGGGGGCGAGCGAGGAAGTAGCCCTGGAACAGATCGCAGCCGGCTTGCTGGCAGCACCGGATATCCTCCTCCGTCTCCAGTTTTTCCGCCAGGATCCTGAGCTTCGGGTAATGGCGGCGTAACTGTCGGACGATATGATCGAACCCTTCCGCGCTGTAGTGCGGGTACTCGAGCTTGACGATATCCACGAATGGCAGGCAGGGGTGGGTGGCGTCGGCTTCCGCGTAGTCGTCCAGCGCGAGGGTGAATCCCCGCTGCCGCAAGGCTTGCAACTGGTCGCGGAGGGCGTCGTCGAACGGGATGTCTTCGAGCAGCTCGACGACGAGTCGCGAGGCGTCGAACGGCAGGTCGTCGCTCAGCGTCTCGGCGGTGAAATTCACGAACAGCGGCTTGCCCTGGCTGACCGTGTTCAGGTCGCCCTGGGTAAAGGCATTCAGCAGGACGGTACTGGTCGCCCGGTTGCCATCGAATGGTATCGGCATCGGGCCGCCATCGGTGGGACGGAACAGCAGCTCGAATGCGACGATGTCCAGGGAGGCGTCGAAAATCGGCTGCCGCGCGAACAGAACCGCTGGGGGTTCGCTGGCCTCCTGCATGGGCTGTCCTCGGTGGATATCGTTCATCTCGATTCGTCGACGCCACTACTGTCGAGTTTGTCTATCGGCCGTTATGCCACTTTCTGAATCCATGGTGATTCATTTAAAGGTCTAATAGACTTTTTACTGACGATCGAGGTCCGTGTAGCGAATGTCGGTGACGATATAGTGGGTCTCGCCGCCGGGCGCCGCGACCACGACGTCGTCGTCCAGCGCTTTCCCCAGCAGTGCCCGGGCCAGGGGGGCATCGACGCTGATCCAGTGCTTGCCGGTATCGGTTTCGTCATGGCCGACCAGGCGTACCCCAAGCTCCTCCCCGTTGTCGTCTTCCAGCGTGACATAGGCGCCGAAGTAGACCCTTCCCGTATCCGCCGGCAAGCGATCGACGACCTGCAGCTCGTCCAGGCGCTTGCGCAGATAGCGGATTCGCGCGATGACCCGGTTGAGCTCCTTCTTATTGTAGGTGTAGTCCGCATTTTCGCTGCGGTCACCTAGTGCGGCGGCTTCACCGACCTTGGTCGATAATTGCGGACGTTTGACGCGGGAGAGATGATCGTGAATGCCCTGAAGCCGATCGAAACCCTGTGGCGTGATCAGATTGCTTTTCTTCTCCTGGCGCGGATCCTTCTTGGGATCGCGCCAGCGAGTCATGTTCCGTCCTTGCATCGAGGTGGCGTCTCCAACGACCTGAGAATGGCGGTAGCCTAACGCGAATGCCACGGCGCCCGCCATTGACGTCCTACTCGAGCGACTGCAGCAACGCCCCCAGCCCCCCCGGCGCCCGGGCGGCCCGGCGGGAACTCGTTCTGACCCGCATCTCCTGCAACCAGTCGACGGTAAATCCCCGCTGGCGGAGTGCTTCGACCAACGCGACATCCTCGTCAGCGGTCAATGGCGAAAAGCCCCCCACCGCGAGATAGGCAGCGACACTCACACCGAGATTGGCGCCGTGGATGTGATGGCCGTCCGGTGTTGCCCGGCGACTGTCGAGGTAGCGACGCCGGAGCGCGCGAGGCAGCGTTTGCCAATCGAGCAGATGGACACTGCCGCACACCACGTCGGCGGTGCTGGCTATCTGGCGCGCCAGCCAGTCGTCTTCGACGACCGTGTCGGCGTCGGTGAAGGCCAGCCACCGCGCGCCCTGGTCGATCGCCCAGCACGCCCCGTGATGCCTGGCTCGGCCGACGTTGGTAAAGGCGACCTCGAGCCGCGCGACGCCGGCCTGGCAGGCGATCGCTGCAGAGCCGTCCCGACAGGCGTCCAGCACGATCACGATCCGAACGGGTTCGGCCTGCAAGGCCGGATGCGTGGCAGCGACCTGCAGCGAAGCGATACAGGCGCCGAGTGTCTCCTCCTCGTCATGCGCGGGCACCACGATACCGATCAAGGCGCGGGACTCCGCAGCACCGGGTGTCGCCTGGTTGTCGCCAGCGTCATCTCGATTCTCCCGCCGGTACGGTCTCGGATGCCTCTCCGGACCACAGCTCGATTCGAAAGTCCGGCTCGACCAGGCTCGATACCGCGGTCAGCCCCAGTTGCTCGTGCAGACACTCATGCACGGCATCGCCGGAGCGGTAGCCGTCGGCTAGGGAGTGGCGCCAGTGGCAGGCAATGAAATCGCCGGCGGGTGCCATAGCTCGCTGTAGCGACTGTAGCGTGGCCCCCAATGCTGTCTCGTCCAGGTAGTAACCTATCTCGCTGAACACGATCAGGTCGAAGGCGGCCAAGGGCAGGGCAGTGGGGAGCTCGCGTCGTTCGAAGCGCACATGGTCGAGATGCCCAAGCCGCTTTCTGGCGTGAGCCACGGCGCTGGCGCTGGCATCCCAACCGGTGAAGCTGTCGCAGCGCCGGGCCAGCTCAGCGCTCAGCGCGCCCACCGAACAGCCGGGCTCGAGGCCGTGGCGGTAGCGCTCCCGGCGCAGCATGGCGAGGGTCAAGGCGCGCTTGCGGGCTTCGTACCAGCGTGTGTCGCATCCCCAGGGGTCGGGAGAACTGGCATGGAGCCGCTCGAAATGGTCCATCAGCGAGGCTTCGCTCATGTCAGCACCACCTCGTGGTCCTGCAGGAGACGGGCAAGCGTGAGCGACGACAGAACGGCGGGCCGGCCCGTCGACGGGTCGGGCTCGCACTGGCTGGCATGTTCGGTCATCGCCGCTCGCTTGCGCGCGAGTTGATCGTGATCGACGGTAACGCGCCGGGCCCGGTGCCAGGGGATGCGCTTGTCCTCGGGCTTGGCCCAGTGCCACATCCAGATCGGCAGTTCGACCAGCGCCAGCCGGTGGTCGTCGGCGAGCTGGGCGCAGACGCGCCCCGCAGCCTCATGGTCCGGGTGGCCGTCACCGCGCCAGGTGGTGACGAGCACGTCGCCGGGCCGGAGGAGCCAATGCAGGCGATGGGCCAATTCATGGGCCTCCTTGTTGACCCGGGTGTCGGTGAGGTGCAGCCGGATGACGTCCACCTCCTCGAGACCGAGCCGCGACAATGCCCGCCGGCTCTCCTCGGGTCGCACCTGGCCCAACCGCTCCGGCGGCCAGGCGGAAGAGCCGGGGTGGCTGCCGGTTCCCTCCGTGACCGCCACGATCAACAACTCGCGACCCAGTGCCGACCACTGCTGCAGCAGCGCGCCGCAACCGAGAATCTCGTCGTCGGGATGGGGGGCAACGACCACGGCGCGGGAGCCTGCGGGCACCAGCGTCCCGGCATCGACCGCGGGAAGCGCCGAGAGACCTTGCCATTGCCGCCACTCGGCGAGCGGCGTGCCGTCGCCGACGGTTCGGCGGTCATCGGCGGCCGTGGCCGCTTCGGACCCCGTGGCTTCGTGATTCATGACATCAATCTCCATCCATGGTGAGGGGATGCGTCACTGGGGAGCGGCGCCTTGTCGTCCTGGCGCCGTTGCAGCAAGTCGCGGCCTATCGACTCGAGATCCCGCTCCGCGTGGGTCTGGCGCACGAAGACCGGCAGGTCCGCCATCATCCGGGCGAAGGCCGCGTCGCGACAGTAGGGCGCGGCGCCCAGCGCCCGCCCGGCGTGCTCGATGATCGTCGCGACCATGTCGTCGATCGCGGCCCTGACCGATAGCGCGATAAACTGGGCATTCTCTGCCGGATGAGCATCGATCCAGGCGGCCGCCTCGCGCAGTCTCGCGGCGCCGTTGTACAGGGCGAGATCCACCATGCCGAGATGGGCCAGGCGATGGGGATCGCCCGGGGTGGCCCCGGCCAGCAGGGTCTCACCGATCCGTCGTGCGCCACCCCACCAGCAAGCCGCAACGCCGATACCGCCCTGCCAGAAGCCGGGTCGTCGAAGGTAGGCTTCGGGGTCGCCGACCAGGGTGGCCTCGACGTTCTCGAACTCGACCTCGACGCTGGCAGTCGCGGCCATGCCGACCGCCGCCCAGCCACGCGTCGTCACCTGAACACCGGGCTGGGACAGGTCTACGGCGGCGAGACAGGGGATTTCCTCGAACCAGCCGGTGACCAGCGCATGGGTCAAGGCATGCGCCCCGGAACACCACGCCTTGGTGCCGTCGAGAACGACGTCGTCGCCATCGACCAGCGCTCCCGTCCGTCCGGAAGCCTGCCGCAGTGTCAGGCGGGCGAAGGGAGGCTCTGCTGCCCAGACGCCCCAGCGCGCCGTGGCGGGATAGCGGCCGAGCCTGGATATCTCGGCCAGAATCGCCAGGGCGTCGGTATGCCCCTCGAACAGCTTGGCCAGGCCGAGATCGAGCGCGGCGATATCCGATAGACGTTGCCATCGGGCAAGTGTTCTTCCCTGCGCGGGGAGATCGATCCGGTCGAGTCGCGATGCCACGAGATGCCGCAGACGTCGCGCCAGTGATTCGGGATCGGCAGCGGGGTGGGGCCAATCGGCGGTAAGCCGGCGCAGCGACGCGGCAAACTCGGAAGCGGATAGGCAGGGGGGAACCGACTCCATGACATCTGTCACGACGATCTACCTCGACAGGCGGCACGTCGGTGCCTCTCACCCCTGAGCGTAGACGTTATTCAGTTTTCGGCAGCCATTTCGAGGTCCAGGCCCAGAGCCTGCGACTAAAACCCTATAGTGGTGAATTCAAACGCTCGTTAGATTGCAACGATGGCTCGTTCAGGAGTGGCACCGATGGCTCTTTCAGGTATTGCGGCAGTGCAACGACAATGGCGGCAGCGTTTTCCCTCTTACCGCTCCTGGCGCCGGCCGGTGCTGCGGATCGGCGTGGCGGTGGGGCTCCTGTTCGCGGCAGCGACCGCCGTGGCGCAGACGCCGGATGCGACCCTGTTCTCCCTCATGCAGCGGTGGGGCAACGTCGAATACCAGATGCAGGGCGACGCCCGCATGAAAGCGTTCGCAGACCTGGCCAACGAAGCCGATGCGCTGGCCAGGAATCAGCCGGACAACGCCCATGTGCTGACGGCCCAGGGGGTCGTCCTGGCGTCCTACGCCAAGGCGAAGGGCGGCCTGGGGGCGCTGGACCTGGCCAAGCGGGCGCGTACGGCGCTGGAAAAGGCGATCGCCATCGACCCCCAGGGCGAGAACGGCTCGGCCTACGTGACATTGGGTGCGCTCTACCAGCACGCGCCGGGCTGGCCGATCGCGTTCGGCGATTCGGACAAGGCGGGGGAGCTACTGCGGAAGGCGGTGGATATCCGACCCGACGGCATCGATACCAACTTCTACTATGCCCAATATCTGGAGGATGAAGGCGAGCATGCCCAGGCCCTCGACTACGCACGGCGGGCGGTGGCGGGGCAGGCGCGGGCGGATCGCAGCTCCGACGAAGCACTGCGCCAGCAGGCAGAGCGCTGGCTCGCCGAACATGGGTAAGCCATTACCGCCAGCGCCGTTGCACGACGCTGGCAAGCCTCAATAGAGTTTTGCTTTCAGCAGCGGCTTGAGCAGGTAGTCCAGCACGCTGCGCTCGCCGGTCTGGATATCGACCTGGGCAATCATGCCGGGGATGATCGGTAGCTCCTTGCCATGGTGCGTCAATGAGCCACTGTCGGTGCGGATATAGACCTTGTAGTAGGATTCCGTGCCCCGCGGCGTCTCCTCTTCTATGGTATCGGCACTGATCTGCTCGACCGTGCCTTCGAGGTCGCCGTAGATCGTGTAGTCGTAGGCGGTGATCTTGACGCTGGCCGGCATGCCGGGCGCCAGGAACGCAACGTCCTGCGGCTTGATCTTGGCCTCGAGCAGCAGCTGGTCTTCCAGCGGAATCACCTCCATGATGGTCTCGCCCGGGGGCACCACGCCACCCCGGGTGGTGTAGTTGATCGCGTTGACCCGGCCATGCACCGGCGAGTGAAGCTCGGTACGCTGGTACTGATCCTGGCGCTGCACCAAGACCTGCTCCAGCGACGACAGCTCGCCCTTCTTGTCCGTCAGTTCGGTGTAGGCGTCCTGCACGTAACTGTTCTGGATCTCGGCGCGCTTGCCACGCAGCGAGGCGATATCCTGCTGCAGCTGCAGCGCCTCCATCTGGCTGACGGCCTTGCGCTCGACCAGCGGCTGGATCAGGTTCAGCCGCCGGCTGGCCATCTGGATCTCGTGGTCCAGGGAGTCGGTGGCCTCGCGCAGCTTTTCCCGGCGGGCGTGGAACAGCTCGCGCTCGGAGCGGGCCAGCGAGCTCTGGGCGTCGACGTCCGCCGGGAAGTCGATGCTATCCGCCTCGAGCACCTCGGTCTGCAGCCTGGCGATGGCGGCTTTCAGCGCCTGGACCTGGTTTTCCGTCTCCTGGTAGGCACTGCGGAAGCGCGTACCGCTGAGCTTGACCAGCAACTGGTCCTTGTCGACGATATCGCCTTCGCGCACCTTGATCTCATCGATGATCCCGCCTTCCAGACTCTGGATCGACTGGATGCGGCTGACCGGAATCACGCGGCCCTGGCCGTGGGTCACCACGGCGATGTGCGCCCAGGCGGACCAGCCGATGAAACTGAGCAGGCAGACGAGGACGGCCCACACCACGGGGCGGGCGAGCGGATGGCGCAGGTTGGCCCGCGGGTCGCCAAGCTGGCGCTGCAGCTCCTGGTCGCTGAGTGTGGTAGCCATCTAGCGTCCCTCCCTCGGGCTCGGGTTGCCGGAAGCGATCCGATTGCCCTGCACGACCTGGTCGAGGTTGCCCTGCATTGCCAGCTTGCCCTCGCGCAGGACGATGGCGCGCTCGGTGAGGTCCAGCAGCGGCTTCTTGTGAGTCGAGACGATCAGCGTGCGACCTTCCATCCACCGTTTGAGGAATGCCACGGCGCGTTTTTCGTTATTCTGGTCGAAAGCGGCCGTGGGCTCGTCCATCAGTACGATGCGGGGATCCTGCAGCACCAGCCGGGCGAGGCCGATGGCCTGACGCTGTCCGCCGGAGACGCTGCCGCTGGAGGCGATCGGCAACTCCAGCCCTTGGGGATGACTACGCACGAATCGGCCCAGGCCGACGCCGTCCAGCGCCTGGAAGATCTCCTCGTCCTCGTAGGCCGCGCCATCCAGGGTCAGATTGTCCCGCAGGGTGCCGTAGAACAGCGCGATATCCTGAGGGAGATAGCCGATCGCCTGGCGCCGGTCGGCGGATTCGATCTGGGTGATATTGATGTCGTCGAGCATCACGCGGCCGGCGGTGGGCTCGACGAAACCGGAAAGCAATCGCAGCAGGGTCGATTTTCCGGCACCGTTGCCGCCCAGCAGCGCGATCCGCGAGCCCGCCTCGATCGTCAGTTCGTCGAGTTGCAGCGCGGCTGGCCCTTCTTCCTGATGGCGGACCACGACCTCTTCCAAGCGATAGTCGCCTCGAAGCCGGGGTTTACGGACTTTCTGGCCGGTGCCGCTTTCGTTGGGGGCCTGCATCAGTTCGTCCAACCCCTCGACCGCCGCCTTGACGTGCTGCCAACGGGCGAGCAGGGCGCTGGTCTGGCCCATCGGGGCGATGGCCCGCGAGCCGAGGATGGAGCAGGCGATCAGCGCGCCGATGGTCATATCACCGGCGCTGATGCGATAGACGCCGACGATGACGATGCCGACGTACCCCAGTTGCTGCAACAGGGAGGCCGAATGCGTCAGCATGCTGGTGACGGCTCTCAGCCGAATCGAGGCGTTGGAGAGCTGCGCCGAGAGCGACTCCCACAGCGCCAGGTTTCTGCCCTCGGCCCGCGTTGCCTTGACGGTCTCGAGCTGGTCCAGCGACTCCAGCAGCACGCCGTTCTTGACCGCGCCCTCGCGCAGGTTCTCACGAGCCAGCCTGGCCAGATAGCGCTGCAGCAGGAGCCCGGGGAGGATCATGCCGGCGATGGCGGCCACCGGTACCCATGCCACCGGGCCGCCGATCCAGGCGATGATCAGCACGAATAGCGCCACGAAGGGCAGGTCGCTGATGGCGCCGGCGGTGGCGGAAGTAAAGAACTCGCGGACCGATTCGAACTCACGTACCTGGCTGGTGAATGCACCGGTGGAGGAGGGCTTGGCGTTGAGGCGCAGGCGAACCGCCTGCTCGAAGAGTTTCGACGAGAGTTCGAGATCCAGGCGCTTGCCGATCACCTCCAGCAGGTGTGCCCTTAGCCCCTTGAGCAGGAACTCCAGCAGCACCGCCAGCGCTACGCCGCTGGCCAGCACCCACAGCGTATCGAAGGCGGCGTTGGGAACGACACGGTCGTAGACCTGCATCGCGAACAGGGCGGTGGATATCGCTAGGACATTGGCGGCCAGGGCGGCGACGCCAACTTCGGCATAGGCGGGCCAGCAGGCTCTCAACGGCTCCTTCAGCCAGTGTTTGGGAGCCGCCTGGGCGAAGTTGCCGGCACGGTCGTCGCTGCGGGCGGCCGGCCGAGCGAAGATCGCCGTGCCGCTGTAGAGAGAGTCCAGGGCTTCCGGTGTCATCGTCTCCTCGCCGCCGTCGGCTTCGGGAAGAGCGATGCGGGCTTCCTCGCCGTCCAGCGATTCCAGCAGTGCCGTATCGCCGCTCTCGAGAATCAGCAGCGCCGGCAGCAATCGCGGCGAGATATCCTTCAGCGAGCGTCGGCTCACGCGGGCTCTGACCCCGGCCCGGCGCAGGGCGCGGGAGACTTCCCTCAGCGGCAGCCTTCCCTGCTCCAACGGCAGCCCGTCGCCGAGCTCCGACAGGGAGGTGGGGCGGCCGAGGCGACGGCACAGCAGTACCATGCCCTCTCGCAGCGGGTCACTGCTCTCGTCGATCGGATCCGTGAAATGTTGGGAGGAGGAGAGGCTCATGGGATGTCATCTCCCAGGCGGCCCGTGATCAACGGGTTGATCAGTCCCAGTTGAGAAGCGGCGCGATATTGGATGCGCTTCTGCTGACTCTCCAGGTCGATCAGCTGGCGGCGAGCCGAGAACGCTTCCTGCCGGATCGTCAGCAGATCGTTGACGTCGCGCAACCCCACGGAGAACTGGTCGTCGTAGAGATCGCCCACGGATCGGGCCTCCTCGACCTGGTCGGTCAGCGCCTGCTGGCGCTGGCGGTAGACTTCGGCATTCTCGATCAAGGTCAGCACGCTGCGGCGGATTTCTCGGCGCTGGCTGTCGACGCGGTAACGGGCGGCCTCGAGCCGTTGCCGGGCGGCGTCTGGACGCTGGAAGTTGGCCAGCCCCTGTAGCGTGTCCATTCGCAGGCGCAGCCCGATCACCGAGTCGTTCTGCAGTTCGCCCCCGATCTGGCGCCGCTCCAGCGAACCTTCGAGATTGAGCTGCGGTTTGAGTGACGCCTGGGTCTCGTCCAGGTCGGCCTGTGCCTGTTCGGCGGTCGCCACTGCCTGCCGGTAGGCCGGCGCCGCCACGATCCACTCTTCCAGTCTCGCGTCATCCAGACGGTCGGTGAGGGTCTCCGGATCGGGCGTATCCAGCGCATCCGGGGAGGCCCCGACCAGTACTCGGAACTGCTGACGTGCATCGTTCAGCGAACCGCGTTCCGTGGCCAGATCGCCGCGGGCCTGGGCCAGGTCCAGTGCCACGCGCCCCTGCTCGCTGCTGTCGGTATAGCCGGTGCTGCCGCGATCCCGGGTCAGGCTGCGCAGTTCCTCGAGCTGATCGACGTAACGCTGGGTCACTTCCAGCCGACGCCTGGCGGCCAGGATGTCCAGGTAGGCTTCGGCGATATCGAGCGCGGCCTCCTCCTCGGCTACACCGAGCGCTCGACGAGCCTCACGTTCCGCAGCGCTGGCGCTGGCAACCTGGCTATCGACGCGGCCCCAGTCGTAGAGCATCTGGCGGGCCGAGGCCTCGTAGCCGAACTCGCTGAAGGGAAACTCCTCCGGACCCGCCGAGAGGTCGACGGTGGGGAAGTAGCCCCACTCGGCGATATCCACCTCGGTACCGGCGGCGCTGGCATCGGCGATCGCCGCGCGGACCGTCGGGTTGATTGCCAGCCCCCGACGCACGGCATCCTCGAGCGACAGCGGCCCGGAGCGCGAGGTGGGGCGAGACCGACTTTCGGTATCGGTGGGCCTGATCGTCGATGTCGTCGAGGGCGACCAGGGTTCGGTCGGCAGCGTCGCGTTGATCCTCGGGACGACCTTGGGCGCCCCGCGGCCGGTGGCCTCGTGGTCGACGGCATTCCACCAGTCGGCTTCCTGACCCTTTGCCAGGGTAGGCGCTAGACAGACGACGATTGCCAGCATGCGTATAGACCACCTTTCTGCGTGTTGGGATAAGTCGTCGATGACCGTTTTTCCTTCTGCCTGCGATATTCCTCTGCTGGCGACATCACGTCGCCAGCGTTGTTGTCGATGGTGGCCGACGCCGCGGCCCACGGGGAGCGGCGGCGTCCGGCCATCGCTCAGGTCTCGACCTGGACGGTATCCTGCTCGACCTGGATGGTGGTATCTCCGAAGGTGTACTGGTCATAGGCGGTACCGCCCAGCGTGATGGCGCCGTCGGCCGTCGCCCCCTGGATATTGAGCGTGTCCTGCTCGTCGCCGGTGACCTGCAGCACGTTGTCGTCATCGGTCATGGCATCGACGACTTCGGCACTCAACGTTGCGGTGCTGGCCTCGTCGCCACTGCCCAGGTCCAGCCGCTCGATATTGGTGATGGGGCCGAGGCCGCCGTTGACCATGTCGAGGTCGATGCCACCGTCGAGCAGCAGGGTGTCGAACCCGTCGCCACCGTCGATCGAGGCGAAGCCGTTACCACTGGTCACGATCAGGTCGTCTCCGGCGCCCGCGTTGAAGGTGTCGGCACCGTTGCCGTCGATCAGCAGGTCGTTACCGGCGCCACCGTTGAGGGTGTCGTCTCCCGCGCCGCCGCGCAGCAGATCGTTGCCATCACCGCCGTTGAGGGTGTCATTGCCCTCGTAGCCGTAGAGGCGCTGGCTGCCGGCGCCACCATCGAGCGTCTCGTTGGCGCTGGTGCCCTCGACGATGTTGTCGTTGTTGCCCAGCAGCGTGCTCAGGGCGTCCAGGTTGGCCAGCTCACCGAGCGAGTCCGTGGCGGTGCGGCCGTCGCTGTCAGTGGCGGTAATGCTGGTCGCGTTGAGCAGCGAGAGCTGGAGGTCGACACCGAGCCCCAGCAAGCCGTCGGTATCGGCGAACGCCACGGTGGCCAGCAATTCGTTGATCGCCAGATTGTCGATCGTGCCGCCATCTGCGGCGGTGATGGTGACGCTGGCGGAGGGCGCGACCAGACCGAGCAGCCCGGGGTCGCTATCGAAGGCCAGGTTGAGTCCCAGTTCGTCGGCCATCTGCTGGGAGGCGGTGAACTCGAGAGCGTTCAGGTTGAGGCTGAGCAGCGGCTGATAAGCCACCGTCACCGATTGCAGGTTGCCATCCGCGTCCGCGGCGAAGAAGTCCTGGTCACCGAAATCGATCAGGCCCAGCAAGTCCACCCCGGCAATGCCGAGCAGCGAGGAGGAGTTGGCCTGGACGATGGGAGCGACGTTGTCGGGATCGGGTGTCGGCGGTGTCTGGCCGGTGCTGTCGAACTCGACACTGGTGCCGGCAGTATCGCCATCGCCGTCGGAGATCACTGCGTCGACACCGGTCGAGACGCTGCCCGAGAGGTCGGTATCGGCCGAGGCGTCATCGACGATCAGATTGCCGTTGGCCAGCAGCGTCTCGATGATCGCGAGGTCGCTCGCACCGCTGGCGGTCAAATCGACGCCCTGCAGCGTGATGATCTGATCCGCTGCCGCTTCTTTGGCGGCGGCATCAGTCAATCCCTGGAACGCGCCGGCGCTGCTGACGTAGACCAGCGTGGCAGTACCGACCAGCGCAAAGTGCAGGTAGTTGGTGAGGTTGCCGGCATTCCTGCCGACTTTTCCCTCACCTTGGAGCAGGCTGCCAAGATCGAGAATGTCTCCTCCAGAAGAGACGCGGCTGGCGTTGAAATCGGTCACGGTGTCGTTGGCGGGTGCGCCGACGCTGCCCTGATGGCCCGCTTCCCAGCGGAAGACATCATTGCCGGTACCGCCGGTCAGCGTGTCGTTGCCAGTGCCACCGATCAAAATGTCATTACCGCTCCCGCCGAGGAGCGTGTCGTTGCCGGCACCGCCGCGCAGCAGGTCGTTACCCTCGCCGCCGTTGAGCGTATCGTTGCCGCCGTAGCCGTAAAGACGGTCGTTACCGGTGGTGCCGTTCAGGGTATTGGCGTTGGCATTACCCTGGACCAGGTAGGTGGGGACATTGCTCTGCAGCAACCCGAGGCTGAGAAGGTCGCTGTTGGAGGTGCTGGTGGTATTGCCTTGTGCATCCGTTGCGGAGATCGATACCGTCGATCCCAGGCCGATATTAGCCAGGCCGGAACTGAAGTAGACCGATCCGAGAAACTCGTTCAGTGCCTGGTTGTCGATGGTGCCGCCGTCGCTGGCGCTCACCGTGATCGAGGCATCGAAATCCAGTAGCGCGAGATTGTCGACGCTGTAGGTCAGGCCCAACTCGTTGGCCAGTGCCTGGGAGGCCCTGAACCCGGCGCCAACGCTAATGCTGAGGGCCGTCAACGAGACAGTGACCGAGGTGATGTCGTTATTGGCATCGGTGGCGGCGAACGCTTGCTGGTCGCTGAAGTCGGCGAGTCCCAGCGCCTCGACCCCTACCAGCCCCAGCAGGCTATCGTCTGCGCCTAGGGCGACCACCGGCGCCGCTTCCGGCTCCGGATCCAGCAGGTTGGCGCCGGACGCATCGTAGTCATAGCTGCCGTCCTGCAGATTGACGGTCAAGGTCTCGCCCTTGACGGTCTGGATCGTCAACTCCCCGGAGCCGCTGTCGTAGTCTCCATCCTCGAACGGGACGACCAGCTCGGAACTGCCGGTCGCGGAAACGCTGTCGGTCTCCGGGTCGTAGCTGAAGGTGTAGCCGTCGATGGTGAGTTCGGAGACGTAGCCGCCATCGGCACCGTAGCTCTCGACGAAGCTGCCCGTCGCCGTTGTGGAGTCGGTATCGATCTCGAAGAATGCCGGCTGCGCGGCGACGGGGACATCGTCGGTCAGGTTGACGGTCAGTTCGCCGCTGCTCTCGTTACCCAGTTGATCGCTGGCGGTGACATCGAATCCCAGCGCCAGGATGTCGGCGCCAGCCAGCGGATGGTCGAGCGCCTGCGACTGGGTGTAGGTGTAGGCTCCGGTCGTGCTGACTGTCAGCGTGGCCACGGTCGTGCCATTCGCCGTCCCGTTCAGGGTGTAGACCCCCTCGCTGAAGCTGCCGCTCCAGTCGACGGTTTCACCTCCGGCGGTGATGCCCGCCGGGCCGCCGACAGTAATGGATTCGACCCCACTGCCGCTGTCGTCGATCGTCATGGTACCGGAGACCGTGACAGTGGCCGCTCCATCCAGGCCTGCTTCGCTGATATTGGCCGCAGCGTCGTCAACGGCTGGCGCGGTCTGATCCAGCGTGACGCTGTCACCGTCGACCATAGCGGTATTGCCGGCCGTGTCGGTGATCTCCAGCGAGCTGGTGATCTCGCCATCGGCGAGCCCGGAGAGATCGACCGTGAACGTGCCATCGGCAGCGACATCGGCCGTGGCGGTATCGCCATTGACGTCGGTGAAGGTGGCGACCGCCGTGGCGTCGTCATCCAGGCCGCTGACGGTGTAGCTGGCCGTACCGGCTTCGTCGGTGCTGACCAGACCATCGTCATCATTGCTGGTCAGTGTTGCCAGCGGCGCGGCATCGGCGGTGGTATCCAGCGTTGCAGTGTCGGAGACCGTACCATCGTTGCCGGCGGCATCGGTGACCGTGAGAGTCGCGGTCAGTTCACCATCTGCCAGACCGGAGAGATCGGCGATGTAGGAGAACGATCCATCGGTGACGTCAATGTCGATGCCTTCGACCACCACGGGCTCGCCGCCATTGGCGCTGGTGATGGTCAGCGTGCTGATCGATGCACCGTCCTCGACCTGACCGATGATGGTGACGCCATCGGCATCGGCCGCATTGTAGATGCCGTCATCGTCGACGAAGGTCACGGTGTTGATGCCATCGCCGTCGCCTGGCGCGGTGACATCCAGCGTCACGCTATCGCCGGTTACCGTTGCGCTGTTGCCGGCGGTATCGGTGATCGCCAGCGAGCTGGTGATTTCCCCATCGGCCAGGCCGGAGAGATCGACG
>NZ_PZJL01000008.1:0-46854 GCF_003206585.1 Salinicola sp. CR57
TATTTCGAACCCCGGTCATTGGCCGGGGTTCATTCGTTTTGGGTCTCCCTGAAGAGTAGCGGAGCGCCGCCCAGCCCCCCATCTGGCTTCTATCCCCAACCCCAGTCTCGATCGAGGCTGGGGTTTTGCTTTGTCCGACGGATTAGCGCCACGAGCTACGAGCCATGAGCTCGGCTAGGCGACTTCCGCGGTAAGCCCGCGTTTGCGCTCGGAGCGCAGCTTCTCTGGCTGGGGACCGGGGATGGTGCTTTTATTCTTCCAATTTACGGGGCTCGTGACGCCTCGCTTGCCAGGCACCCTGTCTGTCTGCGTTGCGCGGGTGGGGATTAAAAGATTGGCGACGCTAAAAACCGACAACTTTAGATTGCCCGCCTGGCAATTAGGATGAATTGGGGAAGGTGCGTTTATCGTTGGATGATTGCGCGATCAACGGCTATGTTGAGTGGGCAATACATGGAAGCTGTTACCAAGGAGAAGATTCGATGCGCACCGAACTACTGAAAAAAATGGCGATGGCAATGCTGGTAGGCTTTATGGCCTTTGGCGTGGTTGCCTGCGATAACGACGAAGGTCCGGCCGAAGAGGCTGGAGAGTCAGTCGACAACGCCGTGGATAACGCTGGCGACGCCATGGAAGACGCGGGTGAAAACATTCAGGATAAAGCGGAAGACGCACAGAATTAATACAGTCATGAAGTAGCGATAGTCTGGTAACTAGAGACCGGCTGCCGCCTCTTCGGAGAGACCGAACCTACTGGACGGTCTCAACCAAGAAGCCCGAGCCCCACATCAGTGGAGCTCGGGCTTCTGCCATTTATGGTTGTCCCACGAATTGTCGCCTGGAACCATCCTGCCCAAACCTCGCCCAGGCAGGATGACCCAGTCAGACGATCAGGAACCTTCACCTTCCGGCAGTGCGTAGGCGATCACGTAGTCCCCGGTGGGAGTCTCCATGAAGTGGTGGCCCGTGGCGACGATGACCACGTATTGACGGCCGTTGGCTTCATAGACCATCGGATTGGCCTGACCACCGGCCGGCAGCGGTGCCTGCCAGATCGTCTTGCCGCTCTCGATGTCGATGGCACGGATCAGGTCGTCGGTTGCCGCGGCAATGAAGATCAGCCCGCCGGCGGTGACCACGGAGCCGCCGTTGTTGGGCGTCCCTATGTCGATCGGCAGGCCTGAGCGGATACCCCAGGGACCATTGGCCCGGGCGGTGCCCAGCGGTCGATCCCATAATGTGTCGCCGCTCGCCAGATCGATGGCGCGGATGTGGCCATACGGCGGCTGCTTGCACAGCATGCCGGTGTAGGGCACGCGCCAGCCGGCATTGACGTTGATCGCGTAAGGCGTGTTGGCCTGAGGGTCTCCAGCGCCTTCCGCACCGCCGCTGTCTTCCTTCTGCTCTTCGCGCGGCACCCAGCCGAGCTTGTTGGCCACATCGCGCGGCACCAGCTCGTTGTAGTTGGGCATGTCGTTATAGTTGGCGATGATCACACCGCGGTGCGGATCGATCGCTACGCTGCCCCAGTCGGAGCCTCCGTTGTAACCGGTGTACTGGATCCACGGCTGTTCGGCGGTGGGCGGCGTATACATGCCTTTCCAGCTTGCCTGGCGATACTGGATTCGGCAGAACAGTTGATCGAACGGGGTCATGCCCCACATGTCTTTCTCGTCGATATCCGGCTGACGCAGCGTCGCGTAGAGCGAAAACGGCTGGGTCTTGCTACGCTGCTCCGGTTCTGCACCCCCTTGTGGGACCGGGCGCTCTTCGGCGCCACCGCCGAGCAGTTCACCTGTCTCGCGATTGAATACGTAGATATCGCCCTGCTTGGTCGGCATGACCAGTGCCGGCACTTTGCCGTTACCGGTGGGAAAGTCGATCAAGGTCGGCTGCGAACCGGGATCGTAATCCCAGACGTCCTTGTGCGCCGTCTGGAAGTGCCACTTTGGCAGGCCCGTTTCGACATCGAGGGCGACCATGGAGCTGGCCCATTCGTTCTCTTCCGGCGTCCGCGAGCTGCTCCAGTAGTCGGCAGCGCTGTTGGCCATCGGTAGATAGACTAGTCCCAGCTTGCTGTCTCCGGCGGCGGTGGTCCACATGTTGGGCGAGCCACGGACGTAGGTTTCATCGCCCGTCAGCGGTTCGCTCTGATCCGGCCGCCCGGCGTCCCATGCCCACTGCAGCTCACCTGTGACCGCGTCAAAGCCCTTGATTACGCCGGACGGCGGATAACGTCGTTGGCCGTCCAATACCTGGTGGCCGGTAACGACGACGTCACGCACGACGACGGGAGCCGAGTTGATCGACACGTAGCCATCCGGCGTCTCGCCCATGTTGCGCTTGATGTCGACCTGGCCGTTGTCGCCGAAATCGGTGCAGGGTTCGCCGGTAGCGGCATCGACCTCGATGATGCGACCGTCGAGGGTGCCGGAGATGATCCTGGCGCGACAGGTTTGCTCTTCATTGGCTGCGACGGCCGGCTGCTGCGGCGTGTCGTCGCCCGCTGTCCCGTCGTCGCCTTCCTGTGTGTCGGTCGCCGCTGTCTGTTCGCCCTGCTCATCGGCGGTCGCCGATTCGGCGGATGGGTCCAGGCGATCTTCCGGCACTTCGTAATAGGTCACGCCACGGCAGGCGGCGGTGTAAGGAATCGCATCCTCCGATACGACCGGGTCGTAGCGCCAGTTCTCTTCACCGGTCGCGGCATTCAGGGAGATCAGGATGTTGCGAGAGGTGCACAGGAAGACGTCATCGCCGACTTTCAGCGGTGTGGTCTCGGCACCCCAGCGGTGATCCAGAATATCGCCGGTGCGGTACTGCCACGCCACTTCCAGGTCGCCCACATTGTCCGGGGTGATCTGGTCCGCGGGTGAGTAGCGAGTCGCAGCGGAGTCCCGACCGTAAGCGGCCCAGTCTCCATCGGCCGGCACATCGGCAGGCTGGGCATCGCCCACGTCCGTCGAGAGGGACTCGTCAGCGACCGCCGGGACGTCCTCGAGGTGCTGGTAGCCGCGACCGGGAACGAATGCCAATGCGCCCGCGACGACCAGGCCAAGGAACAGAACCCCCGCCAGGGAGAAGCCGGTCTTGCGGGTCGGTCCGTCTTTGAGCGCAGGTGTAACGAGCGCTACCAGGATGGCGAGAATCAGTACGACATCCAGGCGTGGAATCCAGCGCCAGTAATTCAGTCCCGATTCCCAAGCGGCCCACAAGAACGTCCCTACGAAGACGACACCGTAAATGGCGGCACCGGAAACCCTGCCGCGAAACAGTTGGATGCCTGCGATCAGCATCAGTACACCGGCGACCAGGTAATACCAGGAGCCGCCCAATGTCGCTAGATAGGCGCCGCCGGCTCCCAAAGCCAGCCCGACAAGCGCAACAATGATTCCGACGAGCTTGGCAAACACGCTGCCAGCGCCGCCGGAAGAAGTCGTAGTGGCCACAGAACTCTCCCTTGAATGACTTATTGACTGCCGAGTGACCGCACACTCCGATGCGATCAATGACCCCATGCGACAAGCTGTCGCATGGGATAAGCGTAGTCATGGTAATGGAAGCTGACGATGAATTCAGGCCGAAAACGGGCCGACTCGACGCCATTTGCCGGAGGCAACTTAGTGACAGTCGCCAAGCGGCGGGAGCTCCCGTGCGCTGTCGCTACGGTCGAAACGCTAGCGGTGATGAAGGCGTCTGCTTCGCCGAGGCGCCAACCGGAACTCGCATGATGGAGTTTTTGTTGCGAAGCCTTGGGCATGGNNCCATGCCCAAGGCTTGATGACCTCTCACTGCCCGCTCCCACGCCCGGGATCGGCGAATGGCCAACGCGCGAAGAGGGACTTCAGTTGACGCTCAAATTGCTCTTCATGTCTCTTGTATATTTTATACGAAACGCCTAGTGTCGACGAAAAGCTCGGTGTCGAAACGTAATTTTTCGTGGCAGGATGACTCAACGTCGCCTGGATCACGGCCTCGAACGGAAGGGCGCAACGCCCGACCCCTTTGCAGTACGAACGAACAATAAGCGCAGAAGGGAGTAATCGTTGTATGAATAAATTTCTCAAGCTGGTCACCGTTACGACCGCCCTGAGTCTGGCCGCGGGGTCTTTGGCCATGGCACAGGAAGGTCCGATCGTCATCGGCGTGCAGGCGCCGACGACCGGTTCCGAGGCGACCTACGGCAAGGACATGTTCAACGCCATATCGCTGGCCGCGGACGAGATCAACGCCGATGGCGGCCTGCTGGATGGTCGCCAGATCGAGCTGATCTCCGGAGACACCGCCTGCGACCCCCAGCAGTCGGTCAACGCAGCCAGTCGACTGGCGTCGCAGGAAGTGGTGGGTGTCGTGGGCGGTTACTGCTCCGGGGCGACTCAGCCGACGCTCAAGACCTACGGCGATGCCAATATTCCGTTCGTCATCGTGGCGGCCAACTCGACGCAATTGATCCCGGCCAACCCTGGCAATGCGGTGATGATCAACTCCACCGGTGACGACCAGGCCAAGACCGCGCTTGATTTCTTCGAGGGCAAGGGCATCGAGAAACTGGCCATCGTCAACCAGGGTGACGCCTATTCGCAGGACCTGGCCAACCTGACTCGCGATGCCTGGACCGCCGCGGGCCATACCGTCTCCGCCTTCGAGTACGTCAACAAGGGGGAGCAGGACTTCTCCGCCCTGGTCAACAAGATCCGGGGCTCCGGTGCCGAGGCGGTGTTCTGGACCGCCTACTATGCCGATGGCGGCCTGCTGATTCGTCAGCTACGTCAGCGCGGCTTCCAGGGCATCATCGCGGTGGGTGACGGTTCCAACTCGCCGGAGCTGTTCAATATCGCCGGCAAGGCCGCCGAGGGCGTATTTGCCTTCTCCAACCCGACGGCCGACTTCCTGCCGGCTGCCAAGCAGTTCGCCAGCGACTACCAGTCGAAATTCGGCAATGCGCCGGGGCCGTACGCGCCGCTCGCCTACGATGGCATGCAATTGATGGCCTGGGCCATCGACAAGGCTGGCTCCACCGATGGCGATGCCATCATCAAGGCACTCAATAGTGCCGATGGCCAGGAATGGCTGGCCGGTCCGATCTCCTTCACGCCGCAGCACACCCTGGCGCGAAGCAATTTCGTGGTGCTCGAGGGGCAGGGCGGCAAGTGGACCCGCTACGAAAAATGACGGCTGCACCACCGGTTCGGGCTTCCGCTCGGACCGGTGGTGTTGGAACGCCGCGTAGAGGTTGATCTCAACGCCGCGTTCGTCTTCCTCATCCGCTGTTCGCTGGCCAGAGACAAAAGCCATGACCTGGTACGATTCTTTTCTGCAGCAGCTCGTCGACGGGCTGGTGCTGGGCTCTTTCTATGCCCTGGTGGCGCTCGGTTACACCATGGTGTTCGGGGTCATCAAGCTGCTCAACTTCGCCCACGGCGATCTCTACATGACCGGTGCCTTCGCCGGGTTCGGCGGGCTGTCGCTGGTCTCCGGCTTTCTCGGGGCCGGCTGGCTCGGCATCTTCGTGGCCATGCTGCTGGCAATGCTTGCCGTCGGTTGCCTCGGGGTGGTGATCGAACGGGTGGCTTATCATCCGATGCTCGGCGCGCCGCGGCTGTCGATACTGATCACCGCACTGGCGGTTTCGTTGGTACTGCAGAACGCCGCACTGGCGCTGACCGGCGGCCAGTACACGGCCTTCAGTACCGATCTCGGCTTCGGCGGCATCAGTCTCGGCAATCTTTTCCTCTCCTACAACCAGATCGTGCTGGTGGCAGCCGCCGCCGTACTGATGATCGCGCTCGAGCTGTTCGTCTCCAGGACGCTATACGGACGGGCGATGCGCGCGGTCTCCATCGACAAGGACATGTGCCGGATGATGGGGATCAACGTCTCCGCCGTCATTGCGGTGACCTTCTTCATCGGTTCGGGACTGGCCGCCGCCGCAGGGACGATGGCTGGCGCCTATTACGGCAGCATCTGGTACTTCATGGGGTTTCTGATCGGACTCAAGGCGTTCACTGCCGCGGTGATCGGCGGTATCGGCAGCATTACCGGTGCGATGCTGGGGGGCCTGATTCTGGGGCTGCTGGAGTCGTTCGGCACTCATATCCCGTTCATCGGCAGTGAGTGGAAGGATGTCTTCACCTTCTCGATCCTGATTCTGGTACTGGTGTTCAAACCCACCGGCCTGCTGGGCAAATCCGAAGTGGAGAGGATGTGACATGGACAAGCATTCGCCACCGACGCCCACCGATGTCGACGAGCACGATTCCGGCAGGGCGAAACCGCGCAATCCACTCCAGAAACTCTATGCAGCCTTCGAATCGCCGGGGCGGCGGCGAGCGCTTCATCTCACGATTCTGGCGATCCTGATCGTCACCCCGTGGATCTCGAGTCAGTACACCACCGTCATTCTGACCAACGCGCTGCTCTACGTCGTGCTGTGTCTGGGCCTGAATATCGTGGTCGGCTATGCCGGGCTGCTCGATCTCGGCTATGCCGCCTTCTTCGCGGTCGGTGCCTACACCGTCGGTATCCTGACCCAGCAGTTCGGCGTCAATTTCTGGGCCGCGATCCCCTTTGCCCTGATGGCGGCGGCGCTCGCCGGGGTCATCATCGGCGGGCCGACCTTGCGCTTGCGCAGCGACTATCTCGCCATCGTGACCCTGGGGTTCGGTGAGATCGTGCGCTTTACCGCGCGCAACCTGGAGATCACCGGCGGCGCCAGCGGGCTGTCGCATATCCCGGAACCGTCGCTGTTCGGCTGGCACATCGACAGCTCGATCGACTTCTATTACGTCTTCGTGGTACTGGCGGTGCTTGCCTATGTCGCCAGCCAGCGGCTGTTCGACTCCCGTCTGGGCCGGGCATGGCTCTACGTGCGCCACGACGAGGATGCCGCCGAGGCGATGGGGATCAACCGGGTTGCGACAAAATTGGCTGCCTATGTGACCGGCGCCATCTTCGGGGCGATCGGGGGGATCTTCTTCTCGGTCAATCTGGGCGCCATCTCGCCAGAGAGCTTCAGCTTCCAGCAATCCGTACTGATTCTGCTGGCAGTGGTGCTGGGTGGCATGGGCAAGATTCCCGGCGTCATCCTGGGGGCGTTCATCGTCGTGCTCGGGCCCGAATTGCTGCGCGATTTCGGCACCTTGCGACTGCTGATCTTCGCGGTCCTGCTGCTGCTGATCATGCTGTTCCGGCCGAGCGGTATCTGGCCCGAGAAACGTTCATAGGGGAAAGCGATGCTGCTGCAACTGAAACAGGTGTCGCTGAGCTTCGCCGGCAACACCGTACTGCACGAGGTCGACTTCGGCGTCGCCGCGGGGCGTATTCATAGCCTGATCGGGCCCAATGGCGCCGGCAAGACGTCGATGTTCAACGTCATCACCGGCTTCTATCGGCCCCAGCAGGGCGACATCACGCTGGACGGCGAGCAGATCGTCAAGCGCAAGCCTCATGCCGTCACCCGCCTGGGGATCGCCCGGACCTTCCAGAACGTGCGGCTGTTCCGTGAGATGTCGGTGCTCGAGAACGTCATGGCGGGGCAGCACTGTCGCAGCCGGGCCGGTGCCTTGGCGGCCATTCTGCGGCTGCCGAGTCAGCGCGCCGAGGAGCGGCGGATTCTCGAGACCAGTCTCGAATGCCTCGATTTCGTCGGCCTGATGGGGCACCAGGACCGGCTGGCGACCAATCTCGCCTACGGCCACCAGCGCCGCGTCGAGATCGCCCGCGCCCTGGCCACCGAGCCCAAGCTCCTGTTGCTCGACGAGCCGGCGGCGGGCCTCAACAGCGGCGAGAAGCAGGCGCTGATCGAACTGATTCGACGTATTCGGGACGAGCGCGGCATCGCCGTGCTGCTGATCGAGCACGACATGAGCCTGGTGATGAATGTCTCCGAGCGCATCAGCGTGCTCGATCACGGCAGTTTGATCACCGAGGGCGACCCCCACTCGGTGCAGAACGACCCCAAGGTAATCGAGGCCTATCTCGGCCAGGACGACGAGGAGCTGGCACTGTGATACAGACCATTGACCAGACCGACGCGGCGGCAATCGGTTCGCGCCCAGGCAAGGTGCGTCTCGGCATCCGCGATGTCGAAGCCTTCTATGGTCAGATCCAGGCGTTGCGGGGCGTCTCGCTGGATGTCCACGAGGGCGAAATCGTGACCTTGCTGGGCAGCAACGGGGCCGGCAAGTCGACCACGCTCAAGACCATTTCCGGGCTGGTCCGGGCGCAGCGGGGCGAGGTCCAGCTGGAGGGTGAGTCGATCGCCAAGCTGGCCGCCCACGAGATCGCCCGGCGTGGTGTGGTTCACGTGCCCGAGGGAAGACGCATCCTGCGCGGGCTGACGGTCAAGGAGAACCTGGAACTGGGCGCGTTCACGGTCAAGGACAGCGGGTTGCGTCGGCAACGACTGGACGAAGTCTACGCACTCTTTCCGATCCTCCACGAGCGTCGCCATCAGGATGGGTCGCTGCTCTCCGGCGGCCAGCAGCAGATGCTGGCGATGGGGCGCGCGTTGATGCACGGCCCCAGCGTGATGCTGCTCGACGAGCCCTCGATGGGGCTGGCGCCCAAGCTCGTGACCGACATCATGCGCATCATCAAGCGGCTCAACGAGGCCGGCACCACGATCCTGCTGGTCGAACAGAACGCGCGCCTGGCATTGCGCCTGGCGCATTACGCCTACGTGATCGAGAACGGCGAGATTCGGATGCAGGGGGCGGCTGCCGAACTTCGCCAGGACGAATCGATCGTGAAGGCCTACCTGGGGGTGGGCGAGTAGCGCAACGCGGGAGGGGAACATGCAGACGAGCCGCGTGATCCATGTCGTCGGCTGTCACGCCGAGGGCGAAGTGGGGGACGTCATCGTGGGCGGCGTGGCGCCGCCGCCCGGGGAGACACTCTGGACGCAGTCGCGCTGGATCGCCCGCGACCGGACCCTGCGTGACTTCATGCTCAACGAGCCGCGCGGCGGCGTCTTTCGCCACGTCAACCTGCTGGTGCCGGCCAGGGACCCCCGCGCGCAGATGGGCTGGATCATCATGGAGCCGGAAGACACGCCGCCGATGTCCGGTTCCAACAGTTTGTGCGTGGTGACCGTGCTGCTCGAGACCGGCATTCTGCCCATGCGAGAGCCGGAAACCCATCTCGTGCTCGAGGCTCCCGGTGGCGTGATAGAAGCCGTTGCTCGCTGCGAGAACGGCCGCGTCCTCGATGTCACCGTGCGCAACCTGCCGGCCTTCGTCGACCAGCGGGACCTGCAGCTGGAGGTCCCGGGGCTGGGCACGCTGCGTGTCGACACGGCTTTCGGTGGCGACAGCTTCGTGATCGTCGACGCCGAGGATCTCGGCTTCCGGCTGGTGCCGGACGAGGCGCGGGAGCTGGTCGAGGCCGGCATCCGGATCACCAATGCGGTCAACGAGCAGTTCGGGTTCCGCCACCCCACCAATCCCGATTGGCGGCACGTCTCGTTCTGCCAGATCGCCGCGCCGCTGATACGGGAGGGCGACGCCTGGCTGGGACGCAATACGGTGGCGATTCAACCCGGCAAGCTCGACCGTTCGCCCACCGGCACCGGCTGTTCGGCACGCATGGCGTTGCTATATGCCCAAGGCAAGCTGGGGTTGAACGAAACCTTCATCGGTGAATCGATCATCGATTCCCGTTTCGTCTGCCGACTCGACGGCACGACTCGCGTCGGCGAGGTGGCGGCGGTAACGCCACTGATCTGCGGCCGTGCTTATATCACCGGCACCCACCAGTACACTCTCGATCCACAGGATCCGTGGCCTGGCGGCTACCGGCTCGCCGATACCTGGCCACGAATCGGAGCGCGGTGAAACGCCGGTTCGCCGGAGCGTGGGCCGCGGTCAGGATGTCGCGGGCTCGGGCTGGCGATCGGGCTTGATACGTGGCCGCTCGGCCATGATGCGCCCCAGCCGCTCCAGCGCCAGTTCGAGACGCTCGACCAGGCCCTCCAGAAGCACCCGGCGATCGGCGGCGACATCGCCATGCTCGGCAATGGCCTCGTCCAGGCGCTTGCCTGCCTCGCGAATGCCCTGCGGCTGGCGACCATTGGCGCTCTCCTCGAAGCCGCTGGCCAGCGCCCGCAGCAACTGGCGATGGGCACGCCGGATCACGGGATGAGGGGCGTCGTCGAGCCGATCCCGCAGCCGCAGTGTCGCCGTCCCCAGGTCCAGACCCGTCAAACCGAGGATGAACAGGTGGCGCTGGTCTTCGGGCAGCATGTCGTCGTGCTGCGCCAACTGCAGTATGCGATCGGCCATGTGGCCACTGAAGCGGGTTTCGGCGTCGCGTATGGAACGCCGCCGCAGCTGGTGGATGTCCCGGGAGATGGCGTTGATCAGGCGACGCCGGCGCAACCGCGTGCCCAGTCCGGGCAGCAGCCGGAAACCCATCGCCACGCAGGTCAGGCCGATGATCACCGCCACCGCCCGGTTGGCGAAGCTGTCGAAGGAGAAATCCATGTTGTTGCCGGGCATGGTCAGCAGGATATTGAAGATCGTGAAGGCCAGGCAGTAGCCCATCGTGGCCGGGTTGGTCGCGCCCAGGAGCCCCAGAAACAGCGGCGTGCCGAACAGCAGCGCCAGCATCGGGAAACCGTTGGCCTGCGACAGCAGCACGTGGCCGAACAGGAACGCACTGGGAATGGCGGCGAGCATGCCCTTGTAGAACATCATGGTGATCGCGACCGGATTGTCGCGACTGGCGAAGAACGACGAGAACAGCGTCCCCAGCAGCATGGCGACCATGGCACTGTTCCAGGCGGTGAGAATCCAGAAGGTGGCCAGCGTGCCGAATACCAGTCCGGAGCGCAGTGCGTTGATGCCGGCGGCGAGATGATCGCGATGCCAGGCCAGCGAGGTCGAACGCAGCTTGTGCGTACCGGGTGACGCAATCGCCTCGCGGGCATCCAGCATCACCATGGCGTGACCGATCGATTCCCGCAGCCCCAGTCGGGCGCGACGGTCCAGCGGTGCCATGCCCGCTTCGTCGCTCTCATGCACGAGGTGGCGAAGTTCCTGTAATTCCTGCCGCGCCTTGGGAACGCCCTTGACATGCTCCGCCTCGCGAAAGCCCTGGGCCACCTGCCGTGCGATCTCGATGCTGCGGGGATCCAGCTTGTCGGCGTGGTCGTGCAGCATCTGATGCAGCGCCTGGAGGTTGGCCAGAAAGCGCAGCGTTCGTCGGGTCAGCACGTGGGTCGCACGGATGCGTCCTGGCCCCTCCGGCCCCTCGAATCGGGCCGCCTGGCTGTCAGTCTCCAGTACCGTCAACGGGCCGAGGCTACCTCGCAATGCCTTCTGCATGGCGGGAATGTCGCTGCTCGCCTCCAGCCGCAGGGCGGCATTCTCGAACGCTTCGTTGATGACGGTGTCGGCCTGTGACGCGAGG
This sequence comes from Salinicola sp. CR57, assembly GCF_003206585.1. Taxonomy (NCBI): domain Bacteria; kingdom Pseudomonadati; phylum Pseudomonadota; class Gammaproteobacteria; order Oceanospirillales; family Halomonadaceae; genus Salinicola; species Salinicola sp. CR57. The sequence continues at coordinate 11,407 of NZ_PZJL01000008.1, forward strand.
TGCTTGCCGACCCGCGACGGCCACAGCAGCGAACTGACCAGGGTGGCGCAGATGGCGCCCAGGCCCAGCTCCGATAGTCGCGCCACCGCGATGTCGAAGATGCCACCGGGCGTGCTGCCATTGGAGATCACCACGATCAGCATGGCGGTGACGGCCGCCATCAGGCAGCCGTAGGTGTAGTTGTTGCGCCACAGCGAGCCGACGTAGGTGCACAGCATGATCCATAGCGTCAGGGTGATCAGCGCCGGCACTCGGGCCTGGGCGAAAAGCGCCATGATGGCGATGCCCGTCACGGCGCCGATGAAGGTACCGCTGATCTGACAGATGCCTTTCTCGATCACCATGCCACTCATGGGTCGGATCTGCAGAAAAGCCGCCGAAATCAACGCCCAGTAGGGACGATCGAGATTGAACCAGAGCGCCAGGTAGAGCGCGATCATCATCGCCACGGTGGTCTTGATGGCGAATTTGACCGCCGCGGCGTCGGGCATCAGGTAGGTCTTGACGAGCGGTGGCATGGTGCTCACTGCGACGCGTCGGTTGCGTTCTCTGCCGGCATCTCGGCGGTCGACTGCACCTGCGCTGTCGGCCGTCGATCGGCAGGCTGACTGCGCGGGGTGGTGGTGCTAGCGGTCTCACCGGCGGGTTCGGCCGGATGATCGCCGTCCGTGTGCTGAACTCTGACCGTCGCGGTCATCCCGGCGCTGAGCAGAGTGTCGTCCGGGATATCGTCCAGCGTGACCCGAACCGGAATGCGTTGAGCCAGCCGTACCCAGTTGAAGGTCGGCTGAACCTGCGGCAATAGCTGATTGTTGAGCGTGGTGTTGGTGTCGGCGATGCCGCGGCCGATACCGGCCACATGGCCACGCAGATGAGTGTCGCCGTTCATCAGGATGACTTCCGCCGGGTCGCCGACGTCGATGGAGGACATCTTGGTCTCCTCGAAATAGCCCATGACGTAGTAGGAGTTCGACTGCACCAGCGCCATCACCGGGGTACCGCGGGTCACGTAGTTGCCGGCGGCCAGTTGCAGGTTGAGCACATGGCCGCTGATCGGCGCCACGACGCGAGTGCGCTCCAGGTCGAGCTTGGCACTGGCGAGATCGGCCTGGGCCTGCTTCAGATTGGCGGCGGCGACGCGGCTGTTGATCTGGGCGATCTGACGATCTTCCGCGCTGATCGAACGGCTGCTCAGCTGGTTGCGACGCTGGGCTTCCGTCTGACGCAGCTGGAGGGTCGCCTCGCGATTCTCGACCGTGGCTTGGGCCTGGTCCAGGGCCGCCTGATAGCGCGCAGGATCGATCTCGAACAGGGGATCGCCCTGGGCGACGAACCCGGTGTCGTTGACGTTGAGCGTGCGGACCCAGCCGGAAACGTCGGGAGCGATGGTGACCACCTCCGCGCGCACCCGGGCATCACGCGTCCACGGCGTGAAGAGGTAGTAGTTCCATAGCCAGATGCCGGCGGCCACGGCGATAGCGACGACGACGAGGGTCATGAGGATACGTAGCGAATTGCGCATCAAGTACTCTCGAGCAGGAAGGAGAACAGAAAAGTGATACCGGCAGTGAACAGCACGAACAGCGAGACATCGAACCAGGCTTCGTACCATAGCGCGCGCTGCCCGACCACCCAGTGCAGCAATGAGCGCAGGACGATGGTCGCGACGAAGCCGAACAGGGCATAGATCAGCAGAGGACTGATGAAGATCCCGCCAACGGCGATTTCCTGTAAACCCATATTTTCCCTGTAGCGGTGGCGTGACGAACGGATAATATTAGCGCGCTATTGAAATAGTTGTCAGAGTCATGAGCGGCGCGTCTAGTGAGCAGTCTAGCTGGAAACCGAGGACCCGAGCATCAAGCGGCAGTGTTCGACGCCATTCTGTCGCCGGCTCGCCGACCGATATTCGGTGAAGCGGTCGTGGCTGGCCTCTCAAGCCTCATCGAGCGCCGAGGGCGCCATCTCGATCGCAGGCAGATGGCAACATCGGTTGCGACCCTCTGCCTTGGCCCGGTAGAGCGCACGGTCGGCTCGCATCATCAGGCTCTTGAGGCTATCGCTCTCGTGGCGCTGGGTCAGGCCGATACTCAGCGTCATCGACAGCGTCACGGCATCATTCACCACCAACGGGGTATCGGCGACGGTTGCGCGCAAGCGTTCGGCCACCAGCGCGGCGGCTTCCGGGGACATGCCGGAGAGCACGACGGCGAACTCCTCGCCGCCGATGCGCCCAAGCAGGGCGTCACCCTGCATCAGCTCGTCGAGCTGGCGGGCCAGCGTGCATAGCGCCTGATCTCCCACCGGATGACCATACTCGTCGTTGATCCGCTTGAAGTGATCGATGTCGATCAGCAGCACGCTCAGCGGGGCGTGCCGGTCCCGACGCAGTTGCGTCACCGCGGCACGCCATAGCGCACGCCGGTTGTAGAGGCCGGTCAGGGCATCGGTGGAGGCCAGCTGCTGCAGCTTGTGCTCCATCGCCTTGCGCCGGGTGATGTCGAGGCTCCAGATCAGCCACGCGGATTGCGCATGGATGCGCAGTGGTCTCGCGCTCAGCAAGGCCCAGTAAGGTGCACGCGGGGAGAGTCTGACCTCCATCTGATGCAGGGTCTCCCCGCGGCTCAGCTGCGAGACGAGTTGGCGATAGTCATCGCCATTCTCGAACAGTTTCTCGAGATGAAAGTCCTCCGCCCGCTGGGTATCCGTCTGGGCCAGCAGGTCCTCACTGACGTAGAAGACCCGGCGCTGGTCGGCGCTGATCAGGGTGACGTCGCTCGGTGTCGAGTCGAGAATCGTGCGCAGGAGTGCCTCGCGCTCGTGCAGCAGGTGCGTGCGGCTGCGGACGCGCCGCTCCAGCGAACTGTTGAGCGCCTGCAGCTCTTCGGCGAGGCGACGTGAGCGCCGCTGCGAGCTCAGGATGCGCAACGCCAGGATGAGGCAGCCGCAGGCCAGCAGCACCAGGGTGACGGTGAGCCAGTGAAACGTTCGCTGCAGTGATTGGCGTTCCCTGTCGAGTTGCGCCGCGACGGCGATGTTGGAGACGACGATCAGGTCGTGCGCCGGACGCAACTGTCCCGGCAGCTCGGCCAGCATGTCGGCGGCCACTCGCCTTGCACCGGCCTGGTCGTGCCAGTCCAGCCGCTGCACCCAGTCCGCGCTGAGCGCGTCGAGGCGGGCGATCGTCCGATGCACTTCGGGCCTGGGTTGCGGCAGGTAGTCGAAGACTCGGGTGTGGCGGAAAGGGTCGAGGGTGTTGCGCATGACCCCCAGGCGCAGGATCAGCGCGGCGGCGCCGGCCTGGTTCGCGTCGACGGCGCGGGCGGTATCGATCAGGCGCTGTATCTCCGAACGCAACTGATAGCTCTGCCACACTTCGGTATGCAGGCCGGGCGAGGCGTAGTCATTGCCTTTCTCCGAGATCAGCTTGAGTCCCGCCAGCGCGGCGACGATCATCGTCCCGGCCAGCGCGATCAGTAGCATGACCGGCCAGCGTCGGCCCTTGCCGGCCCTGGTGACGTCTGATCCGCTCACTGGAGCTGCAGTTCGCTCAGCTGCCATACGGTGCGGCTGTAGTAGGTGCGTTCGTGGAGTTCGGGATAGTCGCTATAGGGATACATGACGACCAGCGGCCCATAACGGTCGACGGCGAGATAGTGGCCGTTGCGGCGATAGGCGACGACGGGATCGTAGTTCTCCAGGTCCGAACGGGGAATGATGTCGCTGTAGTCGTCGAGACCCACGGCGAGCATCCTGTCGGGCGCGGCGATCGACTGGCTCCGCAGCAGGACGTTGATCGACACCCCCGACCAGCGAGCTTCGGGATCGCTGGTGTCGGGGATCGAGCCCGTGACCTCGCGGCTGGGCAGCGCCTCAAGGCTCGTCAGCGTGAACGACGCCAGCACCCGGCCGTGGGAATCGACGAGCGCCAACAGCGGCATATCCTTGGGGTAGGGTGGCTCGTCCGCTTTCGCCGCCAATGACGATATCGCGATCAGTATGCCGACGATGAGTGGTCGCAACATGATGGCTTTTCCCGGGCTTTCTTGTGTTATCGGCGTGGCGACGGTTTTCTGGACCGGCCTCGTGCCTTCGCTGCCTCGTCTCAGGCGTTGGCGTCGGCGACCAGGACGCGGGAGAACTTGACGATCTCGTCGCGGCGATCGTCCCATCCCAGATGATGCCAGAAGCGGTGCGCCTGGTGATTGTCCGCCAGGGTGTCGAGATGTACCTTCTCGATACCCGCTGCCAGCAGTGCCGTCAGGCAGCGATCGACCATCGCTCGTGCCAGCCCCAGGTGGCGATAATCCGGGTCGACCATGACATGCTGCAGATAGCCGCGACGGCCGTCGTGTCCCGCCATGGCGCAGCCGACGATGCCGTCCCCGACGGCCGGTCGCGCAACGAAACTCAGTCCGGGATTGCGCGCGAGATAGCGTTGCGTCGCCGCGTAGCCATCGGCGTTTCGGAGCACCACCCCCGGGGTACGCGACATCATGGCGGCGAAGTCCGGATGATCGTCGATGGTCATGGGCAGAATGTCGGGCATGGGACTGGAGTTCATGGCGCGGGCCTCGATCTACGGTGGCGGCTGAAGCGAATATTGATGACGGCCAGGCCGGCGACGACCATGGCACCGCCGGCCATCTTGTTGATACCCAGCGGGTCGTCGAGCAGCCATACGCCGAGGATGACGGCGAAGACCGGCATCAGCAGGGTCAGCGGTACGACGCGGCTGACGGGATGCTTTTGCAGGAGCCGATACCAGAGTCCGTAGGCGGCGATCGATGACATCAAGGCGGTATACACGACCGCACCCCACCCGGCCAGGCCGGCGTTCTGCAAGGCGTGCCACTGGTCGTCCTCGAAGAGCCAACTGCCCGTCGCGACCAACGGTATCGCGAACAGCGAGATCCAGCCGGTCATGGTCAACGGGGCGATCGGTGGCGCGAGCTTGATGATCATGGTCGAGACGGCCCAGAACAGCGCGCTGGCGAGCAGCAGGGCGGTCGAGGCTGGCGGCGGCAGGGATGGGCCCCCGGCCAGGACGACGACACCCCCGAAGGCGAGAACCAGGCCGAAGATTCGGCGCGGGCCGAGCTTCTCCTTGAGAAAGATTGCGGCCAGCAGCGTCGCGAAGGGTGTCCCCATCTGCACCAGCAGCGCGCCGGTACCGGCTTCCGCATGCTGCAGACCGAGAAACAGCAGCGGAAAATGCAGGCCGCCGAAGGTGACGGCCAGCACCAGGAGCCAGCCGAGCTGCTGGCGCGAGATGCGAGTGAACGGCACGATCAGCACGGCGACCAGCATGAAGCGGAGTACCGTCACCAGCAGCGGCGGCAGATCCTCGATACCAAGCTTGATCACGATGATATTGAAAGCCCAGATGGCAATGATACCCAGGCCGATCAGCAAGTCCTTCAGTGGCACGTAGCAGTACTCGTCATTGGAAGGGGGCGTCGACGGAGGCGCCGGATGGCCCATTGTCTCAGCGGCTCCCGCGAGAGCAACATTATTTTGAGATGTCGTCTTCCAGGGGGCTTCCGCGCTCCGCCTGTCGGCGCAATCTGCGTTTCTCAGCTCGGGGAATGCGCTACTCTACGCAAAATCGACCGATTCTTCGTCGCCACGTCGGGAATCTTCGCACTCGAGGGTTCAACCCATGATCAAGGGAATCATCTTCTGCGTCTGCTTTCTCTTCGCCCAATTGTTCGTGCTGTCCTATATCGACCATCGCCACGGAAGCGGCGAATCCGTGACGCGACAGGCGGTCGCAGCGCAGAACAACCAACGTCAGCGCGACGAGGAGGAGCAGGCTTGACGATCAGTCTAGCGACCCAGGAGGGAAGGGCATGCTGTCCCGAGCGTTGATTCTCGCCGCGTGGCTAGCGTCGATGCTGCTCACCATGCCGGCCTGGGCGGAAGCGCCGACTCGCCACGCTCTGGTCCTCGACAATGGTGAACGCACGCACACGATCCAGATCGAGGTCGCCGAGACCCCACAGCAGCGCTCGAGAGGCCTGATGGAGCGCGATTCGCTTCCCGTCGACGCCGGGATGCTGTTCCTTTATGGCACCGAACAGTCGGCGACCAGCGCCTACTGGATGTACCGGACGCGAATTCCGCTGGATATCGCCTTCATCGACGAGGGGGGCGTGATACGCTCGCTGAGGACCATGTCTCCTTGCCGCGCCGAATCGTCGAGTCGATGCCCCGTCTATCCGGCGGGGGCGCGCTTTCGCGCCGCGCTGGAAGCCAATGCCGGCTACTTCGCCGAACGCGGGATCGAGGTCGGCGACCGTGTCGAGCTCGCGCCCTGGATCGCGGCGCCGTGAAATGCATTCGCTTCCGGCATGAGGCATGCCGATAATGGTGAAAGGTAGGCGGCCCATCGGCTCGGGAACACGGGAAAAGCGCATGATGACGGTGTCCGTGGGTTGACCGAAGGGTCAAACCGGCCTCTTGCGGGACGGGCCCCTCCGCGCGGCGACGGTTTTGCCGGTCAAAAACTCGCTATATGATGGCGCGCCGTCGGGGATAAGTTATGTTGCAATGGGTAAGTCACGGGCACGGTGCGATCTGAATCACACCCTGACGCACGCCGGCCGGCCTGTTGTCTACGCGATCGGAACGCCGATCAACACAATAAACGGGAAAAATTCGAGGTATGCGCATGAAACGCCACGCATTAACCGCAGCCGTTCTCTCCTCCGCCCTGATGGGCGCCCTGTCGATCTCCACGCCAGCCATGGCACAGGATCAGCAATACATCACCATCGGCACCGGCGGTCAGACCGGAGTCTATTACGTCGTCGGTCAGTCCGTTTGCCGGATGGTCAATCGCAGCGCCGAGGAGAGCGGCATTCGGTGCAACGCACCGTCCACCGGTGGTTCCGTTGCCAATATCAACGGCATCAAGTCCGGCGAACTGAACATGGGGGTGGCGCAGTCGGACGTGCAGTACAACGCCTACAACGGTAAGGCGCAGTTCGATCAGCCGATGGAGAACCTGCGTTCGGTCTTCTCGCTTCACGGCGAGCCGTTGACCATCCTGGCGCGCAAGGATGCCAACATCCAGTCGGTGCAGGACCTGAAGGGCAAGCGTGTCAACATCGGCAACCCGGGTTCCGGTCAGCGTGCCACCATGGAAGTGCTGATGGACGCCGAGGGGTGGGACACCAGCGTCTTCTCGCTCTCCTCCGAGCTCGGTGCTGCCGAGATGGCCTCCGCGCTGGCTGACAACAACATCGATGCCATGGCCTACGTGGTCGGTCACCCCAATGGCGCCATCCAGGAAGCGACCACCACCGTCGCCTCCAACCTCGTCCCGTTGAACGACGATGCCGTCAAAGGGCTGGTCGACGAGTTCCCCTACTACAGCATGTCCACCATCCCGGGTGGCATGTACGAGGGCAACCCGGACGACGTCGAGACCTTCGGTGTTCGCGCGACCTTCGTGACCTCCGCTGACGTCGACGACGAAGTCGTCTATCAGACGGTCAAGGCCGTGTTCGACAACTTCGATCGCTTCAAGCGCCTGCACCCCGCGTTCGCCAACCTGACGCCGGAAGACATGATCAGCCAGGGCCTTTCCGCCCCGCTGCATGAAGGAGCCAAGCGCTACTACAAGGAGCAGGGCTGGCTGTAATGGCCCGACGCCATTCTCGATAGAAGGCGTTGACACTCTGGCGCGGCGGTTGTCTGCAACCGCCGCGCCGTTGGATGGAATCCCCGCGACGGTGATCGTCGCATCGAATCAAGCGTGAACCGATGTCGTGTCGACGTCGGTCCACTCACCGGCCGCCAAGGGCGCCGGGCCCTTTCTCGAGTGAGAGAGTAGGGGGCACTGTTTTGCACAACAGCGAACGGAACGCCGAGGGCGAGATATCATCGCAAGGCGGACAGGCCTTGATGGCGTGGCGCTCCGGAGTCCCGTGGCGCAACGATTCGCTCGCGCAGGCAACGATTCCGTGTTTCCTCACGTCAGGATCTGCTCATGACCGATAACAAGACTTCCGGCCCCGATCAGGCCAAGCTGGAAGAACTGGCCGCGACCGATACCGGTGGTCGCAAGTTGACCGGAACGCCCAACCGCATCCTGCTCGGTGTGGCGGCGCTGTGGTCGCTGTTCCAGCTCTGGATCGCTTCGCCGCTCCCCTTCATCGTCGGGTTTGGCGTCTTCAGTGCCACCGAGGCACGCTCCATTCACCTGGCTTTTGCGGTTTTCCTGGCCTTCATGGCTTACCCGGCGTTCAAGCGCTCGCCACGAGAGCGCATGCCGATCCTCGATTGGGTGATGGCCTTGGTCGGGGCGTTCTGTGCGTCCTACCTCTACTTCTTCTACGCGCAGCTATCGCAGCGCCCCGGTGCGCCGATTCTGCAGGACGTGATCGTCGGTGTGGTGGGGATCGTGCTGCTGCTCGAGGCGACACGCCGAGCGCTCGGCCCGCCGCTGATGATCATCGCGCTGATCTTTCTGGTCTATTCGCTGGCGGGACCCTACATGCCAGGGATCCTGGCCCATCGTGGCGTCAGCTTCTCGGGGCTGGTCAACCATCAGTGGCTGACCACGCAAGGGGTGTTCGGCATCGCGCTGGGGGTCTCCACCAGCTTCGTCTTCCTGTTCGTGCTGTTTGGCGCACTGCTCGACAAGGCCGGCGCCGGCAACTACTTCATCAAGGTGGCGTTCTCGCTGCTGGGGCACTATCGCGGTGGCCCGGCCAAGGCCGCCGTCGTCTCTTCCGGCCTCACCGGCCTGATTTCCGGCTCTTCGATCGCCAACACCGTGACCACCGGCACCTTTACCATTCCGATGATGAAGCGCGTCGGTTTCAGCGCTACCAAGGCAGGGGCGGTCGAGGTTTCCTCGTCCGTCAACGGCCAGATCATGCCTCCGGTGATGGGCGCGGCCGCGTTCCTGATGGTCGAGTATGTCGGCATTCCGTATATCGAGGTGATCAAGCACGCCTTCTTGCCCGCCGTGATCTCCTATATCGCGCTGCTGTACATCGTCCATCTCGAGGCGCTCAAGGCGGGCATGCAGGGGCTGCCCAGCGGTAACCCTCAGCGGCCCTGGCTCAACAAGATCCTGGGCTTCCTGACCGGGCTGGTCGGCATCATGGCGCTGGCATTCGCCGTCTACTACGGCATCGGCTGGCTCAAGCCGGCGCTGGGCGATTCGGCTTCCTGGGTCATCGCCCTGGGCGTTGGCGCCGTCTATATCGCACTGCTGAAGATTGGCTCCCATTACCCGGAACTGGAAGTGGACGACCCTTCCCAGGAGATCACCCAACTGCCGCGCACCAAACCCACGGTGATGGTGGGGTTGCACTACATCCTGCCGGTGATCGTGCTGGTGTGGTGTCTGATGGTGGAGCGCCTGTCACCGGGCCTGTCGGCGTTCTGGGCCACCGCCTTCATGATCTTCATCATCCTGACGCAACGCCCGGTCGACGCTTTCTTCCGTGGCAAGAGCGAGCTGGCCAGCGACATCAAGCGTGGTGGCATGGATCTGTGGGACGGACTGATCGATGGCGCCCGAAACATGATCGGCATCGGTATCGCCACTGCGACCGCGGGTATCATCGTTGGCGCCGTCGCGCAGACGGGGGTTGGGCTGGTGCTGGCGGATCTGGTCGAAACGCTGTCGATGGGCAATCTGCTGCTGATGCTGCTGCTCACCGCGGTGCTCAGCCTGATTCTGGGCATGGGGCTGCCGACCACCGCCAACTATATCGTGGTTTCCGCGCTGCTGGCGCCGGTGATCGTGCAACTGGGCGAGCAGAACGGGCTGATCGTGCCGCTGATCGCGGTCCACCTGTTCGTGTTCTACTTCGGCATCATGGCCGACGTCACGCCGCCGGTGGGGCTGGCCTCGTTCGCAGCGGCGGCGATCTCCGGCGCGGATCCGATCCGCACGGGCTTCCAGGCGTTCTACTACAGCTTGCGGACCGCGGCGCTGCCCTTCCTGTTCATCTTCAACACCGATCTGCTGCTGATCAATGTCGACTGGCTCCACGGGATCGTGATTTTCATCGTGGCGACGGCCGCCATGCTGATCTTCGCGGCGGCGACGCAAGGATTCATGCTGGTCAGGAGCCGCTGGTACGAGAGCCTGCTGCTGTTGCTGGTTGCCTTTTCCCTGTTCCGCCCCGGTTTCTGGATGGACATGGTCGATGCGCCCTATGAAGAGGTGCCACCGGCTCAATTCGAGCAGGCACTGGGGGAGATCGGCCCTGATGGCCACCTGATGACGCGGATCGAGGGGCTCGATGCCTATGGCGCGCCGACCAGTTTCGTGATTCAGGTGCCGGCGACGGAGGGGGAGACCGGGGCCGAGCGTCTGCAGAGCCTGGGCCTACATCTGATGCAGGAAGATGGCAAGATGCTGGTGGACATGACCGATTTCGGCAGCCAGGCGGAAAAGCTGGGCTTCGACTTCGATCAGCAGATCGTCTCGGTGCGTATCCCCAGGTCGCAGGTGCCGAAAGAGCTGATGTGGATTCCGGCGCTGCTGCTGTTCGGGCTGGTCGTGATGCTCCAGCGGCGTCGCCGCGGACCCAAGGACGGCAAGTCCGAGCACCTGGCGACCGCCTGACGCCGAGTCGCGTCCGTGTCAACATGACGGCCGTCTCTCACGAGGCGGCCGTTTTCGTGGCGAGGCGTCATCGTGCCGTCAATGCATGACGACATCATGACCGGAAGTGAGGTGAACGTGAGCTTTCCCGACGCATCCATCGATTATCGCCGCCACCCCGAGTGCTACCGGATCGGCCATGGCGAGCGTGGTGCCTTTCATGTCCAGCCCTACAAGGATGAGCTGCTGCCGTTGTGGGCAATTCGCAACGAAGCCGATGCCAGACAGGCGATCGAAGACTTGAGCGCCAGATACAGGGCTTATCGCGAGCAGGACGATTTTGTCGGCATGGACATGGCGCGGAAATATCTACAAATGGGCTACACCCGTGCGCGGCGCTATGCGCGCTACCCCGGCGGGCGCAAGAAAGATGCCGACGGTAGCCTACGCCAGCCTGGCAATGCCGACCCGGAAAAGGCACGTATCGCCGAGCGCTATCAAGTGGCGCTCGACGCGGTACGCAGCGATGATGCCTACCTGCGTGCCAAGCGCGACTATCAACGCCGCCGCAAGGCGGACAGGCGTCGATGACAGGCCGCCTGTGGGCGGCATTACCCGTACGTTTTCTGACAGGAGCCTCTTCGTGCCAACGCTTTCTGCGATTTATCGCTACCCGATCAAGTCGACCGCGGGGTCGTCCCTGCGACATGCGCGGGTCGAGGAGGAGGGCGTTGTCGGCGATCGCCGTTTCATGGTGGTCAAGCCTGACGGCACTTTTCTCACCGCCCGCACCCATCCCGGGCTTCAGCGAGTCCGGGCACAGTTCGACGGCGAGCGACTGACCCTGACCCATGATGCCCTGCCACCAGTGGACGTGGCTCGCGAGGAGTTCTCGGGCCATCCCTTCGATACCCAGGTCTGGGCCGATCCCTTCACCGCCACCACCACTCACACCTCGCTCGACGAGTGGTTCAGTGACGTCGCCGGCGAACCGGCGCGGCTGCTTTGGCTGGGGGAGCGATCGTCGCGCTATCGGGACACGATCGGGGTGAGAGTCAGTTTCGCCGATGGCTACCCGTTGTTGCTGATCTCCGAGGCCTCGCTGGAGGATCTCAACACCCGTACCGACGGCACACACGTGATGGCGCAGTTCCGGCCCAATCTGGTCGTCGCAGGCACCGCTCCCTACGCCGAGGATGGCTGGAAGCGCATTCGCATCGGCGAGGTGACATTTCGTGTCGACGCGCCGTGTGCTCGCTGCGCCATGGTGACGGTCGATCCGGCCCGGGGCGAACAACGTCGCGACAAGGAGCCATTGAAGACGCTGGCGAGCTATCGACGCGGCGACAAGGGAAAAGTCTTTTTTGGCCAGAACCTCGTGGCGGAAAACCAAGGAGAGATCCGCCTGGACGATGCCATCGAAGTGCTGGAAACGAGCCGTTGAGACGACTCGTTGAGGTGAACCGGTGATGAATTGAAGATGAACGTAGTCTTCCGGTAACGTTCAGATAACCTTAACTGTCGATCGGATGAGTATCGTTCATCTTCACGCAAGGTTATCGATCAAATTGTTACATTAGTTTTTATTAAATATTCGATGTGTCCGGGCGGATGACCGACAAGCGGTCATCCGCATGATGACGCCTCTCATCCAGCGTTAATCCACCATTCACCGATCGTTCATCCTTGCTGCCGAAAGCCGCTCGAATCGGGGTGACGCCCTCGCGGAGACATGGCCACTCTCCCTCTTCGCATGTAACGGCGTGTGACTGCCGATGTCTGGCCGACATTTCTGAACCAACATTCAATCACCTTGCGTTACAAAATTTGCCGTCGGCAAATCACTTTTTGCTTGCCCGTACCTACCTCTCCGCCTTACGACTTTAAGCGAAGCCTACGCCTTTGGTCTCATGGCAACTCCCAACCGTCATCGAGTCGTCGGCAAGGCCGGGAAATTTCGAGTTTTGGTTTATCCGTCACGCAATGGCGTCAGTCCACTCAAAAGCCATGATGGCGCTGGACGACGACCTGCCATTGGTCATCTAGGGGGTGTTAGACATGCAATTCTTCGATCGTCTGCTGCTTGAAAACCGCGCCTGGGCTGCCGGCATGAAAATGGCCGATCCAGGTATCTTCGAACGTCTGCACGAGGGGCAGGCGCCCGCCGCGCTGTGGATCGGCTGCTGTGACAGCCGCGTGCCGGCGGAGCAGATCTGCAACGCCAAGCCTGGTGAGCTGTTCATCCACCGCAACATCGCCAACTTGGTGCACGAGGACGATGCCAATGTATCGAGCGTCCTCGAGTTCGCCATCAACGCGCTGAAGGTGGATCACATCATTGTCTGTGGCCACCGTGGCTGTGGCGGTATCCAGGCGGCCGTGAGCGGTGGCGACGCCCTGCAGGCCTTGCCGTACGTCGACCAGCACCTGGGCCAGGTCAAGCAACTGGTCGCCGAGCGCGGGGAAGAACTCGGGCGCTTTTCACAGTTGAGCGAGAAGGTCGACCATGTCGTCGAACTCAACGTCATCGCGCAGATCGAGCGACTGTCGACCATGTCACAGGTCACCGACAGTTGGCAGGCGCGCAAGGCGCCGAGCCTGCACGGATGGGTCTACGACCTGGCGAGTGGACATCTGGAAGAGGTCTATCGTCGCGAGCCCGATTGGGCGGAAGGCGCCTCCGCCGAGCCGACCTGGCAGCGCGCTGCCGCCGGGTGAGCCGACACTTACCGCTGTGACTCATGGACTCGAGGACACGACAATGACACAAACGACACGATCGGAACCGTCGACCCACACGGCATCGAATCGGCACGACCGGCCCACCACGCTCTCCCTACGTCACCTCTCGCGGGACATTCCTGCCGGTATCGTGGTCTTTCTAGTAGCGATTCCACTCTGTCTGGGGATCGCTTTGGCCTCGGGGGCACCGCCCATTGCCGGGCTGGTAGCCGGCATGGTCGGCGGGCTGGTGGTAACGATGTTCAGCGGTTCGGCGCTCAGCGTCAGCGGTCCGGCGGCCGGCCTGACCGTCATCGTGCTGGATGCGATCGAACAGTTGGGCAGCTTTTCCGCTTTCCTGATCGCGGTGGTGCTGGCCGGCGCGCTGCAGCTGCTGATGGGGATCTTCAAGTTGGGCCGGATCGGAGCCTTCGTGCCGACCTCGGTGATCAAGGGCATGCTGGCAGGCATCGGCCTGATCCTGGTGCTGGGTCAATTCCCGATGGCGCTGGGACATCCGCTGGAGGACATGCCCTCGATCACCGAACCGTTCGCCCTGTTCAGCGGTATCTCGCCGCTGGCCACGTTGATCGCGCTGTTCAGCCTGACGCTGCTGGTGCTGTGGGAACAGCCGGTGATCAAGCGGCACCGGGCACTGGCATTGATCCCGGGGCCGCTGCTGGTGGTGCTCGGCAGTATCGCCATCGATCGCCTGGTGGGCGGCGTGATGCCCGGCCGGGCGCTGGGCGCGGGGCACCACATCGATCTTGGCGGCCTGTCCGGGCCCTCGGAACTGATCGCCCAGATGACACGTCCCGATCTCGGTGCGCTGGCCAATCCGGCGGTCTATACGGTTGCCATCACCATCGCCATCATCGCCAGCCTCGAGACGCTGTTGAGCCTGGAGGCCATCGACAAGCTCGATCCGCTCAAGCGGCACTCGCCGCCGCACCGCGAATTGAAGGCCCAGGGCATCGGCAACATGGTGTGCGGACTGGTCGGAGCGCTGCCGGTCACCGCGGTGATCGTGCGCAGCTCCGCCAACGCCAATGCCGGCGGCCGTACCCGGCTGTCGAGCCTGATTCACGGCGGGCTGCTGCTGGTGAGCGTGGCGTTTCTGGCGGTTTGGCTCGAGCTGATTCCCCTGGCGACGCTAGCGGCGATTCTGCTGCACACCGGCTACAAGCTGGCCAAGCCGGCACTGTTCATGGAGCAGTATCGCGAAGGCATGCGTCGCTTCATTCCCTTTACCGTGACGGTGATCACGATTCTCGCCACCGATCTGCTGATGGGCGTACTGGTGGGACTGGTGTGCAGTCTCTACTTCCTGCTCCAGTCCGGCTACCGCTCGGCCATCACCTGTACCCGGCGCGGCGAGCACATGCTTCTGAAGTTCCAGCAGGATGTCTCGTTTCTTAACCGTGAGGAGATGCGCCAGTGTCTCGACGCCGTACCGGACAGCGGCGACCTGATCATCGATGCCCGCGGGGCAAACTACATCGATCCCGATATCCGCGAGGACATCGACCGATTCGTCGACAATGCGGCAGCACGCGGGATCGTGGTGGAGTTGCGTGACGTGGAAGGCACCAACGGCACCTTCGGCCATGTCGAATCGCCTCCCGGCGCCGCTCACGCGGTTTGATCGATGGTCGTTACGTCCGTCCGGCAGTGACCGCCGCGCCTCTCCAGAGGCGCGGCGGTTTGCGTTTCAGCAGTCCGGTGTCACTGGCATCGCCGCGTCACGTCGACGACCCGGCTTGCACGGCGCCGAGCGTCGAGCGACCGTCGCGGGTCAGAGCAGCTTGCGCAGATAGACGCGCTTCAGACCGAGCTCTTCGACGCGATGCGTCTCCACATAGCCGTAGCGCCGGTAGATCGCCAGATTCTCGTGCATCAGCGCCTGGGTGTAGAGCGTGATGTCGCGAAAGCCCAACTGGCGAGCGCTGGCTTCCGCGAACTCCAGCAAGGTCCGGCCGAAGCCGCGGCCCTGGGCGGAAGAGCTGACTGCCACGTTGTCCAGCAGCAGCGTGTCGGGCTTGGGGATCAGCACCAGCAAGCCGACGATCTCGCCGCCGGCCTGCAGCAGGTTGACGTAACCGGCATCGATATAGCGCGCATAGCGCTCGTCATCGATGTCCTGTATCGGCCCCGGTGTCTTGCCGATGCGGGCGATGTAGTGGCCGTAGGCGTCGCGGACCAGCGCTTCCACCGCGCTCAAGTCCTCGGCGGTGGCCACACGCAGTGTGGCATTCGTCGGGTTCATCGACGCTCCTTGTCAAACCGGGTATCGCAGTCATCGGCTCCCAGTTGCATGACCTCGGTCGGCGCGCCCTCGGCGTCGAGTTTCACCTGGCCGATACCGGCACGATTCCACAGTCGTTCGCCTTTCGAGCTGCGCTCGGGGCAATAGGGCTCGATCAGCATGCGGCGGCGCTTGGTGAGCCAGTTGAGCGGCGACCAGGGTGCATAGAGCCAGCGATTGAGGCGATCGAACCAGTCGAGCAGGGTATCGGGAAAGGTGTTCTTGAGACCGCTGCTGGTGATCTGCCACATCTGGGGACTGTTGCGGCGCTGGCGAATGGTGATCGCATAGACGAAGGAGTAGTGGACGTCGCCGGAGAGGATCACGTAGCGCTGCGGGGTGCGACTATGGCGCAGGATATTGAGCATGGTACGGGCGGCCCCGGGGTGTGCCATCCAGTTCTCGGCGTCGACCAGCAACGGCTTGCCGAACCAGGTGAACAGGCGCTGGATGCCCTCGATCAGCTTGACGCCGAAGATCGGGGCCGGCGAGACGATGATGACCGATGGTTCCCCGAGCAACTCCTGCTGGAACTCGCTCAGTGCTTCCCAGTCCATCAGCCCCGAAGGATGATGCCGGCGGCGTTCGCTTCGCCAGCGTCGGGTGCGCGTATCCAGCACCACCAGGCGAGGCGTCGAGTCGATGGTGTAGCCCCAGCCGGTGAAGCGCAGCAGCCGGGTCACCAGTTGGTCGTGCAGTTGGCAGTCGAAGCCGCTGTCACCGGTGGCGGAGTCCAGCCACTCGCAGCTGGCACGCAGCGGCTCGGCCAACCCATCGGGATCGTTGCCCCAGCCCTGGCAGAGCAGGTACGCGATCAGGGCATTGCCCACGATCCGGCGCGAGAATGGGTGGTCGTAGACCGCGGCCTCCCAGGCGGCGGATAGGTTCCAGTCGTCGGTGACGTCGTGGTCGTCGAAGATCATCAGCGTGGGCAGGTGGGCGAGCAGGCGTGCCACCCCCGGCAGTCCGGTGACGAACGCATCGATATGCCGCTGCTCCCGGCGATAGCGGGCCTGCTCCTCCGCGCTGAGGCGGGGTAGCTCGACCTCGATCAGCCGCCACGGAGTCGGCGACCAGACCAGCAGGTACATCGCCATCACCTCGGCGAAGGTGATCAGGTGGTTCTCGGCGCTGGCGGTGGTGAAGATGGGCTTGCGCACGCCACCGAAGAACTTCTCGCGCAGCGCCTCGGTGGAGCGGATCGCCGGTAGCAGTTCGTCCCGATGATAGTAGGTCTCGTCGCGGGCATAGAGCTCGCTGCCGCTGGCGATGTCCGTCCCTTCCAGGCATTCGTCGTAGAGGCCGAGGCGGGCGATCAATGCATGGATGGCGGCCAGCATCGGGCCGGCGACGTCGTCGGCGTAGATCTGGTCACCGGTCAGCAGCAGTGCCGCCGGCCTGGCGGCGGCGTCGTCATGGCAGCCGTCCAGCCAGCGGTCGGCGCGTGCCAGGCCGTCCCCGCTGGCGTGGTGGGGTTTGCGACAGGAGCCATGAAGCAGATTGTCGTGGCGCGAGCGCAGCACCAGCGTGGGGAGCGGCTCGTTGCCGTAGCACAGCGCCTGGCCCCAGTCGCCGGTCGAGCGCCATTCGGACTCGCCATGGTAGGCGAGGTCGTAGGTGATGCGGACATCCTGGGGCAGGGCCGTATCCAGCTCGAGGTCGATCAGATGGAGGTGGGCATGGGTGCCCACTTCGACTCGGGTCGTTGCCGCGGCCAGCGGGTGTGTCCATGACGCAGCGGCGGTGGTCAGGGTCAGCCGGAGCTCGAGCGGGCGTGATGCGGTCAGCCACAGCACCAGCCGCCGGGGCGCTGCCCGGCGGAGTATCGGCCCGGCCAGGATGTCGGGAAGGTCGTCTGACAAGTCGCGGTTCCTGAGAGTATCGATGGGCCAAGCATACTTCAGTCGTGGCTCCCGGCCACGCCCCCGGTGAGGATCCAGCGCATCGCGTTCAGCGCCGTCGCTTGAGCGTCCTGTCGATCACGTCCAGCCCTGGCGTGTAGTCGCCACGGGCCGCTTGCAGGGCTCTCGCCAGCGCCTGTTCGGCGACCCGGTCGTGGTCCTGTGGCAGCGAGTTCACCTTGCAGGGCAGGAAGTCGAGTAGCCGATCATCACCGAAGGTGGCCAGGCGCAGGTTGGCCGGGGGCACACCGTCTGCGAGCAGCACGTCGAGCAGGCCCTCCATCAGGGTGTAGGAGGCGGTGACGATGGCGTCCGGCAAGCCGTCGTCATCCAGCAGTCGTTGCATCAGCCGTGCGCCGCTATCACGGTCGTAGCGCTCGCCGCTGAAGCAGCGGGGATGGCACCTGGGCTCGCTGGCCAGGGCATCCAGAAACCCGCGCCGCCGCTCGGCGCTGATCGAGAGATCCGGGACGGCGTCCAGCCACACCACGTTGGTCACGTCGTCGGCCAGCACCGAACGGGTCAGCATCTCGCCGGCGGCACGACCGTTGGTCACGATGTTGACGAAACGCTCGGGATCCAGCGGTCGGTCGATGGCGATGATCGGCAACCCCTGGGCCAACAGTTCGACGTAGAACGGGTCCTGGGGGCTCAGGCTACTGGCGACCAACAGCACGTCGCAGCGCTGGGCTCGCAGGGATCTGGCGACTTCGCGCTCGCTCTGGGGGTCGTCGTCGGAACCGGCGATCAGCAACTGGTAGCCCTGCCGGCGCGCGCCATGCTCGAGACGCTTGGCCAGCCGTGCATAGCTGCCGTTCTCCAGATCCGGCACGATCAGGCCCAGAGTGCGGCTGTCGCCTCCCCGCAATGCGGCCGCCTGGGCATCGATTCGATAGTCGTGGGCATTGGCGATGGCCAGCACCCGTGTCACCGTGGCATCGCTGATGCGTCTTGCTTTGGCTTGGCCGTTGAGGACATAGCTGGCGGTCGTGCGGGAGACGCCGGCCAGTCGGGCGATGTCGGCAAGCTTCATGCAAGGCTCCTGCAAGGCTCATGGGAGAGGGTGGCGCATTTTCACGGTCTGAACGATACCGCGTCGGGCCCTGGCGGCCCAGTCTGATTTCGGCGACTGTGACGTCTGGCATGGGGTGAGGCGAAGGTCTAGCTTGCCAAACCGGTCGCCAGCGGAGAGCATTGGCATCATTGAGGTGACACGATTCAGCTAGAGCGCCTGGACCTGCCCGTTTGACTGCCCCCGGCGGCGCTCGACAGGCCACGAATCGTGCATCGAACGACCCACTCGGAGAGATCGTTATGTTGACCCTCCAGCCGCAAGACGCGGCGCTCGATTGCCACGCCGACAGTTGGCAGGAGGCGCTGGATCAGGCCGCCGCCTCGTTGCACGAGGCCGGTCTGGTCGAAGCCGGTTACCGCGATGCCCTGCATGCCCGCGAGGCGCAGGGCTCTACCTTCCTCGGCAGCGGTATTGCCATTCCCCATGGTACCCCCGAGAGCCGCGGTCAGATCCACCGCACCGGCGTCCGCCTGTTGCAGTTCCCGGCCGGAGTGACCTGGCACGACGGCAACCGGGTGTTCCTGTTGGTGGCGATCGCCGCTGCCAGCGACGAGCATCTCGACGTGCTGCGCCATCTGACTCACGTCCTCGACGACGAGGGGGTCGCCGATCGCATCGCCAACGCCGACAGCGCCGAAGCGATGGTCGCACTGCTCGCCAAATCGCCGGTCAAGGCGCGCCTGGACGCCGGCACGCTGTGCCTGGGCTTCCCGGCGCGGGATCGTTTCGAGCTGGCGTTGGCGGCGGCGGCGCGACTGCGCCAGGCGGAGTGCGTCGATGCGAGCTTCGTCGCCGCGATCACCGAGCAGGAGCCGGTCGCGCTCGGTCAGGGGCTGTGGCTGGTGAGCGCCTCCCTCGGCGTCAGCCAGCCGGCGCTGGGGCTGGCAACGCCAGAGCGGTCGTTCAGCGGTCCGAAAGGCGTGGTCAATGGCGTCTTCTGCGTGGCGGCGCAAGGCGACGTTCACCGGACGCTGCTGGAGCGACTGGCGGATCTGCTGGACAGCGGCGAAGGCGAGGCGCTGATCGATGCCGACGCGGACCACGTCCTGGCTCGGTTGTCCGGTGAATCGAATCATGCCGAGACCGCCCGGGCGACGCTGCTCAATGCCCATGGCCTGCACGCACGGCCCGCCAAGTTGCTGGTCCAGGCGGCCCGCGAACAGTCGCTGCCGGTTCGGGTGCGCTTGATGGAGGGCGCGGCGGAGACGGTTTCCGCCGCCAGCCTCACCAAGGTCATCGGCCTGGGTGCCCGGCGCGGTCAGACGCTGATCTTCTCCGCCGAGGGGGAGGGGGCCCAGGCAGCGCTGGCGGCGATGGTCGCTGCCGTCAAGTCGGGCCTTGGTGAATCGGTGCGCCCGCTCGCGGACGCCGGCCTCGCCGATCACGCGTCTCGAGACGAGACCGTGGCGCGAACGGCCGAGGCAGTGCAGGAGCCGATCGCCGACGATACGGCGTTGCCGGCCACGGCCGCCTCGCCGGGCCTGGCGATCGCGCCGGTCTTCGTGATGCGCGCTCCCAGCTTCGACTACCCCGAGCGGGCTCGTGATCTGGCATCGGAGCAACAAGGGGGGGCCGAGCGCCAGCGGGAGCGTCTGGGTGCCAGCCTGAGCGAAGCGCGTGATCAGTTACGCGCGCTGATCGGCACCGCCAAGGGCGGCGACGTGGCCGAGATCCTCTCCATGCACGCCGAGATGCTCGACGATCCTGAGCTGCACGAAGCGGCCTTCGAAGGCATGCGCGATGGACTGAGTGCCGAAGCCGCCTGGTGGCAGGCGATCGATACCGCCGCCCGCGCCCAGGAAGTGCTGGCGGACCGCCTCCTGGCCGAGCGGGCAGCGGATCTTCGCGACGTGGGCCGTCGCGTGCTCGGCGTGTTGTGCGGGGTAAAAATGCCGACACCGCCGCCGCGTCCGTACATTCTGGTCACCGACGACATCGGGCCCTCCGACGTGGCACGCCTCGATACCGCCCAGGTGCGGGGACTGCTGACTGCCCGCGGCGGCGCCACTTCCCACAGCGCCATCCTGGCGCGGGCGCTGGGCATCCCCGCCGTCGTGGGTGCCGGCCCGCGGGCGCTGACGCTCGCCAACGACGATGAACTGATCCTCGATGGCGATCTCGGCCGGGTGATCGTGCGCCCCAGTGCGGAGCGCCGTGATCGCGCCGAGCTGCGGCTCAAGGAGCTCGAGCGTTTGCGCCGCGAGGCCCATGGGGCGCGCTTCGAAGAGGGACGCACCGCCGACGGCAAGCGTATCGAGGTCGCCGCCAACCTGGGCAACACCGCCCACGCCGCCGACGCGGTGGAGCAGGGCGCCGAGGGTGTCGGGCTGCTGCGCACCGAATTCCTGTTCATGGCGCATCCGGAGGCGCCCGATCTGGAGACCCAGATCGGCGAGTACCGACGCGCCTTCGACGCCCTCGATGGCCGTCCGCTGGTGGCGCGCACGCTGGATGTGGGCGGCGACAAGCCCCTGCCTTACTGGCCGGTGGCGGCGGAAGACAACCCCTTTCTCGGCCTGCGCGGCATTCGTCTGGCGCTGACCCGACCCGAGGTGCTCGAGACCCAGTTGCGGGCACTGTTGACCGCCGCCGGTGATCGGCCGCTGCGGATCATGTTCCCGATGGTCAAGGACGTCGACGAGTACCGCCAGGCGCGCGCCATCGTCGACCGCCTGCAGGCGGAGATCGGTGCCGGCGACATTCAGGTCGGAGTGATGATCGAGATTCCTTCCGCGGCACTGCTGGCACCGAGCCTGGCCGCCGAGGTCGATTTCTTCTCCATCGGCACCAACGATCTGACCCAGTACACCCTGGCGATCGATCGTGGCCACCCCGAGCTCTCTTCCCAGGCGGACGGCTTGCATCCGGCGGTATTGCGGCTGATCCAGATGACCGTCGAGGCCGCCCACGCCGAGGGCAAGTGGGTCGGCGTCTGCGGCGAGCTGGGGTCGGATGCCGCCGCCGTGCCGGTGCTGGTCGGCCTGGGGGTCGATGAACTGTCGGTGTCGGTGCGCCAGGTGCCGATGGTCAAGGCGCGGCTGCGTGGCATCACCCAGGCAACGGCGCGGCTGCACACCGAGACGGCGCTGGCCCAGGCCACCAGCCAGGCCGTGCGCGATGCGCTGGAGGCGCTCTGATGGCCCATGTGCTGGTGGTGACGCTCAATCCGGCGCTGGATCTGTCGATCCAGTTGCCGCGACTCGAGCCGGGGGCGGTCAATCGCACGCGGTCGTCGCATCTGGCGGCGGCCGGCAAGGGTCTCAACGTGGCCCAGGTGCTGGTGTCGCTGGGCCATCGGGTGACGCTGTCGGGCTTCCTGGGCGCGGACAACGATACCGCCTTCGTCCAGGCCTGCCGGCGCGACGGTATCGAGGATGCCAGCCTGCGCCTGCCCGGCGAGACCCGGATCAACGCCAAGCTTGCCGAGGACGACGGCCGAGTGACCGACGTCAACGGCCCGGGGCTCGAGGTCTCCGAGGCCGCGCTGGCCGAGCTCACCGCTGCGCTGGTCGCCTGCTGCGAGACTGCGGCGCCGTCGGCGGTGGTGGTGACCGGCAGCCTGCCACCGGGCGTGTCTCCCGCGGCGCTGGCGAGGCTGGTCGAAACGCTCAAGGCGAGCGGTATCCCGGTCTGGGTCGATACCAGCGGGCCGGCGCTGGCGGCGGCACTGGCGGTGGCGCCTCACGCGGCCAAACCCAACGAGCAGGAGCTCGCCGATTGGGCCGGCGGCCCGCTGGACGACCCGGCCTCGCAGCTCGATGCGGCCCGGCGGCTGCATGCGGCCGGCGTCGAGGAATCGATACTGTCGCTGGGTGCGGCGGGTACGCTGTGGGTCAGCCGCCGCGGCGAATGGCGGGCGATCCCACCCAGGGTCGAGGTCAAGAGTACGGTGGGGGCCGGCGACACCCTGCTGGCCGCGCTGCTGCATGGGGTGATCGCGGGTCAGTCACCGCAGGACGCCCTGCGCCAGGCGACGGCGCTGGCGGCAGAAGCGGTTCGGCATGTCGGCGTCGGTAATCCGCACGTCGAGGATTTCCAGCAATTACTGCAACAGACGCGTGTCACTCGCTGTGGCGACACACGTCAGGAGGGGGCATGAACGGTGAACGCATGAACGTCATTCTGGTTACGGCCTGCCCCAGTGGCATGGCGACGACCTTTCTGGCCGCGAGGCGTCTGGAGCAGGCCGCGCGGCGTCGCGGCTGGCAACCCCAGATAGAGATGCACGGCGAACTCGAACCGGTCGCGCCGGTCTCGGCCCAGGCGATCGCCGAGGCAGACCTGGTCGTGGTGGCCGCCGAGCGGGTGCCCGAACCGTCCCGCTTCGTCGGCAAGCGGCTCTACCGTGCACCGATCCAGCAGGCGCTGCCCGATCCCGAGGCATTTCTCGAGCGTGCCGCCCGCGAAGCGACGGCGTTCGACGCTGCCGACGAGCCCGCCAATACGCCGGCGGTGGCAGAGGCGAATCCTTCCCGGACCAGACGAATCGTCGCGGTGACCGCCTGTCCTACCGGGGTGGCGCACACCTTCATGGCGGCGGAGGCCCTGGCCCAGGCGGGCAAGGCGATGGGGCACGCGATCCACGTCGAGACCCAAGGCTCTGTGGGGGCGCAGAACGCGCTGACCGCCGATGACATCGACGCCGCCGACGTGGTGGTGCTGGCCTGCGATATCGAGGTCGACGACACCCGCTTCGCCGGCAAGCCGATCTACCGCACTTCCACCGGCGCGGCGCTGAAGCAGCCCAAGCAGACCCTGGAGACGGCGCTGGCCGAGGCCCAGGTCGAGTCGAACGGCGCGCCCAAGAGCGGCGGCGCAGGGGCCGGCGGCAGTGCGAGCAAGAGCGCCAAGGAGCGCGGCCTCTACAAGCACTTGCTGACCGGGGTGTCGTTCATGCTGCCGATGGTGGTGGCGGGCGGCCTGTGTATCGCGCTCTCGTTCGTGTTCGGGATCAAGGCCTTCGAGCAGGAAGGCACCCTGGCCGCGGCGCTGATGCAGATCGGCGGCGGTACGGCGTTCAAGCTGATGGTCCCTGTACTGGCCGGCTATATCGCCTACTCGATCGCCGACCGCCCCGGCATCGCCCCGGGGATGATCGGCGGCATGCTGGCATCGACCCTGGGCGCCGGCTTCATCGGCGGGATTCTCGCCGGCTTCCTGGCCGGTTACTCGGCGTCGGCGGTGACCCGCTATGTCAAGCTGCCGGCGAGCGTCGAGTCGCTCAAGCCGATCCTGATCATCCCGCTGCTGGCGAGCCTGTTCACCGGTCTGGTGATGATCTACGTGGTGGGCACGCCGGTGGCGGCGATCCTCGCCGGGCTGACCCAGTTCCTCAACAACATGGGCTCCACCAACGCGGTGCTGCTGGGCCTGCTGCTGGGCGCGATGATGTGCTTCGACATGGGCGGCCCGGTCAACAAGGCGGCCTACACCTTCGGTGTTGGCCTGCTCTCCACCGAGACCTACATGCCGATGGCGGCGATCATGGCCGCCGGCATGGTGCCGCCGATCGCCATGGGTATCGCCACCCTGCTGGCGCGGGGCAAGTTCTCGCAGCCGGAACGCGAAGCGGGCAAGGCCTCCTTCGTGCTGGGACTGTGCTTCATCACCGAGGGGGCGATCCCGTTCGCCGCCAAGGACCCGCTGCGGGTGATTCCGCTGGCGATGATCGGTGGTGCGGTCACCGGTGCGCTGTCGATGTGGTTCGGGATCAAGCTGATGGCGCCCCACGGCGGCCTGTTCGTGCTGCTGATCCCCAACGCGGTCAACATGGCGCTGCTCTATCTGGTCGCCATTGCCGCCGGGTCGCTGGTCACCGGGGTCGGCTACGCGCTGCTCAAGCGCGGCGAGAGCGAGCTGCCGGCGGTCGCCGACGAGGGCACTGGCGCCCTCGGCAGCGGGGAGCGCGCCGGCTGAAGCCGAGCGCGGTTCGCGGTATCGACGCCGGCGCTCTGCGCCGGCGTCTTGCGTTTGGGGGAGAGGCTGTCACCACGATGCCATGCGCTACCCTAGAGCCTTGCGCTCAGGCCGAAGAGAATATCTGCCATATCTCTGCCATATCGACAAACAGTCGCCGGAGAGTAAACAGCTCAGGGGCCGCTAGCCAGCCTGGCATGCCTAACCTCGGGCGCTGGTGCCGTGTTGGTCGTGGGCCGGCGTCGAGGCTAGAGTGAGGGCGACAGCCGCCAGAGGAGGTTGCTATGCAGATTCACCACCGCCAGGGACGCCTCACGGTCGCCGAGGGCGATATCACCCGTTTCGAGGGCGATGCCATCGTCAATGCCGCCAACAAGAGCCTGCAGGGTGGTGGTGGCGTCGATGGGGCGATTCATCGTGCGGCAGGTCCGGAACTGCTCGAGGCGTGTCGGGAGCTGCGACGCACGATCTGGCCGGACGGGTTGCCCGTCGGTGAAGTGGCGATGACGCCGGGTTTCAAGCTGCCGGCGCGTCACGTCATCCATACGGTTGGGCCGGTATTCGCCAAGTCGGAAGATCGTTCCGAACTGCTGGCCGCCTGCTACCGCAACGCCTTGCACCTTGCCGCTGAGCATCGATTCGAGCGGCTGGCCTTTCCCGCCATCTCCACCGGGGTCTACGGCTATCCGGCCGACGCCGCCGCCAGCATCGTGGCGGAGGTGATGCGCGAGCAGTTACCCGCTCTGACCGGCCTCGCGGTGACGCTGGTGTTCTTCTCGGCGAGAGACGCCGATGGCTTCCTGAAGAGCGCTTCCCTCTAGGGCTTGTTCACATTATCCACGCGGTCGCGACGCATCGGGTGAGCAGGCCCCTAGGGCGCCACCCGGTAACCACCGCCATCGTAGGGAAAGGAAAGGGAGGGTTGCCTGGGCCGGTCGCTGGCCTCACTCCTCCGGCTGGTACTTGTAGCCGACCCCGTAGACCGAGCGGATGATGTCACGCTCGGGCCAGACGTCGGCGATCTTGCGGCGCAGTTTCTTGACGTGACTGTCGACGGTGCGCTCGGAGACGATGCGGTGGTCGCGATACATGTGGTCCATCAACTGGTCGCGGGAGAATATCCGGCCCGGGCTGTGCATCATTACCTTGAGCAACTGGAACTCGACGGCGGTCAGGTTGAGGTCCTCGCTCCCCGCCATGGCACGCCAGCCATCCTCGTCCAGCGTCAGGTGATCTCCTTGAGGGATCGCTTCGTCCGTGCCGGTGATGCCATGGCTGCGTCGCAGCACGGCCTTGACGCGAGCCACGACTTCCCGGGGGCTGAAAGGTTTGCAGATATAGTCGTCGGCGCCCAGTTCGAGCCCCAGCAACCGATCCACCTCTTCGACCCGTGCGGTCAGCATGATCACCGGGATGGCGGGGAATCGCTCGCGAATCTGACGACACAGGGTGAGGCCGTCGGTGCCGGGCAGCATCAGGTCGAGCAGCACCAGCATCGGCTGGTTCTCCTCCAGCCACTCCATGACGGCGTTGCCGTGGTCGATGTGGTCGGAGGCATAGCCGCTCTTCGACAGGTAATCGGCGACCAGGCGGGCGATCTTGGGTTCATCCTCGACGATCAGAATGGTGTCGTTCATCAAACCGGCTCCCTATCGATTGGTATGGCTGCTGCTGGCCGGCTCCCCGGCGGGAGGAGTGGGCTCGGCGGAGGATTCGGCAGGCAGGTCCAGCGGAAACGCCAGCGTCCATCGCAACCCGCCCAGTGGTGAAGCGGAGGGTGTCAGTACGCCCCCTTGGGCCTCGATCAGCGCCCGGGCGATGGAGAGGCCCAGCCCGCTGCCGCCGCTACGGCGGCTGCGTGAGCCCT
Organism: Salinicola sp. CR57; assembly: GCF_003206585.1. NCBI lineage: Bacteria > Pseudomonadati > Pseudomonadota > Gammaproteobacteria > Oceanospirillales > Halomonadaceae > Salinicola > Salinicola sp. CR57. The sequence continues at coordinate 37,768 of NZ_PZJL01000008.1, forward strand.
CCACCCGATACAGCCGTTCGGTCAGGCGAGGCAGTTCGTCGGCCGGCACCCCCGGCGGCGTATCCTCCCAGATCACTTCCGCCTTGTCGTGACGTTGCCGCAGGGTGACTTGCAGCGTACCGGGGCCGTCGGTGTAGGCAATGGTGTTGGAGAGCAGGTTGTCCCATAGCTGGCGCAGGCGCTGACTGTCGGCGCGCACCCAGACGGGTACGGTATCGAGCCGAAGGGTCAGGCCGTGGCTCTCGAGGCGCAACTCGCTGTCCTCGAGCCGCTGGACCAGCGACTCCTCGAGATCCAACGGCACCAGGTGCATGTCCAGGGCACCAGCGTCGCTCTGGGCGAGCAGCCGCAGGTCCTCGACCAGATGCCCGAGCTGGTCGACCTCCTGTTGCAGCGATCCCAGGTTGTCCGGCGACAATGGCCGCACGCCATCCTGCATGGCCTCGATCTCACCCCGCAGTACCGCCAGCGGCGTGCGCAGTTCATGAGCAATATCCGCGACCCAGCGCTGCCTCGCGCGCCGGTTGGCCTCGAGGGTCTCGGCGAGTTGGTTGAAATCCGCGGAGAGGCTCGACAACTCGTCGCGGCCACGTTCGGACAGGCGCACGCTGTAGTCGCCCAGGGTCAGGCGCCGGGTGGCCAGCGTCATGAACCGGGCACGGCGGCCCAGCCACCAGGCCAGCCCGCCCGCCAGCAGTAGCGAGGTAAGAAACAGCGCGCCGACGATGATCGTGAGATTGCGCTGCTGGCGCTCGAGAAATATCTGGTCCATGCGCGCCATGAGGCGTTCCGGCGGGAGATAGCCGAGTTGCCCCACCAGCTTGTCGCCGCTGCGGATGGGAACGAAGTGCGGCTCCGGCGGTGGCGGAATGTCCAGGTCGAGGTCCTGGGGGGGCGGCTTGAGCAGGGGTTCGCCGATGACGGGGTTGCTCAACTCGTCGAGCAGCACGTAGCCGCGGGCGTCGGAAAGTTGTCGATCGATCCCGGTCGGGGGGTGGCGGTCGCTCGACCATAGCTGGCTGCGGACCAGACTCTGCCAGGCGCGGGGGTTGTCGCGCAGCCACTGCCAACTGCCGCGCTGCGTCCACTGCTCTCCCAGCGCGTTGGCCAGCGTCTCGGCTCGTGTCGACTGGCTGCGTTCCAGGTAGTTGACGAACCCTTCGTCCAGGCTTCTCGAGACGAACACGAACACCAGGCCGCTGATCAGCACGTTGGTGACCAGGATGATGGCGAACAGCTTGAGGCTCAGGCGTGACAGCCGCGGCCAGTCACGTCGACTGCTGAGCGATGGAAGCATAGGGGCAGGCTTTTCCACGAATGACGACAATCCCTAAGTGTGGCGCAACGCATGGCAGTGACGGTTCAGGCAATCGGCAAAGATTGTGGAGATTGCCACACCCGTTACTGCTCTTCGAACTTCCGGCTCCGGGCTTCTTGCCCCGGTGCGCCGGGTTCGGGGCACCGGGTTCGGGACACCGGGGAGAGCGGCTCCGACATCAGGTCTCGTCGCTTCGGGATATCCGTCGCTTGCCCCAGACGAAGTCGATCGGCCGGTGGGGCTGGTCGGTGGCGTCGAAGGATGCCCACAGTGCGGCGAACGTGACGCCGCTGACCGGGTGCCGGTGCGCCGGCAGCAGCTCCGCGAGAGGATGGAGCACGAAAGCATAGCGCTCGATGTCCTCCCGCGGTAGCCGCCGGGTGTCGTCGCTCTCGACGCTGTCGCCCCATAGCAGCAGGTCGATGTCCAGGGTGCGGGCGACGAACTTGGCCGGCCCTGCCGGGCGGCCGTTCTCCCTCTCGATCGCCTTGCAGTGACGATCGATCGTCGCCGGGGAGAGTTCGGTTTCGAAGGCCACCACCATATTGTAGAACGGGCGCTCGTCGTCGAAACCGACCGCCGGGCTTTCGAAGACCCGGGAAAGCTGCAGCGGGTGAGGGGCGGCGAGCGACTCCAGCGCCTCCAGCGCCCGGGTCAGATGGTGCTGGCGCCGGATGTTGCTGCCCAGCCCGAGAGCGACCAGCGGCATCAGTCGACGCTGCGCTCGATGCGCACGCCCACGGCGCGTGCCGCCGCCACCGCTCCCGGCTTGCGAACGGTCAGGCGCAGGTGGCGGATGCCGAACTCGTCGATCAGCAACGCCGCGACGCGCTCCGCAAACGTCTCGACCAGGCCATGGGCGTTGGCGTCGGCATAGTCGGAGAGACGCTGGCAGATGGCAGCGTAGTCGAGTGTCCGGGAGAGATCGTCGGCACGGGCCGCCGGGCGAATGTCGGTGCGAAGCTCCAGGTCGAGCTCGAGGCGTTGGCGCACCTTGCGTTCCCAGTCGTAGACGCCGATCACCGTCTCCAGGCTCAAGCCTTCGATCAATACCTGATCCACGCGACCTCCTCGTCAGCGCTGATGTCCGTCAGCGTTCATCGTGCGGGCGGTGGGTCGAAGCGGACCCGCCGTCCAGGGTGGCGTCGATTGTACGCGATGAGAGTGGCAGAATCAGGGCTCTCGATGATGTCCGCGCCGTGCGGTCAAGGGGAGTGACGTCTTGCCACCGATCGTTGTTACCGGCCTGCTGATGGCGGCTGGCTATCTCAGTGGTTCGCTGCTCGGCGCGATCTGGGTCTGCCGGGCCTGGGGGCTGCGCGATCCGCGCTGGGCAGGCTCGGGAAATCCGGGGTTCTCCAATGTCCTGCGGGCCTTCGGCTGGCGTCCGGCGCTGGTGACGCTGGTCATCGACGCGGTCAAGGGAATGCCGGTGCTGTGGCTGGCGGGTGCGCTGTCGCTCTCGGTCTGGGCCCAGGGGCTGGTGGGGTTGAGCGTGCTGGTCGGGCACAGCTGCCCGGTCTGGCATCGGGGGCGAGGTGGCAAGGCGGTGGCCAGCGCGTTTGGGGTGCTGTTGATGCTGGCGACGCCGGTGGCGTTGGTCTGCGCGCTCTGCTGGTTCCTGCTCGCCTGGCGAGTGCGCACGGCGGCCGTGGCGTCATTGGCGTCGGCGCTGCTGGCGCCGCTGCTCAGCTACTGGCTGGTGCCGCCGATGACGGGCGTCATCTGCGTGTTCTCGCTACTGGTGCTGGCACGCCACGCCTGGAACATTCGGCTGTGGCGGGAGCGACGCCGCGAGGCGCACGAGCCGGCGCTGGCCGATCCCTTCGATGAAGAAGACGCCTTGCGCGACCGTCGCGAGGGCGATGACCGGGATTAGCGCCGGGGAGGCGCCAGCTCGGCCAGCGGCCAGCGTGGCCTCGGCTTTATCGCGTCGCTGCGCTGGCCCGCGATCAGCCGCTGCGCACCGGCGTAGGCGATCATCGCGCCGTTGTCGGTGCAGAATCGCCCGCGCGGATAGAATGCCCTGGCCCCCAGCTTGGTCAGCGCGATGTCGAGCGTCTCGCGCAGGCGCCGGTTGGCGCTGACCCCCCCGGCGACGACCAGCCTCTCCCGGCCGCTCTCCTTGAGGGCGCGCCGGCACTTGATGGTCAAGGTGTCGACGACGGCATCCTCGAAGGCTCGGGCGACATCGGCCCGGGCCTGGCTGTCGAGGGCGTCCTGCTCGCGTAGCTGACGGAGCGCGGTCAAGGTATGGGTCTTGAGCCCGGAAAAACTGAAGTCGAGCCCCGGTCGATCGGTCATCGGGCGGGGGAAGCGAAAGCGTTCGCTGCGGCCCTGCTCGGCCAGTGCGGCGACCTGCGGGCCGCCGGGGTAGGGCAGCTCGAGCATCTTGGCGACCTTGTCGAAGGCTTCGCCGGCGGCGTCGTCGACGGATTCGCCCAGCAAGCGATAGTCGCCCAGGCCGCGCACGTCGACCAGTTGGGTGTGCCCACCGGAGACCAGCAGGGCGACGAACGGAAATGCGGGGGCGGTCTCTTCCAGCATCGGTGCCAGCAGGTGGCCTTCCATGTGATGCACGCCCAGCACTGGAATGTCGAGCGCGCGCGCCATGCCGTGAGCGGTGCAGGCCCCGACCATCAGCGCACCGACCAGTCCGGGCCCGGCGGTATAGGCGATCGCATCCAGGTCCTGCTTGGTCAGCTGCGCGTCGGCCAGCACCTGGTCGACCAGTGGCAGCAGCTTGCGGGTGTGATCGCGGGAGGCTAGCTCCGGTACGACCCCACCGAATTCGGCGTGCAGGGCTATCTGGCTATAGAGCGCATCGGCCAGTAGCCCGGCGTCGGTGTCATAGAGCGCGACGCCGGTTTCGTCGCACGAAGTTTCGATACCCAGCACGCGCATGGTCGAATCATCCGTCGGAGTCGTTGAAGGAAATGCTGAAGCGGAAGGCGCGCTAGTTTACGCCGTCGAAAAGGTATTTGCATTGGTTCATGGGCAGGACTAGAATGCTCTGCTCTGCAGGACTGGGTCGTGCGCCCTGAAGATCCGGTATGTGGCGTTGCAGACGATCGGCGAGAGAGTGGATCATCCCTCGTAGCGCCGTCTGAAACCGCACGGATCGTCTTCTCGGGCGTGCGTTCAAACCGAACTCAATTCCCAAGGTAGGTGAGTGCTTCATGCCCGCTGTTAAAGTACGTGATAACGAGCCGTTCGACGTCGCGCTGCGTCGCTTCAAACGCTCCTGCGAGAAAGCCGGAGTTCTATCCGAAGTCCGCCGTCGCGAAACTTACGAAAAGCCCACTGCGGTTCGCAAGCGCAAAGCTGCGGCTGCCGTGAAGCGTCACGCCAAGAAGTTGCAGCGTGAGCGTAAGCGTTTCGAACGCTTGTATTGATCCGTACTGCGGTGACTTCGGTCACCCCAGAGGGACGATCAAACGGCCGCCGTCAAGGTGGCCGTTTGTTTTTACCCCGCCGCCTTCACTGATGTCGGCACATGGGCAGCGTTCCCCGGTTGGTCTATCTTCATGGATAGGCAGTACGGAGCCTCCCCAGCCTCCAGTCCGATTCTCCAGAGCGTCCTGACGACATGGCCGGACAGATCTCCCAGCGCTTCATTGATGACCTGTTGGCACGCACCGATATCGTCGATGTGATCTCCGAGCGAGTGCAGCTCAAGAAGAGTGGGCGCAATCACAGCGGCCTCTGCCCGTTTCACCAGGAAAATTCACCGTCTTTCACGGTAAGCCAGGACAAGCAGTTCTATCACTGCTTCGGGTGCAGCGCTCACGGCAACGCGCTGCGTTTCCTGATGGAGTTCGACAACCTGCGTTTTCCCGAAGCGGTCGAGCAGCTCGCGTCCCGCGCCGGGATGCAGGTCGAGCGGGAAGGTGGCGAGGACCCGGGCGCCCGTCAGCGTCAGCAGAAGCGTGAGGAAGGCGTCAACCTGCTGGAGCTGGCGGCCCGCTTCTTTCGTGAGCGGCTCGCCCTGGGGGGCGGGCGTCAAGCACGGGAGTACCTCGAACGACGGGGGCTGAGTCAGGAGATCATTCGGGACTTCGGCATTGGTTACGCCGAGGATGAATGGGAGTCGCTCAAGCGATACCTGCTCGAGCAGGGCATTGGCGAGGCGGTTCAGGTCGAGTACGGGCTGCTGGTGCACCGCGAAGAGACCGGGCGTACCTACGACCGTTTTCGCGATCGGGTGATGTTCCCGATCCGGGACTGGAAAGGGCGCACCATCGCTTTTGGCGGGCGAGTGCTCGGCGATGCCAAGCCCAAGTACCTCAACTCGCCGGAGACACCGGTCTTCCACAAGGGCCGCGAACTCTACGGGTTGTTCGAGGCGCGCCAGGCCAACCGGCAACTCGCGCGAGTGCTGGTGGTCGAGGGCTACATGGATGTGGTGGCGCTGGCGCAATTCGGCATTCGCAATGCGTGTGCCACCTTGGGCACGGCGCTGACCACCGATCACCTGCAGCGGCTGTTTCGACTGGTGGACGAAGTGGTGTTCTGCTTCGACGGCGACAATGCCGGTCGCCAGGCGGCCCGTCGCTCGTTGCAGACAGCGTTGCCTTCGATGATCGACGGCCGTCAGGTCCGCTTCCTGTTCCTTCCGGAGGGGGAGGACCCCGACACGCTGGTGCGTCAGGAGGGTCAGGAAGCGTTCGAGAACCGTATCACCTGCGCCAGCCCGCTGTCGGAATTCCTATTCGAACAGGCGGCGGAAGGGCGCGACCTGAAGCAGGTCGAGGGCCGTGAGCGTTTCGTCACCGCCGTGCTGGAGATGCTCAAGCATCTCCCCGAGGGGGTCCTCAAGTCGTTGTTGGTGAAGGAGCTGTCGACGCGCAGCGGGATCGAGCAGTCGCAGTTCGCCGACTGGTTCGCCAGTCATGCCCCGCCGGCGCCACGTTCCAGCGCGGCGGCGGATGCCGACGGCTACGAGGCGTTGATGATGACGCCGGATGGCGACGTCGAAGCGGCTTCAGAGCCGGGTTCGACGGTCGATAATGGGAATAATCGAGCAAGTCGGCGCGGGTTCCCGGCAACTCGCGCAGGAACTGCTACGCTTTCCCTGACCATTCCGGCTCGGATATTGCATCTGCTATTGCACGAGCCCGGGTTGGTCGACGGCTTGCCGGAATCGGTCGATTGGTGCCCCGCCGAGGTGCCCGACGGGCGGTTGTGTCGCGAGGTAGTGCAGTTGTTGCGTGCCGGGCGTTATCGCAGTCCTCAAGTGTTGCTGGCGCATTTTCACGGCAGCCCGGATGGGGAGCGGCTCGATCAACTGGTTCGTCGAGAGCTCGCAATCCCCCGTGACGTGCGAGCCAGCGAACTGGACAACTGGGTACGCCATCTGGAGCGCGAGAGCGCCAGATTGACACCGGTCGAGGAGTACCAGCAACTGCTGGAGAAGAGTCGTCGGTCGGGGGCACTGAGTTCGGATGAGAAACAGCGGTTGCGGGAGTTGATCGGCAAGTTGGCCGAAAGGTCGTGAGTCGCGCGGGCTCGCCGATGGCAGCGTAGGTTGATCGGCGCATCGCGGACGAATTGCAATAAAGATCGAGACTGTCGGCAGGGAAGCGTGAAGTGGTCGATCGGTGAGGTTGTCAGCCGGTAAACCGGTTGGAGAGGTTGAATTGGCGACGATCGCCACCAGATAGGTAACCAAACACACTAGCACACCTGGTAGACAAGGTAATAGAAGCTGGCAGCAAAAAGCGGGGGCGCGCTATACTAGCCGGCTTTTGGGGCGTCGCGCTGTCACCCCAGGTGCTTCATTCTTCTTCGTCGAGTAGGGTTTCTATGGCTGGAAATGCACAGCAGTCACGTTTGAAGGAGTTGATCGCACGCGGCAAGGAGCAGGGCTTCCTGACCTACGCCGAAGTGAATGATCATCTCCCCGAAGATATCGCTGATCCCGATCAGGTGGAAGACATTATCTCCATGATCAATGACATGGGGATTAATGTCGTCGAGGAGGCACCTGACGAAGACACGCTGATGATGTCCGACGATTCCACCGACGAGTCGGCGGCGGAAGAGGCCGTGGCGGCGTTGGCAGCGGTCGAGAGCGATGTCGGACGTACCACCGACCCGGTGCGCATGTACATGCGCGAGATGGGAACGGTGGAGCTGCTGACCCGCGAAGGCGAAATCGAGATCGCCAAGCGCATCGAGGAAGGCCTGCGCGAGGTGATGTCGTCGCTGGCCTATCTGCCCGGGGCGGTGGACTCCATCCTCAGTGCCTATGATCAGACCCAGGACGAGGAAGCGCCGGGACGTCTATCGGACTTGTTCTCCGGTTTCATCGATCCCGACGAAGGTATCCCCGGCGTTGCCGAGGTCGAGATGCCCGAAGAAGTCGAAGCCGATATCAGCGGCGACGACGATGAAGAAGACGACGAAGACAGCGAAGAAGACGACAACTCCAGCGAAGGCGGTCCCGACCCCGAGGAAGCGCGGGTGCGCTTCGAGCAGATTCGCGAGCAGAACGAATCCGCCAAGGCGGCCATCGAGAAGCACGGGCGGGGCTCCAGCGAAGCCAACGCCGAGCAGGCGCGCCTGGCCGAACTGTTCTCGCCGATCAAGCTCTCGCCCAAGCACTTCGAGCGGCTGGTCGGTCAGGTCCGGATCAGCGTCGACCAGGTTCGTGGTCAGGAAAAGGCGATCATGCAGGTGTTCGTCAAGCAGGGCAAAGTGCCGCGCAAGACGTTCATCAGCTCTTTCCTGGGTAACGAGGCCTCAGGTAGCTGGTTCGATGAATTTCTCGCCAAGCATGGCAAGTACGCCGAACGTCTCGAGCCTTTCCGTGGCGACGTGCAGCGGGCGCAGCGCAAGATCAGCTTCGAGCAGGAGATGGTGCTGCTCAGCGTGGGCCAGCTGAAAGAGGTCAATCGCCGCCTTTCCATCGGCGAAGCCAAGGCGCGTCGAGCCAAGAAGGAGATGGTCGAGGCCAACCTTCGCCTGGTCATCTCGATTGCCAAGAAGTACACCAACCGCGGCCTGCAGTTCCTGGACCTGATCCAGGAGGGCAACATCGGTCTGATGAAGGCGGTGGACAAGTTCGAGTATCGTCGCGGCTACAAGTTCTCGACCTATGCCACCTGGTGGATTCGCCAGGCGATCACCCGCTCGATCGCCGACCAGGCGCGCACCATCCGTATTCCGGTGCACATGATCGAGACGATCAACAAGCTCAACCGCGTGTCGCGCCAGATGCTGCAGGAGATGGGCCGCGAACCGACGCCGGAAGAGCTGGGCGAGCGCCTCGAGATGCCGGAAGACAAGGTTCGCAAGGTGCTCAAGATCGCCAAGGAACCGATCTCCATGGAGACGCCGATCGGCGACGACGAGGATTCGCATCTCGGCGACTTCATCGAGGACAGCACCATGGTGCTGCCGATCGATTCCGCCACCGGCGAAGGTCTGATCGAAGCCACCCGCAACGTGCTGGGCGGCCTGACCGCGCGGGAAGCCAAGGTGCTGCGCATGCGCTTCGGCATCGACATGAATACCGACCACACCCTCGAGGAGGTCGGCAAGCAGTTCGATGTCACCCGCGAGCGAATTCGTCAGATCGAAGCCAAGGCGCTGCGCAAGCTGCGTCACCCGTCGCGCTCCGAGCCGCTGCGTTCGTTCCTCGACGAGTAGAACATAGCCGCGAGCTACGGGATTCGAGCGACGAGCAAAAGCCGGCAGCCTTGCTATACGCAGTGGTTTGATCCCGTCTTTAGCGTTAGATAAAAATGTCAGCGACGTTAACGTCG
>NZ_PZJL01000008.1:46918-100378 GCF_003206585.1 Salinicola sp. CR57
GCTTGATCTCCTCGGCGACTTCTTCGGTGCGATCGGCGGTGATGACGATTCCCGGCACGGCTTGCTCGCAGAGCTCTTCCAGCGCCTCCAGCGCCATCATGCCGGTGACTTCGTTGTCGAGATGGTAGTCCGCCAGGATCGCATCCGGGTCGCCGCCCATGTTGCGGATCGCCGACTTGGCACCGCCGATGGAAGTGGCGGTATAGACCTCGCACTCCCAGCCTTCGAGCATCGCCTTCATGCCCTCGAGGATCAGGCGTTCGTTGTCGATACAGAGGATGCGAGTGCCCACCAGCTTGTTGCTGGCACGTCTGCCGGGCGCCTTCTCCTCCGGGGCGGCGGCGCCTCGTCGTCCGGCCACCAGCGGCACGGATACCGAAAAGACGGTGCCCATGCCGACTCGGGAGCGGACCAGGATCGGATGATCCAGCACCCGGCTCATGCGTTCGGCGATCGACAGACCAAGCCCCAGCCCACGTTCGCTCTCCTTGTGACGGGAGGCCTGATCGAGGCGGCGGAACTCCTGGAAGATCTCGCTCAGCTTTGACTCCGGGATCCCGGGTCCGGTGTCCCAGACCTCGATCACTATGCGCTCGGCATGGCGCCGGCAGCCCAGCAGGACGCGGCCTTGCTGGGTGTAACGCAGGGCGTTGGAAAGAAAATTCTGGACGATGCGGCGCAGCATCTGGGCGTCGCTGTCGACCCACAGGCTGGTGGAGACCATGTCGAGATCGAGGCCGCGATCGTCCGCCATGACCTCGAATTCGGCACGCAACGGCCTCAGGATGTCGGCCAGCGGGAACTGGCTGCGACGCGGGGTGAGTGCGCCGGCATCGAGCTTGGAGATATCGAGCAGCGTGCCCAGCAGCTCCTCGGCAGCCTGCAAGGAGTTGTCGATGTGACCAATGGTTCGGCTGTGGTCGGGTTGATCGATCTGCTGTCCGAGCGCCGAGGTGAACAGCCGAGCGGCGTTCAGCGGCTGCAGCAGGTCGTGACTGGCGGCGGCGAGGAAGCGGGTTTTGGAGGCGTTGGCATCCTCGGCGGTCTGCTTGGCCTGGCGCAGCGCCTGTTCGGCCTCGGCGCGGACCCGGTTCTCCTGACGTAGCGCCGCGTTGGCCTCGGACAGCGCCTGGGTACGCTCGCGCACGCGCTCCTCCAGGTTCTCGTTGGTCTCGCGCAGGGCGATCTCGGCCAGTCGGCGCTCGGTGATGTCCTGGTAAAGGGCGAAGAAGCCCAGAATGCGCCCGCCTTCGCCGAAATGAGGTGTGTAGGTCACCAGCATGTAGCGGACGCCGCCGTCGCCATCGTCGAGCGATATCTCGAAAGTGACCCGCTCCCCGCCCAGGGCGCGTTTCATCCACGGCGTGCGCTGCCGTGCCGTCTGGGCCGGCAGCACGTTGTCCGCTCGCTCCCCGATCACGGCGTTGCGGTCGATCCCCATGGCCGCTTCGTAGGCGCGGTTGGTGAAGAGGTAGCGGCACTCCTTGTCGAAGTAGGCGATCAATGCCGGCACGTTGTCGGTATAGATGCGGATGTTGCTCTCCGAGCGGATCAGCGCCTCCTCGGTGCGCTTCTGCTGGGTGATGTCCTGGTAGGTGTAGACGAACCCGCCTCCCGGCATCGGGTTGCCCAGCACTTCCAGCACCGAACCGTCGGGGCGGTAGCGCTCGTAGCGGTGGGGCTGGCCGCTTCTGATGTTCTCGATCAGCTGCTCGACATGCTCCTCCGGATCGCCGGGACCGTACTCGCCGTTGTGGGCGTTGTAGCGGAACACCTTCTCCATCGGCGTGCCGACGCGGATCAGGTTGTCGGGGAAGCGGAAGATCTCCAGGTAGCGCTGATTCCACACCACCAGGTTGAGGTTCTGGTCGACCACCCCGATACCCTGGTTGATGTTCTCGATGGTCGCCTGGAGCAGGGCGCGGTTGAACTCCAGCACCTGGGACGCCTCGTCGACGATCGAGATAACGTCGGAGATGCCGATGCCGCGGCCCTGGAGCGCCGAGTTGACCACGATTCGCGATGACGAGGCGCCGAGGACCGACGCCAGCAGGCGCTCGGTGAACTGAATGACGTCGATCGAGGCGCGGGTGTTGTTGTCCACCGGCTTGGCGTTGCGCCGGGCGTAGTCCTCGAAGGCCCGCTCGACCTGCGACTTGCCCAGGAACCGTTCGCACAGCACCTTGAGGTCGCCCATGGTGGTCGCACCGGTCCAGGGGCGATTGACCGTGGTCTGGCGGGTCTCGATACTGTCGACGAACAGCGACGCCTGGATGCGCTCGACCACTCGCTGGGGCGTCAGCTGCGAGATGAATATGTAGAAGAACAGGTTGAAGCCCAGCGACAGCATGGCACCGTGGGCAAAACTGTCGGTGACGTTGAGCCCGAACAGGTGCAGCGGCGAGAGCCACTCCACGCCCAGCGGCCCGCCCACCAGCCACGCTTCCGGTAGCAGCCCGGCCTGGATCAGCGCCGGCATCAGCAGGGTATAGGCCCAGATGGCGAAACCGACATTGAGCCCGGTCACCACGCCCAGGCGATTGCCGCGCTTCCAGTAGAGCCCGCCCAGCACCGCGGGAGCGAACTGCGCTATGGCGGCAAGGGAGAGCAGGCCGGTGGCGGCCAGCGAGCTGTATTCGGCGACCAACTGGTAGAAGAGATAGGCCAGGGCGAGAATGACGACGATGGTGAGGCGTCGAGCGCGCAGCACCAGACGGCCGTAGTCGCGCGGCTTCTTCTCGAACCAGCGTAGCCGGAACAGCGCCGGCAGCAGGATCTCGTTGGAGATCATGATGGCGTTGGAGACGACCGCCATGATCACCATGCCGGTCGCCGCCGAGAGGCCGCCGACGAAGGTCATCATCGCCAGCCACGGTTGGTCGGCGACGATCGGCAGGGCGAGCACATAGCTGTCCGGGGCCAGGTCCTCGCCGGCGAACAGCGAGAGACCCGCCGCGGCCAGCGGCAGGACGAAGAAGCCGATGGCGATCAGGTAGATCGGAAAGAGCCAGCGCGCCCGCTTGGCATCGTCGGTATGGGTGTTCTCGACCACGGTGATATGGAACTGGCGAGGCAGGCAGAAGACCGCCAGCATCGCCAGCAATGTCTGGGTCCAGAAGCTGGTGTCGAAGTTCTGCTCGGTCAACTGCTGCTGCAGTTTCAGGTAGGTGTCGGCGCGCGTCAGCAGTTCGCCGAGCCCGTCGAACATGCCCCAGGTAACGTAGGCACCCAGGACCAGGAAGACCAGCAGCTTGACCACCGATTCGAAGGCGATGGCCTGGATCAGCCCTTCGTGGTGCTCGGTGGCGTTGGTGTCCCGGGTACCGAAGAGAATCGCGAATGCCGCCATGAAGATGGTGATGTAGAAGGCGGTGTCGTCGACGATCGGTGCTTTCACCGCGTGGCCGTCGCTGGTCATGACCCGGAAGGCGGTGGAGACCGCCTTCAGTTGCAGTGCGATGTACGGCAGGGTGCCGATCAGCGCGATCAGGCTGGCGAACGCCGCCAGTGACTGCGACTTGCCGTAGCGGGACGCGATGAAGTCGGCGATCGAGGTGACGTTCTGGCGCTTGGCGACGCGGATCATCTTGGTGATGACCGGCCAGAACAGCAGGAAGGCAAGCACCGGGCCGACGAAGATGCTGGCGAACGACCAGCCGGAAGTCGCGGCCTGACCCACGCTGCCGTAAAAGGTCCAGGAGGTGCAGTAGACGGCCAGCGCCAGACTGTAGACGATCGGCCGGCGGCTGGCAGGGCCATGACGCCTGGCATGGCGATCCCCTCGCCAGGCAATCGCGAACAGCGTGGCCACGTAGAGCAGCGCCACGATGATCAACAACCCGCCTTCAAACATGAACTCTCTCCCTTGACCTGAAGCCATCCTCGAGCCATTTCGGCCCAGTGGGTCGCCACGACCCGGCGCGGCCCGACAGTGGTGCCGCGTGTTGCATCAACCCCTGGAGCATACCGTTTCGAGTTGCGAGTCGTCGTCCGAGAGATGACGCAGACGATCGATGTCGGGCCGGCGATCATCGCCGACGAGCGGAACGCGTTCGCGGGTGCTGCAGTTGACCAGGTACGCCTGGTGGGTCAGCACGTCGCGATACTGCATTTCGAAACGATAGAGGACGAACTCGACGAGGCGCTCGCCGTCGGCTTGCGAGGTCACCAGTTTGTCACGATCCACCACGCTGAACGCCGTGGTCAGCGGATAGAGATAGGTCCACGGGCGCCACGGCATCCGGCTCTTCTCGGTCGACACCACGGCCGCCGACTGGGGCAACTGCTCGCGCTTGGCTTCATACCAGCCGTACTCGTAGCTGATCTGGTAGGCCAGCAGGCCCAACCCCGCACACGCGGGAATGATCCAGCGAGGCAGCCGTCCACCGCTGAGAGAACGCAACAATAGCGCTACGCCGGCGGCGCCCAGGCCGGCCGAGGCTGCCGCGACCAAATGCCATATCATGGTGATTCCTTGCGCAAAGAATCGGGCTTCCCGCTGGGAAGCCCGATTCGATTGAAACCCGTCAGCCTGGTTGGTCAGGATGGCATTGTCGCCTAGTGATCGATCGCGACACCAGCCCCCTTGGGATAGCGTACGCTTTCCACCAGATCCTGAATCTCCTGGGGTGGCTCCTCGGTGACGCTGGAGACCAGGTAGGCCACCACGAAGTTGAGGATCGCGCCGACGGCGCCGATCGATAGCGGCGAGATGCCCAGCACCCAGTTGGCCTCGACGTCGGCCAGGTTGTTGGTGTCGGGAATGAAGAACCAGCCCTTGTAGACGAAGATGTAGACCAGGGTGAAGACCAGCCCCGAGAGCATGCCGGCGATGGCCCCCTTGTTGTTGATCCGCTTGGAGAAGATCCCCATCATCAGCGCCGGGAACAGCGAGGCGGCGGCGATACCGAAGGCCAGTGCCACGACCTGGGCGGCGAATCCGGGCGGGTTCACGCCGAGATAGGTCGCCACCACGATCGCCACGGACATCGAGATTCGCGCCGCCCGCAGTTCGCCTTTTTCGGTGATCTTCGGATTGATCGCCCCCTTGATCAGGTCATGACTGATCGCCGAGGAGATCGCCAGCAGCAGACCTGCCGCGGTGGACAGCGCTGCAGCCAGGCCTCCCGCCGCGATCAGACCGACCACCCAGCCGGGCAGGTTCGCGATTTCAGGGTTGGCCAGTACCAGAATGTCGTTGCTGACCTCGAGTTCGTTGCCTCGCCAGCCGCGGTCGGAGAAGTCGGCGGCATTGTTGTAGAGCTGGATCTTGCCGTCGTTGTTCTTGTCGTCGAAGGTGATCAGCCCGGTCTCCTCCCAGGTGCGAATCCAGTCGGGACGATCTGCATAGGCGATGGGGTTGGCGGCGGCATCCTCGTAGTTCTGGACCTGGGCGGCCATGTCCGGGTAGATGGTGGTCACCAGGTTGAGTCGGGCCATCGAGGCCACGGCCGGCGCCGTCAGGTAGAGCAGGCCGATGAAGACCAGTGCCCAGCCGGCGGACCAGCGTGCGTCGGCGACCTTGGGCACCGTGAAGAAGCGCATGATGACGTGCGGCAGCCCCGCGGTACCGATCATCAGCGATAGCGTGAACAGCACCATGTTCAGCTTGTTGTCGACCATCGCAGTGTATTCGTTGAAGCCCAGCGCCGTCACGACCTCGTTGAGCTTGGACAGCAGCGGCTCGCCGGAGGCGCTGTGATCGGAGAACAGGCCGAGCGGCGGGATCGGGTTGTCGGTCAGCTCCAGCGAGATGAACACTGCCGGGATGGTATAGGCGACGATCAGCACGATGTACTGAGCCACCTGGGTATAGGTGATGCCCTTCATGCCCCCGAGGACCGAATAGAAGAACACGACGATGGCGGCGATGATGAGGCCGGTCGTCGCATCGACCTCCAGAAAGCGCGAGAAGGCCACCCCGGCGCCGGCCATCTGACCGATGACGTAGGTGAGCGAAGCGACGATCAAGCAGACCACCGCTACCATTCGTGCCGGCTTGCTGTAAAAGCGATCGCCGATGAACTCGGGAACGGTGAACTTGCCGAACTTGCGCAGGTAGGGGGCCAGCAGTAGGGCCAGCAGGACATAGCCACCGGTCCAGCCCATCAGAAAGGTGGAGGCGCCGTAGCCTGCCGAGGCGATGATACCCGCCATGGAAATGAACGAAGCGGCGGACATCCAGTCGGCACCGATCGCCATGCCGTTGGTGATCGGGTGAACGCCGCCGCCAGCGACGTAGAAGTCCCTGGTCGAACCGGCCTTGGCCCAGATCGCAATGCCGATGTAGATAGCAAAGGAGCCGCCGACAAAGAGAACGTTGATCGCGAATTGGCTCATGCCGACTTACTCCCCGAGACCGAATTTTTTGTCCAGCCGGTTCATCTTCCAGGCATAGAAGAAGATCAAGCCGATGAAGACCAGAATGGATCCCTGCTGGGCGAACCAGAAGCCCAGATCGGTGCCGCCGACGGAGATGCCGGCCAGCAAGGGGCGTAGCAGGATCGCGCAGCCGTAGGAGACCAGTGCCCAGACGATCAGGCAGCCGGTTATCAGGCGAAGATTCGCCTTCCAATAGGCAGCAGCTTTGGATTTGTCATCTGCCATATTATCGTTCTCCGCATCGTTAAGGGGGGAGGTGGCTCTTCGTTTATGAGTATTCGGCAAAACAATCGCTCGTCCACAAACCACATTTATTCTGAGTGATTCACAGGTGCACGAATCCAGCGCTGGGCGAATAGCCCGGTCGGCGCTTTTCGATCACAGTTGGTGTAGCGACTAAAGTTGCACTTTATTTGAGTTATTGGTCTTGTGGCGAGATGGATTGTCGGCATGTGATTCCCTGAGTCACTTGATAGCAACATTGATTAATGAAAACAAGATGTTGATTACCCTACCTTAGTATCGGGCGTGACAGTGGTGGCTATGTATTATTAGCCGGTTAAATATGAGCAAGAGTGGCCCCGCGCTGCCTTCAAGACATGCCGGCATTCTGCAACGAAAGTCTGTGTGTTCAGGACAATAATGGTGTCAAATTCGGGTGGCAGTTATCGGCCGAGGAAAGTCGTCTTCATCCATTTACGTATTGCGATGCCAAACCCTGATGATCTCTTGCTGAGCGGGACCGGGGCCAAAAGTCAGTCGCGAGTTGACGGTGGCGGGAATAGAATTCTACGACAGTGAATTGATAGTTGCCGTTCTCCTGTCGTCAGGCTCGCTACGCCTTTTTCAGGGGGAATTGACTTGGCCAAGATGACGATAGCGCGAGCGGGCCCTGGCGAGGCATCCCGGCCCGACCGGCGGAGCCTGGAGTCGTGTCGTGATCGCCACTCGAATCATTCACCGCAGCGCAGCCGGCCGGAGTACGGCGGCGTTGGGGCGGGGGCCGCCTGATGGTCGACATCGATCTTTCCCAGTTGCCTTTTACGCTGCTCGACGACCGCGGGCGCGAACGGGTGGCGCGTGGCGCCGATATGGCCTACTTCGACAGCGACGAGGTCGTGCTCGAAGCCGGTCAGCCCGGCGAGTTCGTCTTCATCATCCACAAGGGCGAGGTTGCCGAGTTCGATCCGCACGCGCCGGCCAGCCATTCGCGCATCGCCCACTACACGGCAGGCGACCTGTTCGGGGCCATCAGCATCCTCAACGGCACCAGTCGATACCGCTTCAAGGCGGAGCAGGAGAGTCTCTGCTACGTGATACCCAAGGCGCTGTTCGAGCGCCTCTGCGACGATTACCCGGCTTTCGCCGACTTCTTTCGCCATGGGCTGGTGCAAAAGACCCGGCTGCTGGCCGAGCGTCGCATCGAGAGTGGCGTGAACATGGCAGGGTTCATGCTCGCGCGAATCAGCGAATGCATGCGGGCGCCGGTGATCGTCGATGCCGTCACTACCATTGCCGCGGCGGTCGCCCGACTCAACGAGAGCCACGCGGATAGTCTGCTGGTAGGCGAGGGCCGCCGATTCGGCGTGGTGACCAAAACCGACTTGCTCAATGCGTTGGTGATGGAAGGCGCGACACAGGAGTGCCCGGTCGTCACCATCGCCCACTTCGAGCTGGTCTCCGCCGGTCCCGATCAGTACTTGTTCGACGCGCTGGTACAGATGACTCGGCATCGGGTGGCCCGGGTGGTGGTGGTCGAGCAGGGTCGTCCAGTCGGCGTGGTCGAGCTGACCGACCTGCTCAGCTATTTCTCGAGCCACTCCTACATGGTCGGACTGGAGCTCGAGCAGGCCGACACCGTCGAGAAACTGGCTCACGCCAGCGCGAAACTGCCGGGTCTGGTCCAGACGCTGATGGCTCAGGGGGTCAAGCTCCGCTTCGTCATGGACCTGCTGGCGGCGCTCAACGGGCGCATCGTCGAGAAGGCCTTCCAGTTCCTCACCCAGCCGCACCATCGTGCCCGGAGCTGCCTGATGGTCATGGGCAGTGAAGGTCGTGGCGAACAGATCCTCAAGACCGATCAGGACAATGCCCTGATCGTCGCCGACGGCATTGACTGGCCGGAGTGCGCCGCCGTCATGCAGCGCGTCACCGAAACGCTCTGCACGTTGGGCTATCCGCCATGTCCGGGCAACATCATGGTGTCCAACCCGGCCTGGGTGAACAGTGAAAGCGGATGGCGGACGGCGATCACGCGCTGGGCCGAACGTCGCGACGGTACCTCGTTGATGAACCTCGCCATCATGATGGACGCTCACGGCGTGGCCGGCGACACTCGCTTGCTGGAGCGCCTGCGCAGGCATCTCTTCGACAGCTGTGCCCACGATGAGCTGCTGCTGTCGCACTTCGCCCGCGCGGCGCTGCACTTCTCCGCGCCGTTGACCCTGTTCGGTTCGCTCAGGAAGCCCCGGCATGGTATCGACATCAAGAAGGGCGGCATTTTCCCGATCGTGCATGGGGTCCGTACCTTGGCGCTGGAGTGCCGCATCACCGCGACATCGACCCTGGCCCGGCTGGAGGCGCTTGCCGGCCAGGGGCGGCTGGAAGCGGATTTCGCCGCGGATCTGGGCGAGGCGCTGGCGCTGTTCATCGAACTGCGCCTCAAACGGCAACTGGCGCAACTCGACGGTCGGCAGAGCAGCGACGAACCCAATCTGATCATGGTTCAGAGCCTCTCCTCGCTGGAGCGCGATCTGCTGCGTGAGGCGCTGCACATCGTCAAGGACTTCCAGCAGCGCCTGACGCACCGCTTCCATCTCGAGTACTGACGAGGAGTGCGATGATACGTTCGCTACGCCGTGCTGCCGACCGGCGCCGCCAGGCCGATGGCCGCTACGGCAGGCTGTTCGGCGCCTACGCCGGCGACGAGATGGTGGCCATCGACTGCGAGACCACCGGCCTCGACACCCGGCGCGCCGAGCTGATCTCGATCGCTGCGGTGGCCTTCGAGGGCGAGCGAGTGCTGACCAGCGGGGCCCTGGATCTACGCCTCCAGCCGCCGGCCAGCCTGAACGGCGATTCCATCAAGATCCATCGCTTGCGCGGTGTCGACCTGGATGATGGCGAGGCGCTGGGCGAAGCGCTGGAGAAGTTCCTGGACTTCGTCGGCAACCGTCCGCTGCTGGGTTGGTGTATCGATTACGACCTGGCCGTGATCGATCGCCAGTTGCGGCCGCTGTTCGGCTTCGGCCTGCCCAACCCCAGCCTCGACATGGCACGGATATACCGGCGCGAGATGCATCGGACGCGGCCGCAACGGGAGCCGGCAGTGAGTTTCGAGGCGGCCGCCGAGGCTCTCGGGGTGCCGGTGATGGGCCGTCATACCGCCCTTGGCGATGCGGTGACCACGGCCCTGATGTACATCCGTCTGAAGCAGGGCGCGCTGGTGGCTCGCTAGAGACCCGTCAGGCCATGGCATCGCAAGTCGCCGGGCGCGGTGATAGCATGAGCACGCCTTCATATCCCTGTGTGTCATTCGACCCATGCAAGCATCTACCGGTACCCAGAAATACGAGTTCAACAAGCTGCAGAAGCGGCTGCGTCGCCAGGTCGGCAATGCGATCATCGACTACGGGATGATCCATGACGGCGACAAGGTGATGGTCTGCCTTTCCGGCGGCAAGGACTCCTACACCATGCTGGAGATTCTGATGAATCTGCAGCGCAACGCGCCGGTCGACTTCGAACTGGTGGCGGTCAATCTCGATCAGAAGCAGCCCGGCTTCCCTGAGCACGTGCTGCCCGAGTATCTCGATGCCAAGGGGGTGGGTTACCACATCCTGGAGCGTGACACCTACTCGGTGGTCAAGGAGAAGACACCCGAAGGCAAGACCACCTGCGCGCTCTGCTCGCGCCTTCGCCGTGGCTCGCTATACGGTTTCGCCGAGGAGATCGGTGCGACCAAGGTAGCGCTGGGTCATCACCGCGAGGACATCCTCGAGACTCTGTTTCTCAACATGTTCTTCGGTGGTTCGCTCAAGTCGATGCCGCCCAAGCTGCTGTCGGACGATGGCAAGAACATCGTCATCCGTCCGCTGGCGTACTGTCGCGAAGCCGATATCGCCGAGTTCTCCCGCCAGATGGCGTTTCCGATCATCCCCTGCAACCTGTGCGGTTCCCAGCCCAACCTGCAGCGTCAGGTGGTCAAGGAGATGCTGGCGGAGTGGGAGGCCAAGCACCCCGGGCGCCTGGAAACCATGTTCAAGGCGGTGACCAACGTCGCACCCTCGCAGCTTGCCGATCGCAACCTGTTCGATTTCGAGGGCCTGGAAGCCAAGCAGCGCCAGATGCAGGAGACGCGGATCGACACGTTCGACCTGCTCGCTCGCGAAGCCTGAGCGATTGCGGATTGCCGAAGGCCTGCCGGGGAGAGTTTCCGGCGGGCCTTCGACGTTGTGGCTGGCGTTTTTGGAGCCGAATTTATCCCAACGGGCCGCCCAGTATCGTCTTGCTCATTCCCGCCATGATGTGACTGCCGTCCTCGCCTGCCAGTTCGGCGTACCACGCCCGTGTGGCGTCAGGGTCGGCGCCGTGAGTGGTTTCGGCGCGCTTGCGGGCACGGCTGACGATCTCCCCGACTCGCTCGACCCGGGCGCCGTCGTAGGCCTTCAATGCCTTCGCTACATCGCCGTCGGCATCATCCAGCGCCCGCGCCAGCACCCAGGCATCCTCCATCGCCTGGCAGCCGCCCTGGCCCAGGTCCGGGGCCATGCCGTGGGCCGCATCGCCCAGGATCGCCGCGCTTTCGCCGACGACCGTCTCGAGCGGTTCGATGTCGTGAATTTCGACGCGGGCCATGGCCGCGGGATCGAAACGCGCGATCAACTTCTGCACCGGCTCTGCCCAGCCGGCGAAGTGGCGTGCCAGTTCGTCGCGGTAACGCATCGGGTCGTTCGGTGTGTCGATCGGCAGGGGCACGTCGAAGAAGCAGTAGAATTCCGGGGTGGCGGGATCGCCGCTCATCGGCATCATCGAGACGCGCTGGTGGTCACCGACGTACTGGACCCAGCTCTCGAGCGGTGCCAGGTCCGGCGTGGCAGCCACGCGGACGTTCCAGTTGACGTAGCCGCAGTAGCGCCGCTCGACAGGCCTGCCGAGGGCGCGTTCGCGCAGCGCCGAGTGGGTGCCGTCGGCGATCACGATCAGGTCCGCCTGGCGGGTCGAGCCGTCGGCGAATTCGGCGGTGACGCCGCTGTCGGTGGTCCGGAAGTCGGTACATGCCAGCCCTAGGGTGACGTTGTCTTCGCCGACGGCGTCCAGAAGCAACTGCTGGAGGGTCGCCCGGGCGATGGGGCAGGCGCGCTGGCCGACCTGGTCATAGAGCGGCTGCAGGCTGAACCGCGTCAGCGGGGCGCCATCCTTGCCGTGATACGCCATGGCATCCATGCGGCCGCTGGCCTGCTCGATGGCGTCGCCCACGCCCAGGGCCTTGAGCACCTTGACGCCGTTGGACCAGACCGAGATGGCGGCACCTACCGGGCGCAGTTCGGAGACCCGGTCGACCACCTCGACCCGGTGTCCCGATTCCTGCAGGGCCAGCGCCGCGGTGAGTCCGCCCATACCGGCGCCGATGACGAGAACGTTGAGCGTCATGGTTTATCCTGGTTGTTGTCGTTGGTTCGATAAAATCTGACCGATCGATCAGGTTTTGTCATCCTACGCACAAACCCCGTCCGCTGGGAATGCTGGCAGTGTCGTGTCGTGCCATCAGCCAGGGTAGCGTGTTGATTGATCCGATAAGCCAACAGGGGGGGCGATACGGTGACTGTGCCGATGCAGGAGACCCAGGGTAGCGACAGGCTGCGCGAGGCGCTGGCGGCCGGCGATGGCTCGCGCCACGAGACTGCCTCGGGAGGATTCATCGTGGAGGGACGAGCGCCAACGCCCGCGCGCCTCGTTCTCTGTCACGGCGCGGGCGCGGGCCACGATTCCGAGTTCCTGGTTCGGTTGCGCCGGCGACTGGCCGCGCTCGGCATCCAGGTCGTGGCGGTGGAGTTCGATTACATGACTGCCATGGGTCGGAGTGGCAGACGGCGCCCCCCGCCGAGGATCGAGACGCTGGTGGACGAGCTCGCCGCGTGGCGTCGGATGCTGACGGAACTGGACGCGGAAACGCCGCTGTGGTTCGGCGGCAAGTCGATGGGTGGCCGGGTCGCTAGCCTGCTGGCGACCCGGATCGACCTGGCGGGGTTGGTCCTGTTCGGATACCCGTTCCATCCTCCCGGCAAGCCGGCCCGTTTGCGACTCGAGCACTGGCCGCAGATTGCCTGTCCCCTGCTGCTGTTCCAGGGGACCCGCGATCCATTCGGGCGGCGTGACGAGGTCGAAGGGTATCGGCTGCCGGGGCAGGTCGAGTGTCACTTCATGGAGGGTGGAGACCATGACTGGCAGGTGCCCAAGCGTGCTGCGC
Organism: Salinicola sp. CR57; assembly: GCF_003206585.1. Classification (NCBI taxonomy): domain Bacteria; kingdom Pseudomonadati; phylum Pseudomonadota; class Gammaproteobacteria; order Oceanospirillales; family Halomonadaceae; genus Salinicola; species Salinicola sp. CR57. Next base: position 59,769 of record NZ_PZJL01000008.1, read on the forward strand.
ACACGCAGTCGATACTGATCGACGAAGCTGTCGGCCACGTGGCGCGGAGGCTCGGTGCAAGTGGATGATCCGGATGGAGAAAAGCGGGGTGAAAAGCTGTTGACTTTCAACCGGTCACAGGTAGAATGCAGCGCCACGTGACCACGGGTGGTTAGCTCAGCTGGGAGAGCACCAGCCTTACAAGCTGGGGGTCACAGGTTCGAACCCTGTACCACCCACCATCATGGTTTCATGATGCTCTGGTATCACGTGTTGCAAGTCGCAGTAGCGGGAAAAGCGTTGGAATATGCGGACCGGTAGTTCAGTCGGTTAGAATGCCGGCCTGTCACGCCGGAGGTCGCGAGTTCGAGTCTCGTCCGGTCCGCCATTTCAGCAGTTTTCTCACGCCGTCAAGGTATGCGATGTTGTTGCAGGTGGGGCAGTTCGCTAGTTGCGTAGTTCGTATCGGGGTCCGTGTTTCGGCATGAATTCTCGATGCACAGAGTGGACCGGTAGTTCAGTCGGTTAGAATGCCGGCCTGTCACGCCGGAGGTCGCGAGTTCGAGTCTCGTCCGGTCCGCCACGCTTCGCACTGGTTGTATTTGTAGTATTGAGTCGTTTGATGTTTGGGTGGTTAGCTCAGTTGGTTAGAGCACCAGCTTCACATGCTGGGGGTCACAGGTTCGAGTCCCGTACCACCCACCATAGCGGACCGGTAGTTCAGTTGGTTAGAATGCCGGCCTGTCACGCCGGAGGTCGCGAGTTCGAGTCTCGTCCGGTCCGCCATATCGACGTCTTCTGCTGCACTCGATACGTTCCACGCCTCGCTGTATGGCGCCGCCGCGATGATCGCGGTTTCCCGCGCTCGAACTTCTGAAGTTTTTTATTCTCTCTCGTATTCCATGCCATGGTTTCGCCCCGTCTGGCGGCCGAATCATCACCTCTTCTTGTCTTTATACACCCTAACCCCGTGCTCCCTATCCCCCATGCGGTGCTACCGCTTTGGTGGAATGGCTCTCGTTGCGGTTTTCGTTACACTGACCCTCATACGTGCGTTTGAAACCGCTGCTGGCGGTGTGCGCCTCGACATGAGTGGATCCGATTCGTGACGCGTTTTCCCAATCTCTTTCGTCCTTTGCAAGTTGGCTCGCTGACGCTGCGCAACCGCGTGGTGATGGGGTCGATGCATACCAACCTGGAAGAAGCACCGAACGGCTTCGATCGTCTGGCGGCGTTCTACGCGGAACGGGCGCGTCATGGGGTGGGGCTGATCGTCACCGGTGGCATTGCGCCCAACCCTGAAGGGGCGGTCTTCCAGGGCGCCGCCAAGCTCACCGACGAAGCCGAGGCCGAGCAGCACCGCCCGGTGGTGGAAGCCGTCCAAGCACGCGGCGCGCATATCTGCCTGCAGATTCTGCACGCGGGCCGCTACGCCTACTCTCCGGATCTGGTAGCGCCTTCGGCGATCGCCGCGCCGATCAACCGCTTCACGCCACGCGCGCTGAGTGACAGCGAGGTCGAACGGCAGGTCGATGATTTCGTGCGCTGTGCCGAGCTGGCGCAGCGCGCGGGATACGATGGCGTCGAGATCATGGGGTCGGAGGGATATCTGATCAATCAGTTCCTGTGCCGCCGGACCAACCACCGCGACGACGCCTGGGGCGGCGATAGCCAGCGCCGGCAACGCTTCGCCACCGAGATCGTGCGTCGCGTTCGTGACGCGTGTGGCCCGGATTTCCTGTTGATCTTTCGGCTGTCGATGATCGATCTGGTGGAGGAGGGCAGTACCGGCGACGAGGTCGTGGCGCTGGCGCTGGCGATCGAGCGTGCCGGTGCGGATGTGATCAATAGCGGTATCGGCTGGCATGAAGCGCGGGTGCCGACCATCGTCACCAGCGTGCCGCGTGCCGCTTTCGTCCCGGTCAGCCGGGCGGTGCGCGAAGCGATTTCGATACCGTTGATCGCGACCAATCGTATCAACATGCCGGCGATCGCAGAGGCGGTACTGGCCGAGGGGCACGCCGACCTGGTCTCGATGGCACGTCCTTTTCTCGCCGATCCGGCCTGGATGGCCAAGGCCGAGCAGGGTCGAGTCGAGGAGATCAATACCTGTATCGCCTGCAATCAGGCCTGTCTCGACCACACTTTCCAGGGCAAGCTGACTTCCTGTCTGGTCAACCCGCGCGCCTGTCATGAAACGGAGCTGACGCTACCGCCGACCGACACCCCCAAGCGCATCGCCGTGGTGGGGGCCGGTCCGGCGGGCCTGGCCGCAGCCACCGCCTGCGCCGAGCGTGGCCATCGGGTGACGCTTTTCGAACGCGATCCGCAGATTGGCGGTCAGTTCCGGTTGGCGCAGCGCATACCCGGGAAGGAGGAGTTCGCCGAGACGCTGCGCTATTTCTCGACTCGGCTCGGGCTGCTGGGCGTGGAGCTGCGCCTCAACGCGGATGCCGATGTCCAGCAGTTGCGGGAGTTCGACGAGGTCATCATCGCCACCGGCGTCAGGCCCCGCGAACTCGAACTGGAGGGCAGCGACCACCCCAGCGTGGTCTCCTACCCCATGGCGATCCTGCACCCGGAGCGCGTCGGGCGTCGCGTCGCCATCATCGGTGCCGGCGGCATAGGCTTCGATGTCGCTGAACTGTTGGCGCATGCCGAGCATCCGGCGCTCGATATCGAGCGTTGGTGCGACGAGTGGGGCGTCGACTTGACGGTTGAGCACGCCGGCGGCTTGAAGCCGCGGCTGAAGCCCACGGTGCCGCGACAGATCACGCTGCTGCAGCGCAAGACCGGCAAGCCAGGCGCAGGGCTCGGGGTGACTACCGGCTGGGTCCACCGGGCCGCGCTTCGGGCTCGGCATGTCGAGACGCTGTCGGGCTGCGTCTATCGGCGCATTGATAGTGACGGTCTGCACCTTGATGTCGAGGGGGAGTCCAGGCTACTGGCGGTCGACAGTATCGTGATCTGCGCCGGGCAGGAGTCGCAGCAGGCGCTCCATGAGGCGCTGGTCGCAACCGGGGCGCGAGTTCATCGTATCGGCGGCGCCGATCTGGCGGCGGAACTCGATGCCAAGCGGGCCATCGACCAGGGGGTGCGGCTGGCGGCGACCTTGTGAGCGCGAGCCGGGTTTGCGTTGAGTCAGCGTGAGAGGGAAGGGCTCTCGCGCTGCCGATAGTCAGGAGCAGATGTTAGACTCGGATGTTCACCAGTGAGCGCGAGCCGGGCGACGGCGACCCCGTCGCTGACTGGATCGCGCTTCTTGTTATTCAGGCCGCCGTGGAATCGACCGCGATGCCTGACCCTCAGAAAACGCGGACTCTGTACGCCGTGACTGGCCCGAGTCGCTTTTCTCGATGGAGGGATCGTACAAGGACCCCCAGATGACATCCGACTGTAACCCTCGCTATCTGGCGAGCGACAATACCTCCGGCATCTGCCCGGAAGCGCTTGATTACCTGATTCGGGCCAATGCCAGCGACGATCTCGCCTACGGCAACGATGCCTGGACTCACCGTGCCGCGGATCGTTTCCGCGAACTCTTCGACTACGACTGTGACGTCTTCTTCGTCTTCAACGGCACTGCCGCCAACTCGCTCTCGCTGGCGGCGCTGGGCCAGAGTTATCACAGCGTGATCTGCCACGAACTGGCCCATATCGAGACCGACGAGTGCGGTGGGCCGGAGTTTTTCTCCAACGGCTCCAAGTTGCTGACCAGCCCGGGTGAGAACGGCAAGCTGACGCCGGAGGGCATCGAGCGTCTCGTGGTCAAGCGCAACGATATCCACTACCCCAAGCCGCGAGTGGTCTCGATCACTCAGGCCACCGAAGTGGGGACGGTCTATTCCCGCGAGGAGCTGCTGGCGATTCGCACCGTGGCGGACAAGTACGATCTGCGCGTGCACATGGACGGGGCGCGTTTCGCCAATGCCTGCAGTGCGCTGGATGCCTCCCCGGCCGAGCTGACCTGGCAGGCAGGCGTCGACGTACTCTGCTTTTCCGGCACCAAGAACGGCTTACCGATGGGCGAGGCGATCCTGTTCTTCAACAAGGAGCTGGCCGAGGATTTCGCCTATCGCTGCAAGCAGGCGGGGCAGCTGGCTTCCAAGATGCGCTTCATCGCCGCGCCCTGGCTGGGCCTGCTGGAATCCGGTGCCTGGCGGCGCAATGCCGATCACGCCAACGCCATGGCACGCTATCTCGCCGACGGCCTGGCATCGCTTCCCGGCGCGTCGCTGATGTTCCCGACCCAGGCCAACAGCGTCTTCGTGAGCCTGCCGGAGCCGGTCATCTCCCAGTTGCGCGCCCAGGGCTGGACGTTCTACACCTTCATCGGTGCCGGCGGGGCGCGTTTCGTCTGCTCCTGGAACACGACCTCGGAGCTGCTCGACCAGCTGTTGGCCGATGCCCGCGCCGCCTTCGAGGTGCCCTGAGGGGCGCCGGCGCCCGACCCCCTCGGGCGCCGACCGGGCCCCTCGGGCGCCGACCGGGCCTCGTCATCCGCGCGATGATTCGCGAGCGAATTTGTCCCGGATTTTCTATGAGTTACCGATACCTGCGTGAATCGACGCATTTTGTCGATGCAAATTCCCCGTGCATCGAAACCGGATCGTGGTAGCGTGTTCTAAAGCGTGTATTCCGACGCTGCGTTGAAAAGACTCGCAAAAAGAGTCTTCCCGACGCTTCGTGCATCTGTCTATGCTGATAGTCAGCTAGCCCGGCTGGCAGGGCGTTCGCCCTGAGCGGTTGGGGGTCACGACCAGGAGGCTTCCATGAGCATCTTCGATCACGTGCAGAGCCGTTACGAGCAGGTTCAACAGGAAGAGATGAGCCTGCAGGAATATCTAGAGCTGTGCCGGAAGGATCCCCGTGTCTACGCCAATGCTGCTGAGCGGATGCTGAACGCCATCGGGGAGCCCGAGACGATCGATACGGCCAAGGACTCCCGTCTGTCGCGTATCTTCTCCAACAAGGTCATTCGCCGCTATCCCGCCTTCGCCGAGTTCTACGGCATGGAAGAGGCGATCGAGCAGATCGTCGCCTACTTCCGCCACGCCGCCCAGGGGCTTGAGGAGCGCAAGCAGATCCTCTACCTGCTGGGCCCGGTTGGCGGCGGCAAGTCATCGCTGGCCGAGCGCCTGAAGCTGCTGATGGAGCGTGTCCCGTTCTACGCGATCAAGGATTCGCCGGTCTACGAGTCGCCCCTCGGGCTGTTCTCGCCGGAAGAGGATGGTGAGCTGCTCGAGAAGGAGTACAGCATCCCGCAGCGTCACCTGCGCGGGCCGATGTCGCCCTGGGCGGCGAAGCGACTCAAGGAGTATGGTGGCGACCTGTCGCGTTTCCGGGTGGTGCGTCTGCATCCCTCCCGCCTCAACCAGATCGCGGTCTCCAAGACCGAGCCCGGTGACGAGAACAATCAGGACATCTCATCGCTGGTGGGCAAGGTCGACATCCGCCAACTGGAACTCTATTCCCAGGACGACCCGGACGCCTATAGCTTCTCCGGCGGCCTGTGCAAGGCCAACCAGGGGCTGATGGAGTTCGTCGAGATGTTCAAGGCGCCGATCAAGGTGCTGCATCCGCTGCTGACGGCCACCCAGGAAGGCAACTACAACCCCACCGAAGGCATGGGCGCGATCCCCTTCGACGGCATCATCATGGCTCACTCCAACGAGAGCGAGTGGCAGCAGTTCCGTAACAATCGCAACAACGAGGCGTTCCTCGACCGCGTCTACATCGTCAAGGTGCCTTACTGCCTGCGCGTGTCCGAGGAGATCAAGATCTACCAGAAGCTGCTCGAGCACTCCTCTCTCGACGAGGCGCCTTGCGCGCCGGATACCTTGCGCATGCTGGCGCAGTTCTCGGTACTTTCGCGACTCAAGGAGCCGGAGAACTCGAGCATCTATTCCAAGATGCGCGTCTACGACGGCGAGAACCTGAAGGATACCGATCCCAAGGCCAAGTCGATCCAGGAGTATCGTGACGCCGCTGGCGTCGACGAGGGCATGAATGGGCTCTCCACGCGGTTCGCGTTCAAGATTCTCTCCAAGGTGTTCAACTTCGACGCTCACGAGATCGCCGCCAATCCGGTGCATCTGCTCTACGTGCTGGAGCAGGCGCTGGAGCGCGAACAGTTGCCGAAGGAGACCCACGAGCGCTACCTGCGCTTCATCAAGGAGTATCTGGCGCCGCGCTACGTCGATTTCATCGGCAAGGAGATCCAGACCGCCTACCTCGAGTCCTACACCGAGTACGGCCAGAACATCTTCGACCGCTACGTGACCTATGCCGATTTCTGGATTCAGGATCAGGAGTACCGCGATCCCGAGACCGGAGAGCTGTTCGACCGGCAGTCGCTCAACGAGGACCTCGAGAAGATCGAGAAGCCGGCCGGCATCTCGAATCCTAAGGATTTCCGCCATGAGGTGGTCAACTTCGTACTGCGGGCGCGGGCGCACAACAATGGCATGAACCCCAGCTGGCAGTCGTACGAGAAACTTCGCGGGGTGATCGAGCACAAGATGTTCGCCAACACCGAGGAGCTGCTGCCAGTGATCTCGTTCAACGCTAAGGCGTCGGCCTCCGATCAGCGCAAGCACGAGGATTTCGTCGATCGCATGGTGCAGCGCGGTTACACCGAGAAGCAGGTGCGGCTGCTGTCGGAGTGGTATCTGCGGGTGCGCAAGTCGCACTGAACGATCTTGAGTCGATGTCAGCGGCGCGGGATCGCGGGTCGGATTCCGCGCCTTGGGGCAGGGGCCATAGGCGGGCGGCCGCTGTCGCAGTCAGTCTGCGGGAGGTGCCATGAGCTACTTCATCGATCGACGCCCCAATGCGCGCAACAAGAGTGCCGTGAATCGTCAGCGGTTCCTGCAGCGCTATCGCTCCCACATTAAGCGGGCCGTGGAAGAGTCGGTGAATCGGCGCTCCATCACCGACATGGAGCGTGGCGAGAAAGTCTCCATCCCCGCCAAGGATATTTCCGAACCTTCGTTTCAGCACGGCCCGGGCGGTCGGCGGACGGTCGTGAGTCCCGGCAACAGGGAGTTCGCCGAGGGCGACCGGCTGAGGCGACCCAGCGGTGGCGGTGGGCAGGGTAGCGGCGAGGGTCAGGCAGGCAATCAGGGCGAGGGCGTGGACGAGTTCGTGTTCTCGCTCTCCCGGGAGGAGTTTCTCGATTTCGTCTTCGACGGCCTGGAGCTGCCGCATCTCGAGCGTAAGCAGTTGCAGGTATTGGAAGAAACGCGACCGGTGCGTGCGGGGATCTCCAAAGAGGGGGTGCCGGCACGGATCAATATCGTGCGCTCGATGCGCGAGGCCCAGGCCCGGCGGATCGGCATGCGGGCGCCGCTGAAGCGCGCCTTGCGCGAGGCCCAGGAAGCGCTCGAAGCCGAGGAGCGCAAGGACCCGGTTCTGCGTAACCCGGCGCGTGTCAGCGAGCTGAAATCCGAGATCGAACGACTGGAAAAGCGGATCGAGGCGATCCCGTTCCTGGATACCTACGACCTGCGCTACAACCATCTCACTCATCAGCCGATGCCATCGAACCAGGCGGTGATGTTCTGCATCATGGATGTCTCGGGGTCGATGACTCAGGCGCACAAAGACATCGGCAAACGCTTCTTCCTGCTGCTCTATCTATTCCTCGAGCGCAATTACGAGAAGGTCGAGCTGGTGTTCGTGCGTCACCATACCGTGGCCAAGGAGGTCGACGAGGAGGAGTTCTTCTATTCCCGGGAGACCGGCGGCACCATCGTTTCCAGTGCATTGACCCTGGTCGACAGCATCATCGAGGCGCGCTACGCGCCGGAGCAGTGGAATCTCTATGTGGCGCAGGCCAGCGATGGCGACAACTGGGACGACGACTCGTCCACCTGTCTCGAGTTGCTCGACGAGTCGCTGATGCGCAAGTTGCAGTATTTCACCTACGTGGAGATCACGCCTCACGCCCACCAGGCGCTGTGGGAAGCCTACGATTCGGTCAGGGCGGCCTATCCCGAGCGCTTCGCCATGCAGCAGATCGTCCAGGCGGAAGATATCTACCCGGTTTTCCGTGAGCTCTTCCGCCAGCGGGCGAAGGGATGATCGCAGAGGCCTGGTGACGTAACGCAGCGAGGAGATAGAGAGCGATGACGCGACGCGAGCCCATTGCCACCGGTTCGGACTGGAACTTCGAGGCGCTGGAAGCCTACGAAAACGCCATTGGCGCCTTGGCGCGGGAGTATCGGCTGGATACCTATCCCAACCAGATCGAGATCATCACCTCCGAACAGATGATGGATGCCTACGCCAGCGTGGGAATGCCGATCGGCTACCACCACTGGTCGTTCGGCAAGCAGTTCCTGTCGGTGGAGCAGGCCTATCGCCGGGGCCAGATGGGGCTGGCCTACGAACTGGTGATCAACTCCGACCCCTGCATCGCCTACCTGATGGAGGAGAACTCGCTGATGATGCAGGTGCTGGTCATCGCCCACGCCTGCTACGGCCACAACTCGTTCTTCAAGGGCAACTATCTGTTCCGCGCCTGGACGGACGCTTCGGCGATCGTCGATTATCTCGTCTTTGCCCGTAAATATGTCGCCAAGTGCGAAGAGCGGCATGGCGTCGAGGCGGTGGAGCAGCTTCTCGACGCCTGCCACGCGCTGCAGAACTATGGCGTCGACCGCTACAAGCGCCCGTCACCGGTCTCCGCCGAGGAGGAGGTGCGGCGCCAGGACGAGCGCGAGGCCTACCTCCAGACCCAGGTCAACCGGCTCTGGAGCACGATCCCGACCCCGATCAGCGGCCTGGTCCAGCAACCATCGCACGATTTCGAGAACGATCCCCTGGGGCTGCACAGACACGACCGCTACCCCAGTGAGCCCCAGGAAAACCTGCTCTATTTCCTGGAGAAGAATGCGCCACTGCTGGAGCCCTGGCAGCGCGAAATCGTGCGCATCGTGCGCAAGCTGGCCCAGTACTTCTACCCGCAGCGCCAGACCCAGGTGATGAACGAGGGTTGGGCCACCTTCTGGCACTACACGCTGATGAATCGTTTGTACGACGACGGCCTGATCGACGAAGGCATCATGCTGGAGTTCCTGCAGTCCCATACGTCCGTGGTCAGCCAGCCGGGTTTCGACAGTCCCTATTTCAACGGCATCAATCCCTATGCGCTGGGATTCGCGATGTTCAGCGACATCCAGCGCATCTGTCAGTCGCCCACCGACGAGGACCGCGAATGGTTCCCCGAGATTGCCGGCAGCGACTGGCTGGAGACGCTGCATTTCGCGATGCAGAACTTCAAGGACGAGTCGTTCATCCAGCAGTTCCTGTCACCCCAGGTGATTCGCGATCTCAAGTTGTTCAGCCTGGTCGACGACGACCGTGACGACAGCCTGCAGATCGAGGCGATTCACGATGATCGGGGTTATCGGCGCATCCGCGAGGCGCTGAGCGTGCAGTACGCGCTGTCGGCCCGGGAGCCCAATATCCAGGTGTGGGAGGCCGACATTCGCGGTGACCGCTCGCTCACCCTGCGCCACGTACAGGACAGGCGCCGGCCGCTGGGCCAGAGCCTGTTCCCGGTAATGCGCTACCTGCACCAGCTCTGGGGGTTCCCGATCAAGCTCGAATCGATGGAGGAAGGTGAGGTCGTGCGTCGCTATCAGTGGCCGATTCCGGAGTCGAATCGCGAGTCGGCATGAATTCTGGGTCCGCCTCCGGGGGTGATGTCAGGACGCGCTGGCCGTCCAGCCGCTGCACCAGCCATCGCTGGCGACCCGGTGGTCGGGAAACAGGCCACACGCCTGGCTCGACGCGGTGAAGAAGTCGCAGTTGGCGCAGCGCCGACCCGCCTGGTAGGCAGGGTTGTCCGCAGCATTCGAGGCCTCCTCGACATAATCGAGCGCCTTGGCTTGATAGGCATCCGGGTCCAGCTTCGGCTTGTCCTGGGCCAGGGTGGGCAGGCCCCTCCAGCCCAGCAGCAGCAGGCCGGAGGCGCACATGCCGTGGCGCAGAAAGCGCCGACGTCCTTCACCATTCGGCGACCCGCCGGCCTCTCTCGTCCTCTTTTTCGCTGGTTCCCGCATGACCCGTCTCCGGTTCGTTGTCCTGACGCACACCGCTTCTGGATGACTGGAAGTCTGCGATGTGTCGTGACATTGTCACAATACGCTCGCAGCCGCCATTCGCTGCCGGGCAATTTCGCCATTCACGGTGTCGCCAAGGGTCGATTATGCGCTATGTCCAGTTTGTGACCGATCATGGAGAGATGATGCTGGTGGGGGACGAGCAGGGCTTGCGCGAACTGCGCCTGCCCGAGAGTTCCCGTTCCGGGACGCCGGAGTCGAGCTGGCAGGAGGACGCCGACTTCTTTGCCCAGGCCCGGGCCGAGCTCGACGCTTACCTGGCGGGGCGGCGGCGGAGCTTCAATGTCACGTTGGCCCCCGAGGGGAGTGATTTCCAGTTGCAGGTCTGGCAAGGCCTGTTGCGTATCCCATATGGGCAGACCAGTACCTATGGCGAGATGGCACATCGCCTGGGCAAGGATGGCGCGGCGCAGGCGATCGGCGGTGCGGTGGGGGCCAATCCGCTGCCGTTGTTCATCCCCTGTCACCGGGTCGTCGCCGCCCGGGGGATGGGTGGCTACAGCGGCGGCGAGTCGTTGAAGCGCGCCCTGCTGACGCTGGAAGGCGGTTGGTCCGGAAGCTGATATACTCGCGCCGGATCATTCATTCTTCGGGCCTCGCGAAAGGCCGAACGCCGGTGGGAGAGGGAAATGCAGAACGCCGTCATTCTGATCAATGTCGAAAAGGGCCGGATACGGGGTGTCGCCGAGCGCCTGGCCGATCTCGAGGGTATCAGCGAAGTCTATTCGACCTGCGGTCGTTACGACCTCATCGCCATTGCCCGGACACGGGACTTCGAATCCCTGGCCTCGCTGGTGACCGAGCGGCTGATGAGCGTCGAGGGCATCCGTGACACCGAAACGCTCAATGCCATGCAGGTGCACTCGCGCCACGATCTCGACGCCATGTTTTCCGTCGGCCTGTAGGTCGGGGTGGCGCGTCGTCGAAAGCGGGGGCTGCTGGGGCAGCTGGCTCGCTCGTCCCGGATAGGCCTGATCTTCGTCGTTGTCATCAGCGGGTTGTGGTACTGGCAGGAGGGGAGCGTCCGCGACCAGTTGAGCTGGATGGGCGTACCCGAGTGGCAGTGGAACGACTGGCGGGGCTGGAACCGCGTGCTTCGCAACGACGGCTTCCTGTTGGGGTGGTCGGACGTGCGGGGCGGACCGCTCTGGGTTGGCTACGTGTTGAATCGGGTCGACGATCCCCACAGTCTTCCACGGCCCGACCGATTTGAGTCCGACTGGCGCAGCCTGTGGCCGATCAACAGCAGTGACTACACTCACAGCGGCTATGATCGGGGGCATCTGGCGCCGAACTACGCCATGTCGGTCGTCCATGGACGGGATGCGCAGATGGCCAGCTTCCTGATGACCAACATCGCGCCGCAGCGACCCAAACTCAATCGACAGCTATGGCAGCGCCTGGAGGAGGCGGTCATCGACGATTTCGTGCCCAGATTCGGGCGCGTCTGGGTCGTCACCGGGCCGATCTATGACGACCAGTTGCTGCATCGGGTAGGGTTTTCTCAAATTCCCGTGGGATTCTACAAGATCCTGATCGCACCTGGCGCGACACCCCGTGCGCTGGCATTTCTGATGCCGCAGAACGTCGAGGGCAACGAGCCTCTCGCCCGCTTTGCGGTCACGATCGACGAGATCGAGGCGCGTACCGGCCTGGATTTCTTCCCTCAACTGGCCGATCCCGTCGAGCGTAAGCTGGAAGGGCGGGTAGACGAAGACGGCTGGGGGCTCGAGGCGGTCTCGACGCGGCCTGGGCGTTATCGATGATGGCGATGCCATCTCTGACGGATCACGATAGGGAGAGGCGTGCGGGGATGATTGCGACAGCGCTTGCGAGGAGGGTCTCAGAAGAAAACGATCATGACACGTGGTGCCCAGGAGAGGACTTGAACCTCCACATCCGTAAGGATACTAGCACCTGAAGCTAGCGCGTCTACCAATTCCGCCACCTGGGCGTGTCATGTATCGGGTGCTGCCAGGAGTTTGGAAAACTCCTCTGGAATGGTGCCCGGAAGAGGACTTGAACCTCCACATCCGTAAGGATACTAGCACCTGAAGCTAGCGCGTCTACCAATTCCGCCATCCGGGCCAAACCGGCCTTGTACATTCTAAATGACCATCGTCGAAGGCGATGGTGCCCAGAAGAGGACTTGAACCTCCACGTCCGTAAGGACACTAGCACCTGAAGCTAGCGCGTCTACCAATTCCGCCATCTGGGCCAAGGCGCGATGCATAATACCGATTTTGCATCCGAATGCAAGCGTCCGGTAATGACGCTTGGGCTTCCGCCCGAACGGTCCACTGAGCGATTCCCATACCCGGCAATCGACCACGGCCTTGGCCGTTTGGCAGCGCATGGTTGGGTCGAACAGGCGTGAACGCTATACTTGGAGAATGAATCCAAAAAGATTGAACGGCTCAGGCCGCCCGCCGCGTGAATTCTCTCTACCGCCTAGGCCCAGCAGGCTCAACGCAAGGACGATGGTTGCATGACTCATTGGACGTTGGATGACGATCCGCACGCGGCTCGTGAAACGGAAAAATATGACAACCCCGTGCCCAGTCGCGAGTATCTGCTGGCACGGCTGGAGAGCTACGGCAAGCCGATCACTCATGAAGACATGAGTGCCATGCTGGGGCTCGAAGACGACAACCAGCTGGAAGCCGTGCGCCGCAGGCTGGCGGCGATGGAGCGCGACGGCCAGATCCTCAAGGATCGCAGAGGCGCCTATGCCCTGATCGACAAGCTCGATCTGATCAAGGGGCGTGTTCAGGGTCACCGTGACGGCATGGGCTTCCTGATTCGTCACGATGGCGTCAAGCCCGACCTGGTGCTGCCGCCGCGCCAGATGCGCCGTGTGTTCGATGGCGACGTGGTACTGGCTCGCGTCAGCGGCAAGGATCGCCGAGGTCGCGCCGAGGGCACCATCGCCGAGGTGCTGGCCCGCAACACCCAGACGCTGGTCGGTGTGTTCCGTCAGAACAGCTCCGAATTCGCGGTGCTGATCCCGGAGAATTCGCGGATCAGCCAGGAAGTGATCATCCCCCATAGCGTCAGCGGTGGCGCGAAGGACGGCCAGATCGTCTCCGTCCACATCACCCAGCAGCCGGAGACCCGCAAGCAGCCGGTGGGTGAAGTGGTGGAGGTTCTGGGAGAGCGGATGGATCCCGGGCTCGAGATCGACATCGCGATTCGCTCCCACGATATTCCCGCGGAGTTTCCGCCGGAAGTGGACGAGCAGATCGCCGGCATGTCCGCCGAGGTGAAGGAGGAGGACAAGACGGCGCGAATCGACCTCCGCGAGATGCCGCTGGTGACCATCGACGGTGAGGACGCCAAGGATTTCGACGATGCCGTCTGCGCCTGGAAGACCAAGTCCGGGAGCTGGAAGCTGGTCGTGGCGATTGCCGACGTCTCCCACTACGTTCGCGGCGGCAGTGCCCTCGATAACGAGGCCTACATCCGCGGCAACTCCGTCTACTTTCCCGGCCAGGTCGTACCGATGCTGCCGGAGCTGCTCTCCAACGGGCTCTGCTCCCTCAACCCGCACGTCGACCGCCTGACCATGGTCTGCGAGATGAACATCTCCCAGAACGGCACCATCAGTCGCTACAAGTTCTACGAGGCGGTGATCCAGTCTCACGCCCGGCTGACCTACAACCAGGTCGGCGCGATGCTGGAGGAGCCCGACAGCGACGAGGGCGCGGCACTTCGCGAGCGCTACCACGAACTGGTGCCGTCGCTGGAAAACCTGCACGCGCTCTACAAGGTGCTGCGCCAGGCACGCGAAGTGCGTGGCGCCATCGATTTCGAGACCACGGAGACGCAGATCGTCTTCAACGACGAGCGCAAGATCGAGAAGATCGTGCCGCGTACGCGCAACGACGCCCACAAGCTGATCGAGGAGTGCATGCTGGCGGCCAACGTGGCCACGGCGCGCTTCCTCGACAAGCATGACCTGCCCGCGCTCTATCGCGTCCACCAGTCGCCGGCCCCCGAACGGCTCGAGAACCTGCGCGTGTTCCTGGGTGAGCTGGGGCTGACCCTGGGCGGCGGTGAAGAACCGACGCCCAAGGACTACCAGGCGCTGCGGGAGGTGATTCAGGGGCGTCCCGACTTCGACATCATCCAGACCGTCATGCTGCGCTCGATGAGCCAGGCGGTCTACTCGCCGCAGAACGACGGGCATTTCGGTCTCGCTTACCAGGCGTATGCGCATTTCACGTCGCCGATCCGCCGCTATCCCGACCTGCTGGTGCATCGTGCGATCCGGTCGGTCATTCGCGGCCCGCGTCAGACCCAGACCGTGCAGCGGGCGGAGGGGGCGCCGGTCGAGAAGCCCTCGATCTGGTGCCCGTACACCTTCGAACAGATGGTCGAGCTGGGCGAGCACTGCTCGATGACCGAGCGTCGCGCCGACGAGGCGACGCGGGATGTCACCGACTGGCTGAAGTGCGAGTTCCTCTCCGACAAGGTCGGCGAGGTCTACGAGGGCACCATCGCCTCGGTCACCCAGTTCGGGATCTTCGTGCGGCTCGACGACGTTTACGTGGAAGGGCTGGTGCACGTGACGTCGCTGCCTTCCGACTACTATCACTACGAAGCGGAAAAGCACCGTCTCAAGGGCGAGCGCAGCGGGGTCGCCTATCGTCTGGGAGATGGCGTCACCGTGCGTGTCGCCCGCGTCGACCTCGACGACCGCAAGATCGATTTCGATCTGGCCGACGCGGCGCCGCGTCACCGCCGCACGCCGCGTGGCCAGAAGCCCGGTGGCGACGCCCCCGCCGCTGGCGCGCCCGCCAAGAAGTCCTCTTCACGCAAGAGCCGCCCGGGCAAGCGCGAGCGCCAGGGGGCAGCGGAGGGCAGTGAAGAAAGCGGCAAGCGCCGTTCCCGCGGCCCGCGTCAGCGCGGTGGCAAACGATGACGGCGGCCACCGGCCAGTCGTCCAGCAGGTGCCAGCCGAGATGAGTCGTCCTGCGAATCGCCGCACCTCTGCGAAGCCGTGCGAACTGCCTCGCATGCCGGACGGGCTGGAACCCGTCTATGGCGTTCACGCCGTTCGCGCGCTATTCGAACGCGGCCAGCCGCCGAAAGTGCTTTGGGTTCAGCAAGGTCATGCCGAGCAACGCCTGGAGACTCTCCTGCAGCAGGCCCACGCGGCGGGTTGCGAGTTGAGACGAATGGCGCGCGAGGCGCTCGACGGCGTCTCCCACCAGGCATCACACCAGGGCGTGATCGGTTTCTGCGAGCCGTTGATCGCCGAGAACGAAACGACCCTGTGGTGGCGGCTCGAGCAGTGGCAGGCCAGCCGGCCGCCGTTGCTGCTGATTCTGGATGGCGTCACCGATCCCCATAATCTGGGAGCCTGCCTGCGTAGCGCCGACGCTGCCGGGGTCAATGGCGTGATCGTACCCAAGGACAAGTCGGCGCCGCTCAACGCGACGGTGCGCAAGGTGGCGTGCGGGGCGGCGGAACTGGTGCCGGTGTTTCAGGTCACCAATCTCGCCCGCTGCATGGAGAAGCTCAAGCAGCATGGGGTCTGGATCACCGGTACCGCCGGCGAGGCGGACTCGCTCCTGTACGATGCCGATTTCACCGTGCCCTGTGCCCTGGTGATGGGTGCCGAGGGCAAGGGCATGCGCCGTCTGACTCGCGAGGCCTGCGATGGGCTGGTCAAGCTGCCGATGCAGGGCGGTGTCTCCAGTCTCAATGTCTCGGTCGCCACCGGCATCTGTCTGTTCGAGGCGGTGCGCCAGCGGGCCGGGGTTATTGCCGGTTAAACTTGCGCTGGCAGGGCTTGGTCTCTACAATTGCGCGGTTCTGTGGGCAGGCTATGCTCATGGAGCGCGACTCCCGCTCGGACCTGTCCGGGCGAATCGCCAATTGGTCTGAATATCCGGGATCGTGAGCGGGGCATGACGCCGTTCACCCGATATCGACTCCTTGCTTCTCGTGGTGGCCATCTCTTCAGGAGCGTCGCCGCGCGGAAGCTGCCAAACCGCAAGGAGCTAACATGCGTCATTATGAAATCGTGTTTATGGTCCATCCGGACCAGAGCGAGCAGGTTCCGGCCATGGTCGAGCGCTACACCAGCCTCGTGACCGAGAACGGCGGTACCGTGCATCGTCTCGAGGATTGGGGCCGTCGCCACCTGGCCTACCCGATCAACAAGATCCACAAGGCACACTACGTGCTGATGAACATCGAGTGCAGCGGCGAGACCCTCGACGAGATCGAGAACATCTTCCGTTTCAACGATGCCATCATCCGCAGCATGATCGTGCGCAACAAAGAGGCCGTTACCGAAGCCTCGCCGATGATGAAGCCGGCTGAAGAGAAGAGCCGTCGCCGTGACGACAAGCCCTCCGAGCGTGGCGATCGTGAGCGTTCAGAGCGCCCCGAGCGTTCCGAAACCACCGCCGAAACCAACTGATTCGATTTCGCTAAGGAGAGACTCTCATGGCACGTTTTTTCCGTCGCCGTAAGTTCTGCCGCTTCACTGCCGAAGGCGTGAAGTACATCGATTACAAAGACATCGATACGCTGAAAGCCTACGTCACCGAAACTGGCAAGATCGTCCCGAGCCGTATTACCGGTACTCAGGCGCGCTACCAGCGTCAACTGTCTACCGCGATCAAGCGGGCGCGTTACCTGGCGCTGCTGCCGTACTCCGACAGCCACCAGTAAACCCTGATCCGGTAGTCCACGATCGGTAATCCATAGCGAGGCATCATGCTGGCACTGGCACGTTGGATCATGCGCGGTACGCCACAAGCGATAGCGGCGGCCGCACTGACAGCGCTGGTGCCGTGGCTGTTCTGGTTCAGCGCCGCCGTTGCCGGGTTGGTTACCTTGCGCCGGGGCATGACCACGGCGGCGCCGGTATTGCTGGCCGCAGCCCTCCCCGCCGGTTGGTGGTGGATGCAGGGCGATTCGGTTCCGCTGGCCAGCATTCTGCTGGTGACGTTGATGGCGACGGTGCTGCGTTCACGCATGCGCTGGTCTGAAGCGCTCATCGTCGGCAGCGTGGTCTGCATGGTTCTTGTCCAGCTTGGCATCTTCGTGCCGGCCGGAGGGACAGCGCCATTGCTGGCGGAACTGCGGCAGAGTTCGTCGGAGGTTGCCAGCATGCTCGACCAGCTATCGGCGCAGGGCGTCGATACCGAGCTGATGGCGACACTGGTGATCGGCGGGGCAACCGGCCTGGTCGTGCTGCTCGCCGGAATCGCCTGCCTGGCGCTGGCCCGCAGTTGGCAGGCGGGGCTATATAACCCCGGAGGGTTTCGCGAGGAGTTTCATTCACTGAAGCTATCGCGCAAGCAGCTCCTGTTGCTGGTGGGTTTGATGGCGCTGGGCATGGTGCTGGCCGTTCCCGCCGCCAGTCTGCTGGCCTGGGTTCCGCTGCTGGTCGCCGGCGTGGCACTGGTTCATGGGTTTATCGGTTTGAAGGGAATGAGCGGGTTCTGGCTGGTAGGCTTTTATGCCTTGCTGTTGACCACCTGGCCCACGATTCTGATTGTACTGCTGTTGGCGTTGGTAGATACCTTCGCGGATTTTCGCGGTCGACTGACACGCAGTGATTGACGAGAGGTTCACGAGAATGGAAGTCATTCTGCTCGATAACATCGGCAAGCTGGGCGACCTGGGTGACAAGGTCACCGTCAAGCCCGGATACGGCCGTAATTACCTGGTTCCCTACGGCTTGGCCGTGCCGGCAACCAAAGACAATGTCGAAGCGTTCGAAGCGCAGCGCGCCGAGCTCGAAGCCCAGGCTGCAGAGCGCAAGGCCCAGGCCGAGACTCGCGCGGCACAGCTCGCCGAAATCGAACTGTCTCTGGTCGCGAAAGCGGGCGATGAAGGCAAGCTGTTCGGCTCCATCGGCCCGCGCGATCTGGCCGAAGCCATGGCTCAGGCTGGCATCGAAGTCGCCAAGAGCGAAGTGCGCATGCCGGAAGGCCCGCTTCGCCAGACCGGCGAATACGACATCGCGCTGCAGCTGCATGCCGAAGTCACTTCCAGCGTCCGTGTGGTGGTGGTGGCCGAGTAAATCTCGACTGTCGTCGTCGCCGAGACGTCTGGCCGAAGGCACGCAGGGCTCACGCCCTGCGTGCCTTTTTCATGGCCGGGAGGCGTGGCGATGGTGGCTGCCGACTGGGTAGAATGAGCGCCAGACTTTTGCAGCGTGTTCTGCGCGCGACACGGGATGAACGCCAAGCATGAATCAACGCGTCGACAGTGATCACGAAACCGCCCAGCTGAAGATGCCGCCCCACTCGCTCGAAGCGGAGCAGTCGGTGCTGGGCGGGTTGATGCTCGACAACAGCAGCTGGGATACGGTGTCGGAGCGGTTGGTCGCGGACGACTTCTATCGTCACGAGCATCGCCTGGCATTCAATGCGATGGCGGAACTGGCCGAGAGCGCGCATCCACTCGATGTCGTCACGCTGTCGGAAGCGCTGGAGCGCCGCGATCAGCTCGAGAGTGTGGGGGGGCTCGCCTACCTGGCGGAACTGGCCCGCAATACGCCGTCGGCCAGCAACATTCGCGCCTACGCCGATATCGTCCGTGAGCGGGCGACACTGCGGAAGCTGATCCAGGCCTCGCGTCAGATCGCCGACAGTGCCTACTCGCCGGAAGGGCGGCCGCCGGACGAGCTGGTCAACGAGGCCGAGCGCCTGGTGTTCCAGATCAGCGAGTCGCGACCCAAGTTCGGTGGGCCGATCGGCATGAGCGACCTGCTGACCAAGGCGGTGGACCGGATCGACGAGCTGTTCAACATGAAGGGGCAGATGACCGGGATCTCGACCGGTTTTCGCGATCTCGACGACATGACCTCGGGTCTGCAACCCTCGGACCTGGTGATCATCGCGGGCCGCCCCTCCATGGGCAAGACCACCTTCGCCATGAATCTGGTCGAGCACGCGGTGGTTTCCAGCGACAAGCCGGTCATCGTGTTCTCGATGGAGATGCCGGCGGAATCGCTGATGCTGCGTATGCTCTCTTCGCTGGGGCGAATCGACCAGACGCGGGTGCGTACCGGCCAGCTCGAGGACGAGGATTGGCCGCGCCTGACCTCGGCGGTCAATCTACTCAAGGATCGACAACTGTTCATCGACGATACGCCGGCGCTGTCGCCCAACGAGCTGCGGTCGCGGGTGCGTCGCATCGCCCGCGAGCATGGCAATGTCGGGCTGGTGATGATCGACTATCTACAGCTGATGCAGGTACCGGGGCTGTCCGAGAACCGTACCGCCGAGATTTCGGAGATATCGCGCTCGCTGAAGGGCGTGGCCAAGGAGTTCAACTGCCCGGTGGTTTCGCTCTCTCAGCTCAACCGCTCGCTGGAGCAGCGGCCCAACAAGCGCCCGGTGATGTCGGACCTGCGCGAGTCGGGCGCCATCGAGCAGGACGCCGACGTCATCGCCTTCGTCTACCGTGACGAGGTCTACAATAGCGATAACCCCGATAACAAGGGGTTGGCCGAACTGATCATCGGCAAGCAGCGTAACGGTCCTATCGGTACCGTCCACATGGCTTTCATCGGCAAGTACACGCGATTCGAGGATCTGGCGCCGGATAGCTACGGTCAGCACTACGAGTAAGTCGACGGATAGTGAAGAAGCCGGCGTTGCCGGTGTTTTGGAAAGATATCAAGGAGTCGAATCATGGCAGGTGGATTTCAGCGGGGGCGTCGTCAGCGGGTTCCCAAGATCGAGGTGCGTGGCCAGTTGGAAAAGCTGGAGCGTGAAGGCCCTTTCAAGGAGTGGCTGGGCATGCCCGATCTCTACCGCCATTGGCTCACGGTCGATGGCGAACTCTATAGTTATCAGACGGAAGATGCCGAACTGCCGGTTGCCATCGGTGACCGCGTGGTGTTTCGCTACAAGGAGGCGAAGGCGGGCAGGTGGATCGACCGCAACTCTCTGGGCAAGGCGATCGATCCTTCCGCTTATCAGTAGTCGCTGCCATGACGATGCGGGATTGTAACTTTATGTGTCATGACGGTGTCATGATGTTCCGCTTTCATGGCGTTCATGAACCCACCCTCCGCTTCCCTCGGCAGCCCTTCTCTCGACGAGATCGTCGCCCGTCGTGATCTGAGCGTTCATTTCCAGCCGATCGTTGCCGTCACGACCGGACATATTCTGGCGTACGAGGCGTTGTCTCGCGGTCCACGGGACTCGCCCTACGCCAATCCGATCCCGATGTTCCGGGCGGCCCGCGAGCGCGGCCTGCTTACCGCGCTGGAGCGCGGATGCCGGGAGCGGGCGATCAAGCGTTGGGTGGATACCGGCCTCGGCGAGCTTCTGTTCCTCAACGCCAGTCCGGAAGTCCTGATCGACCCTGAAGATCTCGGCGGCCAGACGCTGGCGCTTCTTCACCAGCACGGTCTCTCGCCCGACCGCATCGTCATCGAGATCACCGAACAGTCGCCGGGGATCGATTGCGAGCTGATGGCCGAGGCTGCCCGCCATTATCAGTCGATGGGGTTCTCCATCGCGCTGGACGACCTGGGAGACGGCTACGCCGGTCTGCGACTCTGGTCCCAGCTCAATCCCGACTACGTCAAGCTGGATCGCCACTTCGTCAGTCGCCTCGACGAGAACCCCGTCAAGCGCCGGTTCGTTCGCTCCATCATCGATATTGCGCACAGCATGGATAGCCGTGTCATCGCGGAGGGCGTGGAGCGAGAGGGGGAGCTGGATACCCTGCTCGAGCTGGGGGCGGATTATTGCCAGGGGTGGTTGTTCGCGCGCCCCGATGCCGCTCCCCACCGGGTACGCGAGGCTCTCGAAGCCCGACTGGTGTCACTGGCTGCCAACCATCGCCCGCCCACTGCCGCGACAGAGATCCGGCGCCTCAGTGTGCCGCTGCCCGCGCTGGACGCCGGTCTCTGCGTGGCGGAGGCGTCCGAGCGATTCAGCCGTCTGCCCCATGCCAACGCATTGGCGGTCGTCGATGGCCGGAGTCGACCGATCGGCATCCTGGGGCGCCAGCAACTGATGGCGCTGCTCGGCAAACGCTTCGGCTTCGATCTTCACGGCCGTCAGCCGGTCACCAAGGTGATGCGGACCCAGGCGCTCTGCGTGGAGGCCCACGAGCCTCTGGAGCGGGTCTCGCGCAAGGTGACTGGGCGCGAGGAGGCATCCCGCGACGAGGATTTCGTCATCACCGACGGTGGCCGCTATCTGGGTATGGGGCACGTCATCAACCTGCTGCAACTGTTCACCGAGCAGCAGGTCCAGTTGGCGCGCCAGGCCAATCCGTTGACCCAACTGCCAGGCAACCGCCCCATCAGGTTGGCGTTGGAACACTATCAACGCCAGGCCCGGGGTTTCGTCGCCTGCTATCTGGATCTGGACAACTTCAAGCCCTTCAATGACCGGTTTGGTTACGCCCTGGGGGATCGAGTGATTCTCGCGCTGGCGAGCCTGGTGAGAAGCGAGCTGGGGCGGGAGGACTTTCTGGGCCATCTTGGCGGTGACGATTTCATACTGCTGCTGAATGACGGGAAGGATCTCCACCGTCGGCTTGCCGGCATACAACGCCGCTTCAGCATGGAGAGCCACGCGCTGGTGCCCGCCGACGCCAGAGCGGAAGGTGGCTTTCATGCCAGGGATCGCTACGATCAATGGCGTTTTTTCCCGCTGGTCCGGCTGTCGATCATTGCGCTTCGCGTCGGTGCCGAGGCCAGGGTCGATAGCTTCGGCGATCTCTGGAGCCACTTCAAGCCGGCGGCCAAGCGTGCCGCCAACGGTCGAATCGTGGTGACGCTGGACCGCCGTTCGGCAGATCTCCGGGGGTGAACGATCGGCGTGTCTTGGCGTCTTAGGATCTGTTCACACCCTCCACGCGACTCGCGGCGTAGCTTGTGAACAGGCCCTGGTCACAGTTTTGTCACATCCGAGTGTCAGGGTGTCGCGACGGGATGGCAAGGAGCGTCTCCCGATTCAGAACACGATTCCATCAACGACCCACAGGAGGGAACCATGGAACTCAAGGAGCTAGCGCACTATCAACGACATCACGAGAACTTCGAGATCCGCGTCATCGCCCATGCCGGCAGCCGCTACTATCAGGTCATGCTGGAGCCGGAAGACGGTACCACGCAGGCCTTGACCCGGCGCGGCAAGCCGATGCTGTTTCGCGCTCTCGACGATGTCTACGGCGAACTGAAACAGGCCGGCATCCACCGCGCCTATCTGGTCCAGCAGGTTGCCAACGACGAGATCGTCGGCCACGAGTCCCACTATCACGATCCGCTGCTGTCGCGGATGCCTCTGGTTTTCTGATCCCGGGTCGACGGTCTCCAGGACTCCAATCCGACCTATTTTCCATTCACCAACCTGATTTCCCTTCGGCGAGTCCTGTAGTGACTTGCCATGGTCTGGAGGGAATACTGTTTCTCTTCTCTCTTCTCTCTTCTCTCTTCTCTCTTCTCTCTTCTCTCTTCTCTCTTCTCTCTTCTCTCGTTTACACCGATGCCGGGCTGCCAGGCTAAGTGGACCTGCCGTCGTCAGTGCCGCCGATAGCCTTCTGCGTGATCACCTTGGCCGTAGGGCGCCTCGAAGTGGATCGAACGCAGGAATCGCTCTGCCTGGTCGAGGATGGCCGCTCGCTTTTCTTCCTGCATCCGATCCCAGCTTCCGTAGATCAGTTTCATGCGGTGGTTGCCCCGTAGACGCTCGCGATGCCGCTCCAGAAAGTGCCAGTACAAGCTGTTGAAGGGGCAAGCGCCCTCGCCGGTGACCTGCTTGACGTCGTAGCGGCACTGGCGGCAGTGGTCCGACATGCGGTCGATGTACTTTCCCGACGCGCAGTAGGGCTTGGAGCCGAGATAGCCCCCGTCGGCGTAGAGGGTCATGCCCAGCGTGTTGGGCAGCTCGACCCATTCGAAGGCGTCGACGTAGACCGCCAGATACCAGTCGCAGAGCGCTGCCGGGGCGACCCCGCAAAGCAGCGCGAAGTTGCCGGTGATCATCAGGCGCTGGATATGGTGGGCATAGGCGTTATCGCGGGTCATCTCCAGGGCGCGCCGGACGCAGCGCAGATCCGTGTCGGCGGTCCAGTAGAAATCGGGCAGCCCACGCCGTGCGTCGAGCCGGTTCTCGCGCTTGTAGTGCGGCATGCGTTGCCAATAGATGCCGCGGACGTACTCACGCCAGCCCAGGATCTGGCGCACGAAACCCTCCACGGCGTTGATGGGTGCCTCCTCGCGCCGCCAGGCCTCCACGGCGGCATCGCAGACCTCTCGGGGCGAGAGCAGACCGATGTTCAGCGACGCCGAGAGTCGCGAGTGAAACAGCCACGGGTCCGCGTCGCTGATGGCGTCCTGGTAGGTGCCGAAGTCCGGTAGCGCGTGGGCGACGAAATGGCGCAGGTCGCCTAGTGCCTGGCGTCGCGTCACCGCCCAGTTGAAGCCATCCAGGGTGCCGAAATGGTCGCCGAACTGCGCTTCGACCAGCGCCTGGACCTCGCGGGTGATAGCGTCCCGACGATGACGTGGCGGCTCAGGGAACTGGAGGCCTTCGTCGACGGGTCGCCGGTTGTCGTGATCGAAGTTCCACTGACCGCCGGCCGGTTCGTCCTCCTCCATCAGCAATCCGGTCCGCTTGCGCATCTGGCGGTAGAAATCTTCCATCCGAAAGCGTCTGCGCCCCTCCAGCCATTCGCCGAACTCGGCGATGGAGCAGTAGAAGCGGGTATCGTCGTACAGTCGCCAGCGCGTGCCCCGACGCTGGATACGCTCCAGCAGCCGCCATTCGCCGGGATGTGTCACCCGGATTTCGTCGCAGCCATAGGCGTCGGCGAGTCGCTCGGCTTCCTGTAGCAGATCCTGGTGGTTGTCGTCGTCGTCGAGCCGGCTGTAGTGGACCTGATACCCTTTGTCGCGCAGGGTATCGGCGAAGTGACGCATCGCCGACAATATCAACACGATCTTCTGGGGGTGGTGAGGGACGTATTCCCCTTCCGCCTTGACCTCGCAGAGAGCGACGACGGCATCGGCGGGGGCGTTGGCGAGGGGCTCCAGCTCCTCGCACAACTGATCACCCAGAATCAGGATCAGCGGACGCGACATTAAGTTATCCATAAATTATACACATTGTATTGATCGTATAAGATGATCGGGTAAGTACAAGCGACGTTGGTAGAATTTCATCAAAAGATGGCAGGGAAAGGAGTGGTGCTATGGCGGCCCGTTACGGAGTGTTGCTGGTCAATCTGGGAACGCCCGAGGCGCCCACGGCCAAGGCCGTGAGGGAATATCTCGGGGAGTTCCTCGGCGACCCCCGGGTCATTGATGCGCCACGCTGGCTGTGGTGGCCGATTCTGCACGGCGTCATCCTGCGAATTCGCCCGCCCAAGGTCGCCAAGGCCTATGCCTCGGTCTGGCAGGAGGAGGGGTCACCGCTGCTGGCGATCGGACGGCGCCAGCAGCGCGCGCTGAGGGAGTCGCTGGCTATCCGCAGCGGTGAGTCCATCCCGGTGGAGCTGGCGATGACCTACGGCAAGCCGAGCATGGAGGAGGCCGGGCTCAAGCTGCGTGAAGCCGGCGTCGGGCGCATCCTGGTGGTGCCGCTCTATCCCCAGTTTTCGCGTACCACGACCGGCGCGGTATTCCAGCGCCTGGCCAAGGCGCTGGAACCCTGTCCGCACCTGCCGGAGCTGCGCTTCGTGCGCGACTATCACGACCACCCGGACTATATCGCGGCGCTGGCGGCCAGCGTCCGCCAGCACTGGGAGGCCAATGGCGACCGGGGGCGGCTGTTGATGTCCTATCACGGCATTCCCAGGCGCTACGTCGACAACGGCGATCCCTATGCCAGGCACTGCGAGACGACCAGTCGGCTATTGGCCGAGGAGCTGGGACTCGGTGAAGGGGAGTGGTTTCAGAGTTATCAGTCGCGGTTCGGCCGCGAGGAGTGGCTCAAGCCCTACACTGACGAGACGCTCAAGGCCTGGGGCGCGGACAAGACCGAGTGCGTCGATGTCATCAGCCCGGCCTTTGCGGCCGACTGTCTGGAGACCCTGGAAGAGATCGATGCCGAGAACCGTCACTACTTCCAGCAGGCCGGGGGCGGACGATATCGGTACATCCCGGCGCTCAATGAACGTCCGGAGCACGTCACCCTGCTGACCCATCTGGTCGAGCAGCACACCGCCGGCTGGTAATGCCGGCGGCGCTCCTAGGGCAGCGGTGAGTTGCCCTGGGGGGCTTCCTCGATGGTGTGTCTGGGCTTGTCGCTCTCCAGCTCCACCGGATTGCCGCGGGTGCGGGGATCCGGCTTCAGTTTGTGGTGCAGTGCGCTCTTGGCCAGCATGTGGGCCGATACCGGTGCGGTGATAAAGGCGAAGATGGTGATCAGCAGTTCCTGGATGACCGGCCCGTCTTCCCGGCTGAAGTAGATCAGCGAGCCGATCAGGGTGAAGCCGACACCCAGTGTCGTCGTCTTGGAAGGGCCGTGGAGACGCATGTAGAAATCCTTGAGATGCGTCAGACCCAGCGAGCCGATGAAGGCGAATGCGCCACCGGCAATGAGCATGAAGGCGACCGCGCCCTCGATAATCGTATCCAGCATCGTCACGCCTCCTATTCGATGATGTCGCCGCGCAGCAGGTACTTGCAGATGGCGATGGTGCTGACGAAGCCCAGCATCGCGATCAGCAGTGCCGCCTCGAAGTAGTCCTTGTTGTTGACCCAGATACCGAACAGTACGATCAGTGCGATCGAGTTCATGTACATGGTGTCCACCGCCAGCACGCGATCCGGCAGACTCGGTCCGACCACGGCGCGATAGAAGTTGAGTACGATGGCGGCGCAGAACAACGCCAGCGCGATCCACAGGGCCATGTCGATCATGATTCGAAGATCTCCAGCAGGGGGCGCTCGTAGCGCTGGTGAATTTCGTCGATCAACGCCTTGGTGTCCGCCACGTCCAGCGCGTGGATGAGCAGCGTCCTGCCGTCGAGCCGCAGGTGGGCGGAGACGGTTCCCGGCGTCATGGTGATGGTGCTGGCCAGGATGGTGATCGGAAAATTCTCCTTCAGCGTGAGCGGGTACTCGACGAAGGCCGGTCGCATCCGGCCCCGGGGGTCGAGAATCAACTTCGAGACCTGGATGTTGGCGGTCACGATATCGCCCAGTACGCGGAAGAAGTAGCCCAGCAGTTTCAGAGGGCGCTTGATGGTCGGCTGGCGCTCCCAGAAAGGTCGGCAGACCACCGGGATCAGAATCGCCAGCACGCCGCCGAGGAGCCACTGCCCCAGCGCGACGCTCTCCTGCAGCAACAGCCACACCACCAGCAGCAGTAGCGATAACACCGGCATTGGCAGCCAGCGAGTGGGAGGAATCATGAGTCACCTCCGGCGACGTTGCCAGACAGGACTGCCTCGGCATAGGCGTCGTGATCGAGCAGTTGAGTGGCGCTGGCATCGGTGAACCGCGTGACCGGGCCGGCGAGAATCGACAGTGCCGGTGACGCGCCGAGCAGCAGGATCAGTCCCGCCAGCATCGCCGGCTTCAATCTGGGGCCGTCGCTGTCACCGCGCCCCGCCTTCCAGAACACGGTCGAGCCGCTACGCGCCATGGCGACGAGTCCGGCCAGGCTCGACAGCAACAGCAGCGACCACAGCCAGGGTTGCTCGCTCGGCAACGCGGCATTCAGCAGCAGCGCCTTGCCGATGGCGCCTGACAGCGGCGGCAGGCCGATCACCGTGACCGCACCGACGAAGTAGAACAGTCCCAGCAGGGCCGGTTGGGTCACGCCGCGGCCGGGAACGATCCGCGCGCCAGCCTTGCCGCGCTGCTCGCCGATCGCATCGGCCAGCAGGAACAGGCCGCCGCTGACCAGGGTGGTATGGATCATGTAGTAGAGCACGGCCGCGAGGGGCGCCTCACGATTCATGCTGACCCCGACCAGCAGGGTGCCGACCGAAATCAGGATCAGATAGGCCACCTGGTTGCGCAGGTCGCGGGCCGACAGCACGCCAAGGCCGCCGAGGGCGAGTGTCGCCAAGGCGAACCACCACAGCCAGGGTTGAACGAAATTGGCCAGCTCACCGGCCCCGCCGCCGAAGATCAGCGTGTAGACCCTCAGGATTGCGTAGATGCCCACCTTGGTCATGATCGCGAACAGGGCCGCTACCGGCGCCGGCGCGCTGCTGTAGGCGCGCGGCAGCCAGAAATAGAGCGGCAGGATCGCGGCCTTGAGACCGAATACCACCAGCAGCAGGAACGCGCCCGCCTTGATCAGACCGAGCCGGTCGGGATCGAGCGCAGCGACCTTCTGCGACATGTCCGCCATGTTGAGCGTGCCGGTGGTGCCGTAGAGCACGCCGAGCGCGATCAGGAACATCGCCGAGCCGGCCAGGTTCAGCGCCACGTAGTGGAAGCCGGCCTGGGTGCGATCCTTGCCACCGCCATGCATCAGCAGCGAGTAGGAGGCGATCAGCAACACTTCGAAGAATACGAACAGATTGAACATGTCGCCGGTCAGGAAAGCACCGTTGATCCCCATCAACTGCAGCTGGAACAGGCCGTGGAAGTTGCTGCCCTTGCGGTCGTCGCCGGCGCAGGCATAAGCGACGCTGCCCAGGGCCAGGAAGGCTGTCAGGCAGACCATCAGCGCCGAGAGTCGATCGAGCACCAGCACGATGCCGAAAGGTGGCTGCCAGTCGCCCAGCGCGTAGTAGGTGATCTCTCCGCTATCGCTCTGGATCACCAGCACGACGCTGATCACCAGCAGTGCCGCCGTGCTGGCCAAGGCGATCGCCCGTCGAGGCAGCACGATCGAGTCTCGTTTGACCAGCATCAGCAGTCCGCTCAGCAGCGGCAGGAGGACCGGAAGCACGATCAGGTGATGCATCATGACTTCTCCTCCTTCGGCTCTTCGCCGCGCTGGTCGTTGACCTGGTCGCTACCCTGGTCGCCGCGCACGCGCATCGCCAGGATCACCGAGAATGCGGTCATGGCAAAGCCGATCACGATGGCGGTCAGGACCAGGGCCTGGGGGAGTGGGTCGGCGTAGTGGGTGACGCCTTCGCGAATGACCGCCGCCCCGTTGGTGGTGAGCCCGCCGGTGGAGAACAGGAACAGGTTGACCGCATAGGAGAGCAGGGTCAGTCCCACGACCACGGGAAAGGTGCGGCCCCGCAACGCCAGGTAGAGACCACTGGCGGCCAGGAAACCGGTTACGGTGGCGTAGAGCGCTTCCATCAGACGGTCTCCCTTTCGTTCTCTTTGCTGGGCCGGTGTCGCGTGGTCAGTTTGCCCAGGTTGGCCAGAATCATCAGCGTGGCGCCCACGACCGTCAGGTAGACCCCGAGATCGAACAGCATCGCCGTGGCCAGCTCGATCTCGCCGATAAACGGAATCGAGAAATGGCCGAAGGCGGAGGTCAGGAAGTTGTGGCCGAACAGCCAGCTGCCGAGGCCGGTCAGGGTGGCGATGGCGACGCCCGTCACGGCGATGGGCTGGTACTGGAAGGAGAGGCGCTGCTGGGCCCAGTCCACGCCACGGGCGATGTAGAGGAGAATCAGTGCGACCGCCGTCACCAGGCCGGCGATGAAGCCGCCGCCGGGTTCGTTGTGACCCCGCAGGAAGATGAATACCGATACCAGCAGCGCCAGCGGCAGCAGGGTCTGTGACACCGTGGCCAGCAGCATCGGGTGCAGGTCCTTGGACCAGGGGCGGCCTTCGCTGTCGCTCGATGGCATGAACAGGCGCAGGCGATTGAGCAGCTTGTAGATGCCGATGGCGGCGATGCAGAGCACGGTGATCTCGCCCAGGGTATCGAATCCGCGGAAGTCGACCAGGATGACGTTGACCACGTTGTGCCCGCCACCGCCGCTGACGCTGTTGTCGAGGAAGAAGCCGGAGATGCTGTCCAGCGGCCTTGTCAGCAGGGCGTAGTTGAGGCTCGCCACCACGCCACCGAAACCGGCCGCCAGCAGCACGTCCCTCACCACGCGTGCGCCGGTGGACTCCTTGGGCGTGCGCTGGGGCAGGAAGAACAGAGCCAGCATCAGCAGGATCACGGTCACCACTTCGACCGCCAGCTGCGTCAGCGCGAGATCGGGGGCGGAGAAGCGGGCGAACGCCAGCGACACCATCAGTCCGACGACCGACAGCATCATCAGCGAGACCAGCCGGCGGCGGTGGAGCACGGCGGTACCCAGGCCCGCCAGGATCGTGATGCCAGCGCCGGCGAGCAGCAGGCCGTCGAGCGGCTGCGGCTGGCGCGAGCCCTGCAACTGGTCCAGGTCCAGCAGTCCGCTGCCGGTGAGGAACAGCACCGCCACGATCAGCCATAGCATGTAGCGCTGCAGCGAGCCGTTCTCGAGCCGGTCGATGGCGATCTGGGTCCAGTGCAGCAGGCGGCGCACGCTGTGCTCGAAGATCATCAGTGCGTTGCGCTGCGGGAATTGGCGCTGGAAGCTGAACAGATTGCGGCGCACGGCGTAGATGCCGACCCCGCCGGCCAGCGCGATGGCGCTCATCAGCAGTGGCAGGTTGAAGCCGTGCCAGATCGACAGATGAAGCTCCGGCCTCGGCGCCAGGATCGTGGCCCGGGCGGCGGCATCCAGCACTCCCGACACGATCACTGCGGGTATCAGCCCGATGACGACGCACAGACCGACCAGCAGCAGCATGGGCAGGCGCATCGGAAACGGCGCTTCATGCGGCGCCTTGGGCAGCTCCTTCGCTTCCGGGCCGAAGAAGACATTCCGGATCAGGCGCAGCGAATAGGCCACCGACAGTATGCTGCCGAGCGTCGCCAGCACCGGGATCAGCCAGGCCAGGCCGCCCAGCAGGCTGCTCTCCAGTGTCTCGGTCAGCATCATCTCCTTGGAGATGAAACCGTTGAGCAGCGGCACCCCCGCCATGGAGGCCGCGGCCAGGCCCGACAGCGCCGCCGTCATCGGCATGCTGTGGCGCAACCCGCTCAGCTTGCGGATGTCCCGCGTGCCGGTCTCGTGATCGATGATCCCGGAGGACATGAACAGCGCCGCCTTGAACATCGCGTGATTGATGATGTGGAAGAGCCCCGCCACCACGGCCAGCTTGCTGTCCAGCCCGAACAGCATGGTGATCAGTCCCAGGTGACTCACGGTGGAGAACGCCAGCACGCCCTTGAGGTCGTACTTGAGCAGCGCGAAGTAGGCGGCGTAGATCATCGTCACCAGCCCGGTGAGGGTGACGATGTAGAGCCACAGCTGGGAGCCGGCCAGCGCCGGGTGCAGGCGGGCGAGCAGGAACACGCCGGCCTTGACCATGGTGGCGGAGTGCAGGAACGCCGAAACCGGCGTCGGTGCGGCCATCGCATGGGGAAGCCAGAAGTGGAAAGGGAACTGCGCCGATTTGGTGAACGCGCCGAGCAGTACCAGCAGCAGCGCCGGCAGATAGCGCGGGTCGGCCTGGATCAGCTCGCGGCTGTCGAGCACCGTCTGCAGGTCGAAGGTACCGACGATATGGCCGATCAGCAGGAAGCCGGCCAGCATCGCCAACCCGCCCATGCCGGTGACCGCCAGGGCCATGCGCGCGCCGCGACGTGCCTCGCTCTGTCGATACCAGTAGCCGATCAGCAAGAACGACGACAGGCTGGTCAGTTCCCAGAACACCCACAGCAGCAACAGGTTGTCGGCCATCACGATGCCGATCATGGAGGTCATGAACAGCATCAGGTAGGCGTAGAAGCGCGGCATGCTGTCCTCGGGCGACAGGTAGTAGCGCGAGTAGAGAATGATCAGCAGGCCGATGCCCAGAATCAACAGCAGGAACAGCAGCGAGAGGCCGTCGAGACGGAAGGCCAGGTCGAGGCCCAGCTGCGGCACCCAGCTCATGCTGGAGTGGTACACCTCACCCGCAATCACGCCCGGAGCATGGGCGATCACGATGCCCAGCGCGATCGCGGGAAGCAGGGCGGTGGACCAGGCATTGAGATTGCGTTGCCGGTTACTGCTCAGCAAGGGTATGAGGCTGCCCAGAAGCGGCAGCAGAACGATCAGCGGCAGTGACATGAAGTTGTCGCTCTATTCTTGGATCAGGGAGGCCCGTTTCTCGATCTGCCTCATGGTGGCAGCCGGTCCGCTCGAGCTTCGTTTCTCGCCCGTCGCAATCGATCCGCGCCCCTAGCTCGCCTTAGTGTAAGCGATGTTGCCAGTCGCACGAGGCGTGCGTCTTGGGGATGGTCGAAGTCGAGGGCGATGATGTCCTTCTCCGCGCGAGACGGGGCGGGTGGCCCACTGCGGACAAGCGGCAATGGCGGTATCCATGGTCTCATGGCGTACCGGTCGCCAGGTCAGAGTCGCTGGGGCGGATCGGTCAGATAAGGACGACGGACGCCGCGGGGTGCCAGCATCCAGGCAGGAGTCCGGCCACCAGGTGTGATCGTGCCAGCGATGGATGGCGGTGTCTGGGCACCGATACGAGTCGGGGCACCAATACGACAGGTCGCGCATGTCAGCGAAAGCTGGCTAGGCATGTGGCCCGGCATGGTGTCTCTCCTCCCTTCAGGAAACGCCTGGTCATGGTTCGCTGAGCGCGAAATTATTGAAAATATTAGTAAATTATGGAAACCGAATGGTGGCGTTGGTCCGACTTTACCACGCCGATATACACCTAGCCATAGGGGGCGATGGATGGTGGCTGCCCCGGCGTGGGTAACCTGGAACCTCCAATCTGGCCCCGGCGAAGGCGCGAAACGCCGGGGGCCGGCGCCGCTTTCCGGCCCTCGCGCAGGGCACGATGTCATCCGCCGCGGGTCACTTCCCCGGGCGACGGGATACGCTACACTGCGGTGCAATCCGCCAGCGCAACCGCATCGGCGTCCAGCGTCATTTGGAACCACTTCAGCATAAGGATATGTCTCCGTGAAGCGTCCACTACCGGTCAAGGCTCCCGCCGCACTCTCGCTCTGCCTCTCGCTGGCGCTGCTGGGGTGCCAGAGCGTCGCCGATACCCATACTGCGTCGAAAGGTCGCGCCAGCGAAACAATCGCCTCCAGCGCTCCCCAGAAGACCACGTCAAGCCCGTCCGACTCCCGGACGGCGACCGAGGAGGCCGACGACGGTTCCGGTGCCGCCGCGGATGCCGGGGTCGTGCAGGACCCGGCTGGATTCGACGCCTGGGTCGACCAGTTCCGGCAGCGGGCGGCCGCCGAGGGGATCGATCAGGCGACGCTGGCCGAGGCGTTCGATCGGGCCAGTTACCAGCCCCGCATTCTCGAGTACGACCGCTCCCAGCCCGAGTTCACCCGCCAGATCTGGAGCTATCTCGACAGCGCCGTCTCGGCGTCGCGCGTCTCCAATGGTCGTGAGCGCCTTGCCGCCAACCGGGCCACGGTGGATGAGGTCAACCGGCAATACGGCGTCCCTGGGGAAATTATCGTTGCCATCTGGGGGATCGAGAGCAACTACGGCAGCAACTTCGGCGACTTCGAGACCATCGATGCGCTCTCGACGCTGGGTTTCGACGGACGACGTCAGTCGTTTGCGCGGGGTGAACTGATGGCGGCCCTCAAGATACTGCAGAATGGCGATATCGACCGGGATCACATGCGAGGCTCCTGGGCGGGGGCGATGGGACATACCCAATTCATCCCGAGCAGCTTCCTGGCCTACGCGGTCGACGAGGACGGTGATGGCCGTCGGGATATCTGGGGCAGCATTCCCGACGTGATGGCATCGACGGCCAATTACCTGGATGCATCCGGTTGGCAGCGCGGGCAACCCTGGGGCGTCGAGGTCACGTTGCCGGAGGGCTTCGATTACTCCCAGACCGAGCTGTCGGTGCGTCACCCGAGTCAGGCATGGCAGGCCCAGGGGGTGGAGCGCCTCGACGGCCAGCCGCTGCCGAACTTCGATCAGGCCTCGGTTATCGCCCCCGCGGGCGCCCAGGGGCCAGCGTTTCTGGTCGGGCCCAACTTTCGCGTGATCATGCGCTACAACGCCTCGACCAGTTACGCGCTGGCCGTCGCCACACTGTCGGACCGGCTGGCCGGACGCCCGGGGATCCAAGGTGAATGGCCGCGGGACGAACCGGCGCTCTCGCGTGATCGCATCCGTCGCATGCAGCAGGGGCTCAACGCCCACGGCTTCGATGTAGGCACGCCGGATGGTCTGGTCGGTCCCAACACCCGCGCCGGCCTGCGCGCCTACCAGCGCAGCATCGGCGTGGTCCCCGACGGCTATCCGACGCAATCTCTGATCCAGCGCCTGACCAGCGGCTGACCCCACCTCGGCGCGCGGCGGGGGCTCTTTCCGCGTCGCGCGCTCGCTCGCGGCCATCCCCGATGGATCGCGCTCGCGCGTTATCTCGATATCGCCCAGCCTCGGAATTGGCACCGATTTGACCGCCATTCCCGGCCATGCCCGGTGTCCGGCGGCTGGCAGACTGTGACCGCGAATCTTCAGTGGCGGTCGGCGACTTCTGGCGGACTGCCCCGAACCATCGAGGAAGTCATGGGCGTCCAACGTTTCATAGCCAGTAACAGCCGCGAGGCCATGCGTCAGGTGAGGTCGGCACTGGGGGATCAGGTGCTGATCCTCTCCAACCGTGCGGTCGAAGGGGGTGTCGAGATCATCGCCATGCCGGAGCAGGCCCATGAGCAGGCGCTGGCCGGTCTCGAGTCGCAGGTGAGTCCCGCGGCGACCGCCGTGCCGGAGCCTGCCGCCACGCCCACGGTGGAGACGCTCGAGGCGCTCAACCGCCGGTTGCTGGATGACGTGCGCGCGCTGCTGCGCGACAACGCCTCATCCCCGCGGACCGATTCTCCATCGCTCACGGCCTCGTTGCGCCGACGCCTGGTGCAGGCGGGGTTCAGCGCATCGCTGGCCGATGACATTCTCCAGGACCCGCCGGAGGAGTTGCACGAGGAGACGCCTGAATCTCCTCTCGTGGAAGCCTGGCTGCTGCGCCAGCTGCGCTCGCGGCTGGCCTGGCTGGAGGACGAGGACGCGCTGTTCGCCGAGGGCGGGGTGTTCGCGCTGGTCGGCCCCACCGGCGTCGGCAAGACCACCACCACGGCCAAGCTGGCCTCTCGCTACGTGATGCGCCACGGACCCAAGGACGTGGCCTTGGTGACCACGGACAGCTACCGCATCGGCGCCGCGGAGCAGTTGCGAATCTACGCCAGGCTACTCGGAACCGAGGTCCACGCGCTCGAGGAGGATGGCGACCTGGGGGAGCTGGTCGCCAGACTGACACAGCCGCGTCGCGCCCTGCTGTCACGCAGCGCAGGGAAAAAGCTGACGGTGATCGATACCGTCGGCATGAGTCAGCGCGACCAGCGGCTGGTGGGGGAGATCTCTCGCCTGGCCGAGGGGCCCGCGCCGGCAAGGCGCGTACTCGTGCTCAACGCCGCCAGCCACGGCGATACCCTGGCGCAGGTCATCGAAGCCTGGCAGCAGGCGTCGCTGGATGCCGGGGCGCCGCTGTGGGGCTGCATCCTGACCAAGCTCGACGAGGCGGCGCGACTGGGCAGCGTGCTCGATGTGGTCATGCGGCATCGTCTCAAGCTCTGTTACGTCTCTCGCGGTCAACGCGTGCCGGAGGATCTCGAGCGGGTGGAGGCCGATGTGCTGCTCGCCGAAGCGCTGTCGCTGGCGGGCGAGTCGCCCTTCGACGAGCTTCGGGAAACGGAGGCGCTGCCACTGCCGCGGGCCCGCCAGCAGGCGCTCTCCCGCGGCGTGCTGCGTCAGGGCGGGGCACTGGAGACGACACTCGCTACCTTGAGGCAGCACAACCTGGGCATGGCGTTGCTCGAACAGGTCTGGCATCGCGCCAATCGCGTCGGGGCCGCCGCCGGCGATTTTGCGCGACTCATGGACGACATGACTCAGCAGCGGCTGGTGGCCTCCAGCCGGAGTGCCCATGCGCTGTACTGGTCCAAGAGTGGCAATGTCAGCGGTGGCGACCGGGCGATGCCGCTGATCTCGCTGGATCATCACGGCATGCCGCAGCCGCTGGCCTGGCCGCGCCACCGGCTGCCGGCCGGCCAGCGCGGTCAGCTGGAGTGGGCGCGGCCGCTCGGCGTCGGCTGGCATCTGTTCGCGCAGCTGCCGAATGTCGCCGAGCTCGAGGATCTCGATAGCCAGGGGCAGGGCTGGCTGGCATCGGTCACGGGAAGTCGCCGCTTGCGTCTCGCTGGCGAATGGCTGGCGTTATCCCAGGCGATGGCGCTGGGCGAGAAGGTGGGCAAATGGCCGGTGCGCCATCAGGGCCGCGCGGCGGACCTTCATGTGACACGACTGGAGACGAGCCTCAGCCAGCGTCGCCAGGATACTCACGCGCTGCCGGTCGTGGCCTGGCATGGCGAAGTCCGCGATCGTGACGACGGCCGCCGGTTGGCGAGCCGTTACTGGCTCGGCACGGCACAAGCCGGGTTCGATGCCGCCTCGCGGCTGCCATCGGCACTTGCCGGCGATGCCCTGCCCGGCATGACGCGGCAGGCGGATCGGATTCTGGTCGATCGCGGCCTGGTGACCCACGACAGCGAGCAGCGCTGGCACCTGGCCGCGATGCTGGCAGCGCTGGCGCTACGGCTGAGCGAAGAGGAGCAGGCCTGGGCGATGGATGTCCGGGCCAGCTTGTCGGGGATTGCCCAGCGTCGCTGTGGACGGCGTCCCAAGGCGCTGCTGGAGGCGCTCATGGATACGCTGAGCGCGCATGCCGCGCTGGCGCGGGCGGGAGTGGTCACGTCTGCCGATGTGGCCGTGGCGGCGTGAGCGACCAGGCGGCCGGCTTGCGCGCCCGGCTGAGCCCCGCTGCGGTCCCCCTGCGGGTATTAGGCGAGCCGGGGGACGATGCGCTGGGGCGGGCACTGGCCACGCTGCCCGCCCCGGAAGGCAGAACCTGGCTGGCGCTGGGAGAGCACGAAGCGGGGATGTCTCCGGTCGGTTGGTTGCTGTGGGTGGATACGACAAGGCTCGACGTGGCGGATCTCTATCGGCGGCTCAAGCTGGCGGTTCCCGCCGGCCGCGCCCGGGTCCCCGTGCTGTGCTGGTTGCACGACTCCCGTGGCGGCACCTTCTTCCCGGCGCTGGACGAAGAGAGCGCTCGCCTGCTCGATAATCTCGGCGTCACCGCGGCCCGATTTCTCGGTATCGAGCTGATTCGCGACCCCGCAAGCTGGCTGAGTCGATATTCACCGAAGGTCCGGGCATCGGCGGGTTGATGCCGCTCGCCGCTGCCGTTGGCACGGCTATCCGACGGGATGGATCGCCGCCTCAGAAGAGTCGCGCGAGCAGCGCGGTGACGGCGGTTTCCACGCGCAGAATGCGCTCTCCCAGATGAATCCCCTCGAAGCCCAGCTCGAGGAACTTTTCGACCTCGTAATCGACGAAGCCGCCCTCCGGGCCGATCGCCAGCAGCGTCGGCTCGGTGATGGCGCGAGGGCAGGCCTGGGCCAGTCCGGGGTGCGCCAGCAGCCCACGCCGGCCCTCGAGCAGAGCTGGCAGTCGATCTTCCACGAACGGCTTGAACCGAGTCTCCAGCGTGATCTCCGG
Source organism: Salinicola sp. CR57 (assembly GCF_003206585.1). Classification (NCBI taxonomy): domain Bacteria; kingdom Pseudomonadati; phylum Pseudomonadota; class Gammaproteobacteria; order Oceanospirillales; family Halomonadaceae; genus Salinicola; species Salinicola sp. CR57. The sequence goes on from NZ_PZJL01000008.1 coordinate 96,386, forward strand.
CAGCCGGGTATCGCGCGCCTGTTCCAGCCCGAGCAGCAAGTGCTGGCGGATCTTCTCCGGCTTCAGTTCGGGGGATTGCCAGTAGCTCTTCTCGACACGCCGGGTATGCATCAAGCTCACGCGTTTGACCCCGAGCGCCGAGACGTGCTCCAGCGTCCTCGCCAGCATCCGCGGGCGGGGCAGTGCCAGCAGCAGATGGACCGGCAGTGGCGCCGGTGGCTCGCGTTCGAGGGTAACCCGGAACCGCGCTTCGCTGTCGCTCAACGCGAGCAGTTCCCCGCGGCCCATCAGGCCATCCAGGGCGCCAACGGTCAGGCTGTCGCCGGGTGCGGCGCGGTGGACGTCGACGAGGTGGCGCAGGCGGCGCGGATCACGGACGGTGGCGTGAGTGTCGTCCAGCCACTCGTCGGGCTGCAGCAGAATCAGGTTCATGAGGTAGCGGGTCGGCGCATCGTGACGGAGAATCGGGCAGGGCGATCATTCTGCCTGAAGCCGGGGGGCCTGAACACAGCGGCGAGCGCCTGGCCTTTCTGACATAATGCGCCCATGCATTCAGTCACAGTTCCAGAAGAAGGCTAGCGATGAAGGTTCTGATCATTGGCGGGGGCGGGCGCGAACATGCGCTGGCATGGAAAGTGGCGCAATCGCCGCAGGTCGAGACGGTGTTCGTGGCGCCGGGGAATGCCGGCACCGCGCGGGAGCCCGGTCTGACCAACGTGGCCATCGACGTCATGGAGAGCGAGGCGCTGATCGCCTTCGCCCGCGACAACGCCGTCGAGTTGACGATCGTCGGTCCGGAAGCCCCTCTCGTCGCCGGCGTCGTCGACGCTTTCCAGGCGGCCGGACTGGCGATCTTCGGCCCGAGCGAGGGCGCCGCCCAGCTCGAGGGCTCCAAGGCGTTCACCAAGGACTTCCTGGCGCGCCATGCGATCCCTTCCGCCGACTATCAAACCTTCAGCGACGTCACGCCCGCCCTGGCCTATCTCGAGCAGATGGGCGCACCGATCGTGATCAAGGCCGATGGCCTGGCGGCGGGCAAGGGCGTGGTCGTGGCGATGACCGAAGCCGAAGCCGAAGCGGCGATTCGCGACATGCTCGAGGACAACGCCTTTGGTGACGCCGGGGCGCGGGTCGTGATCGAGGAGTTTCTCGACGGCGAGGAAGCGAGCTTCATCGTCATGGTCGACGGCGAGCACGTGCTGCCGATGGCCACCAGCCAGGACCACAAGCGGGCGGGCGATGGCGACACCGGCCCCAACACTGGCGGCATGGGTGCCTACTCGCCGGCCCCCGTGGTCACCGAAAGCGTCTACCGGCGCATCATGGACGAGGTGATTCTGCCCACCGTCCGTGGCATGGCCAGCGAGGGGCATCCCTACACCGGTTTTCTCTATGCCGGCCTGATGATCGACGCCGAAGGCGCCCCCAAGGTGATCGAGTACAACTGCCGCTTCGGCGACCCGGAAACCCAGCCGATCCTGATGCGCTTGAAAAGCGACTTGGTGGCACTGTGCCAGGCGGCGCTCGCGCGCCAGCTCGATCAGGTCGAGTGCGAGTGGGATTCGCGCGCCGCTGTCGGCGTGGTGCTGGCGGCGGAGGGGTATCCCGGCAGCTACCGCAAGGGTGACGAGATCACCGGGCTCGAGGCGGCTGACGCGGCCGGCTGCAAGGTCTTCCACGCCGGTACCCGCATGAGCGACGATGGTCGCGTCGTCACCAGCGGTGGGCGCGTGCTATGTGTTACCGCTCTCGGCGAGACGGTCGGCGCCGCGGCGGCACAGGCTTACGCCGGTCTCGACGTGGTGCGCTGGCCCGGCGCCGAGTACCGGCGCGATATCGCTTATCGCGCCATCGCCCGAGAGCGTCAGCCGTCGTGAAAAAACGGTCGCTCTAGCAACAAGGAAAATCCGCCATGCAGCAAGTGAGGCATCGATCAACGATCGGAGAGCGACTCGAACGCGCGAGTCGCCGCGGCATTGTGGCGGGTCTCTGCGCTAGCCGGTCGAGCATGCTGAATGACGAGGTTCTGCATGTCGCGTGAATTTCCGATCATTGCGGTGACAGGTTCCTCCGGCGCGGGGACTACCACGGTCAAGCGTACTTTCGAGCGGATGTTCGCTCGCGAGGACGTACATGCCGCGTTCATCGACGGTGACGCCTTCCATCGCTACTCGCGGGCGGAACTGGCGCAGATCCTGCAGGTCGAGCCGGAACGCAAGGCGGAGCTCTCCCACTTCTCGGTCAATGCCAACCTGCTCGACCGTCTCGATGCGCTGTTCCAGGAGTACGGCGAGAACGGCAAGGGCACCTATCGCCACTACATTCATGCCGAGGACAAGCGCATGATCGAGGCGGGCTGGCAGGTCGGGACCTTCACCGACTGGCAGCCGATCCCCAGCGGCACGGACCTGATGCTCTACGAGGGGCTGCACGGTGGCCTGGTGACCCATGAGGTCGACATCGCCAGGCACGTCGACATGCTGATCGGGGTGGCACCTACGATCAATCTCGAATGGCTGCAGAAGATCGACCGCGATACCAAGCTGCGCGGCTACTCCCAGGAGGCGGTCATCGACACCATCCTGGGGCGCATGCACGACTACGTGCGCTACATCCAGCCCCAGCTGTCGCGCACGCACATCAATTTCCAGCGCGTGCCGACGGTCGATACCTCGAATCCCTTCGAGCTGCAGGACGTGCCCAACGATGGCGAATCGTTCGTGGTCATCCGGTTCCGGGATCCGGCGGCCGTCGACTTCCCCTACCTGGTCACCATGATCCATGATGCCTTCATGAGCCGACCCAATACGCTGGTCGTCCCGGGGGCGCGCCTGTCGCTGGCGATGGACCTGATCCTTGCGCCCCAGGTGCGCCAACTGCTGGCCCAGCGTCGCTTCCGCTGAGCCTGGCCGCCGACCGATCCCTCACGCCGACATCAGGAGCTATCATGGAACCGACACTCTTCAGCAAGATCATCGATCGCGAGATACCGGCGGATATCGTCTACGAGGATGACGAGGTGCTCGCCTTCAACGATATCGACCCGAAGGCACCCACGCACATCCTGATCATTCCCAAGAAGCCCATCGCCACCTTGAATGACATCGAGGAGGGCGATCTGGCCCTGATCGGCCGACTGCAGTACACCGCCGCCAAGCTGGCCAAGGAGCTCGGGTTCGCCGAGGAGGGCTATCGCGTGGTGATGAACTGCAACGAGGCGGGCGGGCAATCGGTCTATCATATCCATATGCACTTGCTGGGCGGGCGTCGCATGCAGTGGCCGCCAGGCTGACAACCGGTCTGCTCGTCCGAGTGGCGTCAACAAGGAGGTTCCGATGACTCGCAAGATTTCCCGCGCCGACAACCTGATCCACCAGTTCGATACGGTGCTGCGCACGCTGGTGCCCAGGGCGGCCCAGCCTAGCCGGCCGTCGCCGGCCAACGTCCAGCCGGCTGGCGCGCTCGACGACGAGCAGCGCCATCACGTGGCGGGGCTGATGCGGATCAACCACACCGGTGAGGTCTGTGCCCAGGCGCTCTACCAGGGCCAGGGGCTGACGGCCAAGCTGACCGAAACCCGCGAGCGCATGGAAGAGGCGGCCGCGGAGGAGATCGATCATCTGGCCTGGTGCGATCAGCGGCTGCAGGAGCTCGACAGCCGTACCAGCTATCTCAATCCGGCGTTCTACGCGGCTTCGTTCGGATTGGGCGCGGTCGCCGGGGCGATCGGCGACCGGCTCAGTCTGGGATTCGTCGCCGCCACGGAAGAGCAGGTGGGGCGGCATCTCGAGGCCCATCTGCGCAAGCTGCCGATCGATGACAAGCGCTCGCGGGCGGTGCTCGAGCAGATGCGCATCGACGAGGCGCAGCACGAACGCTGGGCGCTGGAGTCCGGCGGCAGTCGCTTCCCGCTACCGGTGAAATGGGGCATGCGGCTGATGTCGAAGGTGATGACCAAGAGCGTCTATCGGATCTGAGCTACGGGCTACGGGC
>NZ_PZJL01000009.1:0-50577 GCF_003206585.1 Salinicola sp. CR57
AAAAAACCAGCGACGTTCGTCGCTGGTTTTTTCTTAGCGGCATGATTTTCGCGGCTCGCGGCTTCAGGCGTCGAAGCGATCCTTGACATAGGTGATCTCGGTGCGGCCATGCGGGGCGGGAGCGCCGTCCTCGCCGAGATTCACGAAAATCATCCTGTCGATCGTCAGGATGCTCTTGCGGGTTATCTTGTTGCGGACGTGGCACTCCAGGGTAATGGAGCTGGTGCCGAAACGGGTGGCGGTGATGCCCAGCTCGATGATGTCGCCCTGCCGGGCACTGGAGACGAAGTTGATCTCGGAGATGTATTTCGTCACCACCTGGGCGTTGCCCAGCTGAATGATGGCGTAGATGGCCGCCTCCTCGTCGATCCAGCGCAACAGGCTGCCACCGAAGAGTGACCCGTTGGGGTTGAGATCCTCGGGCTTGATCCACTTGCGGGTATGGAAGTTCATCTGCTGCTCCTTGCCTGACCGGCGCTCGTGTCTTGGGGATACGTTGCCACGGTGTCGTTACAGATAGAACGCCGTCGCCAATCCGAGGAAGGCGACGAAGCCGACCACGTCGGTGATGGTCGTCAACAGCACGCCGCCGGACAGTGCCGGATCGATCTTGAACTTTTTCAGCATCACCGGGATCAGGGTGCCTGCGAACGTGGCGACGGTCAGGTTGATGACCATCGCCATGGCGATGATCTCGCCGAGCCGAATGTCATCGAAGCGGAACACCGACATCGCGCCCACGACGACGGCCCAGATCAGTCCGTTGGTCATGCCGACGAGCAGTTCGCGAATCAGCAGCCAACGGACATTGGCGCCCGAGACGTGGCCCAGCGCGATACCGCGAATCAGGACAGTCAGCGTCTGGGAGCCGGCGATACCGCCCATGCTGGAAACGATCGGCATCAACACGGCCAGCGCGGCGATCTGCTGGATGGTGTCCTCGAAGAAACCGATGGCGATGGAGACGATCGTCGCCGCGACCAGGTTGATGCCGAGCCATACCGCACGGCGGCGGCTCGTCCTCAGCGCGGGGGCGAAGGTGTCTTCGTCCTCGTCGAGACCGGCCATGCTCATGACCTGGTGCTCGGCATCCTCCCGGATGACATCGACCACGTCGTCGATGGTGATGCGGCCGAGCAACTTGCCGTCGATACCGACGACTGGTGCCGAAATCAAGTCGTGCTTCTGGAATAGCGTCGCCACGTCACTATCCGAGGCGGTCGCCTGAATGGCGTGGAAGTCGGTCTGCATCACTTCGCGAACCAGGACCGAGACATCCGATACCAGCAGGCGGTTGATCGACAGGATCCCGATCAGCTCATCGCGGCGCGTGACCACCAGCAGGGTGTCGGTGGCATCCGGCAGGCGCTCGTGGCGACGCAGGTAGCGGAGAACGACGTCCAGCGTGATATCCGGGCGGATGGTGATCGCATCCGGGTTCATCAGGCCGCCGGCGGTGTCTTCCGGATAGGAGAGCACCGCTTCGACGCGTTGGCGTTCCTGCGCCTCCATGGACTGGAGGACTTCCTGAATGACGGTATTGGGTAGCTGCTGAAGCAGGTCGGCGAGGTCGTCGACGTCGAGCCCTTCGGTCGCTGTCAGCAGCTCTTCCGCATCCATGCGGTTGAGGAATTCGAGCTGGACGTCATCGCCCAGATACTGCAGCACGTCGCCGTGTAGCTCGGGGTCCAGCAAGCCCCACAGGATCTCGCGCTCCTTGGGCGGCGTCGATTCGAGCAGGTGGGCGACATCCACCGGCGCCAAGCCGCGATTGAGCATGCGCCGCGCCTGATCCAGCGCGCCGCTCTCGAGGGCTTGGTTGAGCTTGGCCAGCCGTGGCTGCAGTTTTTCGGGATTGTTGCTCATCCTGAACGGTCATCCTTGAACGACTGGCGATAGGGTGAGCATTCTACCATCGTCGAGGCGCATGACGAGGATGGAAAACGCTGTTCATAAATGAGGCGGGTTACTCGTCCTCGTGAAAACGAGCGTCGAACAGCCCGATGATAGCGTCCATGGCGATGTCCTCGTCTTCGCCTTCGGTAACGACGACCAGCTCGGTGCCACAAGGGGCGGCGAGCATCAGCAGCGACATGATGTTGGCGGCATCTGCCTGGCGGTTACCGTGATAGATCGCGACGCGTACGTCGAAGGGTTGGCAGCACTGCACCAGCTTGGTGGCGGCACGGGCATGCAGCCCGCGGCGGTTGGTCAGACGAAGTTCACGTGTCGGCATCGCGCTCTGGGGATCCTGCGTTTCCTGTTGGTGCCGATGGCTGCGCTGCTGAGTCGCTCGAGAGAGCGGTATGAATACCCAGCTCACGATGGCGCAGTCGGATATCGGCGTCGTCGTGGTGAAAATGGCGTGCCAGCCGCTCGATCAGATAGACCGAGCGGTGTTGGCCGCCGGTACAGCCGATGGCAACCGTCAGGTAGCTGCGATGACTGGCCAGGTAGGATGGCAACCAGCGATCGAGCCAGCCATGGATATCCTCCGCCAGGGCATGGACATCGGGGTAAGACTCCAGGAACTCGATGATCGAGGCATCCCTGCCGTCGTAGGCGCGCAGCCCGGGGTCCCAGAACGGGTTGGGCAGGCAGCGGGCGTCGAACACCATGTCGGCGTCCAGCGGCACGCCCCGTTTGAAGCCGAACGACTCGAAGGTCAGGGTCAGGCGGCCACCGGTATGCTTGGCCACCTGCTCGCCGATCCGGGCCCGGAGATCGTGCACCGAGAGCCCTTGGGTATCGATGACCAGGTCGGCCACGCGGCGAATCGGCGCGAGATAGCTTTGCTCGTGATCGATGGCCTCGGCCAGGGTCATGTCATTGCCGCGGGTCAGCGGGTGACGGCGGCGAGTGGCCGAGTAGCGCTCGAGCAGGATCTTGGCGTCGGCGGTGAGATAGACGACCTGAGTATCGATGCCGCGCTTGCGTACCGCCTCCAGCAGGATGGGGAAACGCTCCAGCGATTCGGGCAGGTTGCGTGCGTCGATGCTGACCGCCACGTTGGGGCGGGAGGGTGGCGCGCTGCGTAGCTCGTCGATCAGCGGTGCCAGCAGGTTGGCCGGGAGGTTGTCGATGGCATAGTAGCCAAGATCCTCGAGCGCCTGCAGCGCGATCGATTTCCCCGAGCCCGAGCGGCCGCTGATGATGACGAGTTGCATCGCTTATCCGTCGTCGCTGTCACGGTGATGGCGGATGGCATCGACGAGCGCGTCATGCAACGCCCGCTGCGAGTCGGCCTGACGCAACTGCTGCCGAACGCTGCTCTGATTCATGATGCCGGCAACTTCCGCCAGCAGCGACAGATGCGCATCATCCGCCTCTTCCGGCACCAGCAGCACGAAAACCAGATCCACCGGCTCGCCGTCGATGGCATCGAAGTCGATGGCGTCTTCCAGGCGCATGAATCCCGCGATCGGCCCTTTGCAATGCGGACTGCGGGCATGGGGGATGGCAACGCCGTTGCCGATCCCCGTGCTACCCAGTCGCTCGCGACCGATCAGGCGGCTGAAGACCTCATGGCTATCCAGACTGGGTGTATTCTGGGCGATGAAGGTGCTGAAGAATTCCAGCAGACGTTTTTTGCTGCCCCCCGTGACCTCGAACAGAGTTCGCTCGGGGGGCAGAATGCTTTCCAGTGTCATCATCAGGCGTCAGCGGGCGCCTGCGCCTTGGGCGCGGGCTTGTGCCTTCTCTTTGTGTTTGACCAGTTGGCGGTCGAGTTTGTCGGCCAGTGAATCGATGGCGGCATACATGTCGGTGTCGCTGGCTTCGGCGTGTAGATCGCCGCCTGCTGCGTGCAGGGTACAGGCTGCCTGCTGGCGTTCCTTCTCGACACTCAGGGTGACCTGGACATTGGTGATGTTGTCGTAGTGACGCTCCAAACGAACGAGTTTCTCTCCGACGTAGTCCCGGAGGGCGTCGGTCAGCTCGACATGGTGGCCGGTAACGTTCACTTGCATGACACACTCCTGTTGCGGCAGATGGCACTTCTGATTGTAACCCTTTTCAGGGGACTGCAAAGGCATCGTGATCGATCTGATTCGGAATGGCGAGTCTTGACTGGTTTCGGAGCCCTGTATCAGGCCAGACGCTTGCGCTCGCTGGAGGACGGAATGCCCATGGCTTCGCGATATTTGGCCACGGTGCGTCTGGCCACGCTGATATCGGACTGGGCCAGCAATTCGACCAGTTTGCTGTCCGACAGCGGCTTGCGAGGGGATTCGTCGCCAATGAATTTCTTGATGCGAGCGCGGATGGCGGTACTCGAATAGCTATCACCTTCGCCGCCCTGGCCGCCGACCTGGCTCGAGAAAAAATATTTCAGCTCGAATACGCCGCGTGGCGTGTGAATGTACTTCTGGGTCGTGACGCGGGAGATCGTCGATTCATGCATGTCGACGCTGCGGGCGATATCGGCCAGGATCAGGGGTTTCATCGCCTCTTCGCCGCGCTCGAGAAACCCGATCTGGCGCGACATGATCTCTCGACCCACCTTGAGCAGGGTATCGTTTCGACTGGAGAGGCTCTTGATCAGCCAGCGGGCTTCCTGCAGGTGCTGGCGCAGGAAGGTGTTGTCATCGCTCTTGTCCGCCCGCTTGATCAGGGCGGCGTAGTCGGGCTGAATGCGCAGGCGCGGCAGGGTTTCGGCATTGAGCTCGATGCGCCAGCCATCGCGAGAGGGCGTGGCAACCAGATCGGGAACCACGTAATCGTCACGACTGGTATCGAAGCGCTGCCCCGGGCGCGGCTCCAGCGTCCGGATCAGGGCGATGACGCTGTCGAGTTCGTTCTCCTCGAGACGCAGGCGACGCTTGAGCAGTCGCCGGTCGTTGCCGGCCAGCGCCTCGAGAAACTGGCGCACCAGGCGCTTGGCCTGGGGTAGCAGCGGCGTGTCGTCGTCCAGTGTGCCGAGTTGAAGCAGCAGGCATTCGCGCAGATTGCGAGCGCCGACGCCGGTCGGATCGAACTGCTGCAGGCGCATGAGCATGTGCTCGAGATCGGCCATGCTGACGCTCTCTCTGCGCTGCTCGCGCAGACTCGTCGCCAGCTCGTCCAGCGAGCCCACCAGGTAGCCGTCGTCGTTGACGGCGTCGATCAGGCACTCCCCGAGCGCGCGCTCGCGCTCGTCGAAATCTCCCATGGCCAGTTGCCAGAGCAGATAATCCTGGAGGGTGGTCACGGCTGCGTTGCGGTCGAAATCCGGCGCTTCTTCGCTGGCGCTACCCGACGAGCTGGCATGGGCGTCCTGGTAGGTATCGCTCCAGTCGCTGTCGAGGGCCAGTTCATCGGGAATGTCACTGGCCCACTCGTCTTCCGTGGCGTCCTGAGTTTCCTGCTCCGAGTAGGGCTCTTCCATCTCCAGCATGGGATTGGATTCGAGCGCCTGCTGGATTTCCTGGCGGAGGTCGAGCGTCGACAGCTGGAGCAGTTGAATGGCCTGCTGGAGCTGAGGCGTCATGGTCAACTGCGTGCCGACCCTGAGTTGCAGCGAGGGCTTCATGGACATGGAGAAACGATCGTCACAATCAACGGTGGAAGGCTTACGTTACTGGCTGCGGTGACGAGATGCAACGTTTCATGCAAGAAACATGCCATCGACGCGGATGCCAGGTATGGCTGCCGATGGCATGACGAGGGAGAGGCGACTACAGGCGGAACTCGTGGCCAAGATAGACCTCGCGGACGCGCTGGTTTTCGAGAATGGCCTGGGGCCGGCCCTCGGCGATGATCTGGCCGTCGCCGACAATGTAGGCATTATCGCAGATGTCGAGCGTCTCGCGCACGTTGTGATCGGTGATCAGGACGCCGATCTCGCGGTCGCGCAGCTGGCGGATGATGCTCTTGATGTCACCGACCGAAATGGGGTCGACACCGGCGAACGGTTCGTCGAGCAGCACGAAGGCCGGCTCGGTGGCCAGGGCGCGGGCGATCTCGACCCGCCGCCGCTCGCCGCCGGACAGGCTCATGCCCAGGTTGTCGCGAATATGATCGACGTGGAAGTCGCCGAGCAGCTGTTCCAGCCGCTCGCGTCGCCCGGCACGATCCAGGTCCTTGCGCGTCTCGAGGATGGCCATGATGTTGTCGGCAACGCTCAGCTTGCGGAAGATCGAGGCTTCCTGCGGCAGATAGCCGATGCCGGCTCGCGCCCGGTCGTGCATCGGGGCGCGGCTGAGATCCATGTCGTCGATATGGACGCTGCCGGCATCGGACTTGACCAGGCCGACGATCATGTAGAAGGAGGTGGTCTTGCCTGCGCCATTCGGCCCCAGCAGGCCGACGATGCTGCCTTGCCGCAGCGTCAGGCTGAAGTCGTGGACGACTCGGCGTCCCTTGTAGCTCTTAGCAAGGTTGGCGGCCGTTAGCGTTTTCATGAATACGATCCTTGTGGCTGCGCGCCGGGTATGGTGTCGGCGATCACGCCCCACGCGGCGGCTCGAGGCCGTGCCGGGTCAGGGTTTGAGCGTTACTGGGACGAGTCACGCGGCGTGAGGGTCATGCGGACGCGGCCGTCGCCGTTCCCGTCGCTGTTCTGGGCGGAGCGGGCCTGGACGCGTCGCGAGTCGAGATAATACTCGACATAGGCACCATCGAAGGTGTCGCCGGCCTGATGAAGTTCCGCGTTACCGATCAGTTCCACGCGTCGTTGGGCCGCGTGATAGACCACGGTGTCGCCCCAGCCCTTGACGATCTCCTGGTCGGGGGACGGCTTCTGTTCGAGGTAGGCGCGCTCGCCGCCGCCGCCCTTGGCGGTGACCAGGCTGACCTGGCCGTTGTTGCCGCGCTGGATGTCGACGCGTGCGGCCTTGAGGTGCATGCTGCCTTGCTGCAGGTCGACGCCACCCGTATAGACTGCAGTACCCTGACGGTCGTCCAGCTCGAGTTGATCGGCGGCGATCTCGATCGGTGAACTGGCATCGCTTTCCAGCGCGATGGTTGGAAAACTGGTGAAACCCAGCGCGGTCAGCACCAGGAGTTGGCCGATTTCTCGCCTCATGATCCTTGATCCTCAGATTGCTGTGGCAGGCGCCCCTGCACGTTGTCGGTCAAACGCATACGATCTTCGTTGATCCAGGCATCGAAGCGATCCCCGCGCATGGTCTGATTATGCTGGCGCAACACGGAGGGCGTGTCACTCCAGGCGTGGGCCTCGCGGTTGTCGTAGTGCAGCGTCTGCGTTTCCAGGCTCCACGCCTGCTCCGGCTGAACCAGACGGGCGTCGCCCTGGAGCGTCAACTGCTCTCCGCTGCGGCTCAGTTGCCCCGTCTGACTGGTCACCTGCCACTGGCGTTGCTGGTCGTCGGTCAGGTAACCGTGGGGCGCCTCGGTGCGGATGATGTCGTCGGAGGGCGTGTGCACCAGGCGTGGCGTTTCCAGTCGCTGATAGGCGCGCCCCCGTTCGTCGAAGCGCGTCATGCTGGCATCCTCGAGATAGTAGTCGGGCTCGCCGACCGTGTTGCCGATGACGGGCTCCTGGCCGTTCTCGCCGCGCTGGTCCAGGTAGGTCAGACCGCCCCCCAGTGCCAGCAGCAGGACCAGCAGGCCGAGGCGGCGCCACCAGGGAGACTGGAATCTGACTGTCTTGGCCACGTTATCTCCTTGTGGTGAGTGTGGTGATCGGGGCCCATGTCCGCCATCGGCTGGAATGGGCTCGAGTTTCGGTGGAGCCGGCGTCGGGCGGGGCCTCAAATGACGCCGCTTCGCAGCAGGTCATGCATGTGGAGGGCGCCGACGGGGGCGCCGTTCTCGACCACCGCCAGTGCGGTAATCCGGTTATCCTCCATGATCCTCACGGCCTCCGCCGCCAGCATGTCGGGCGAGGCCGTCTTGCCGCCGCGGGTCATGACGTCGTCCACGCGCAGCATTGCGAAATCGCCGCGCTGGTCCAGGGTCCGACGCAAATCGCCATCGGTATAGACACCGACCAGCATGCCGCGTTCATCGACGACGCAGGTAAACCCCATCCCCTTGAGGGTCATCTCCAGTAGCGCCTCTCGCAATGGGCTGCCGGTCGGTACGCTGGGGAGGCGGTGACCTTCGTGCATGAGATCCGCGACGCGCAGCAGCAGTCGCTTGCCGAGGGTGCCGCCTGGGTGCGACAGCGCGAAGTCCTCGGCGCTGAATCCCCGCGCTTCCAGCAGCGCCAGCGCCAGCGCATCTCCCATCGCCAGCGCGGCAGTGGTGGAGGAGGTCGGTGCCAGGTCGTGGGGGCAGGCCTCGCGAGAGACGCCGACATCGATATGGACGTCGCTGTAGCGTGCCAGCGTGGAGCCGGGTCGCCCGGTGAGGCTGACCAGTGGCGCGCCGAGACGTTTGAACAGCGGAAGCAGGTCGGTGATTTCCTGGGTCTCGCCCGAGTTGGACAGAGCGATGACGACATCGTCGCCGGTGATCATGCCGAGATCGCCGTGGCTGGCTTCGCCCGGATGGACGTAGAAAGAGGGCGAGCCGGTGCTGGCGAAGGTCGCTGCCAGCTTGCGTGCGATGTGCCCCGACTTGCCCATTCCGGTGACGATCAACCGGCCGCGACAGGCGAGAAGCAGCTTGCAGGCTTCATCGAAGCAGTCATCGAGCTTCGCCACGAGCTCCCCGATGGCTTGTTGTTCCAAGGTCAACGTGCGCCTGGCGCTGGCGCGGAAATCTAGCGCGGCGATGTCGCTCATGGTCTCGGCAAAGGCTCCCCGGTGGTGATGAATGAGACGGAGAAATCGTTCATGGCCTCGGACTCCGTCTGACCGCTAGTGGGCGTCGCATGTCCGAAACGCCTGCAGTATACCTTTGATCGGTCGGTGATTCGTCCCTCCTGCGCGAGTGATTTTCACCGCCCGAGAGTGATTGCTGGTCGCTGATGCCAAGGTTAGGATACAATGTTCGATAATTGATCTCATTAGCTTGGTGGATGCTGCATGGACGATCCGATTATGGTCGAGGTCAAGGATCTGCACTTCTCTCGCGGCAACACCGACATCTTTCGCGGTGTCGATCTGCAGATTCCGCTCGGCAAGATTACCGCCATCATGGGGCCCAGCGGGACCGGCAAGACGACGCTGTTGAAACTGATCGGCGGCCAGCTGGCGCCGGATCGTGGCCAGATCCTCATCGACGGCCAAGACGTACACAAGCTGTCCCGGCGCTCGCTCTTCAAGCTGCGTCGCCGAATGGGCATGCTGTTTCAGAGTGGCGCGCTGTTCTCGGATCTCGACGTTTTCGAGAATGTCGCCTTTCCGTTGCGCATCCATACCGAACTCCCGAATGCCATGATCCGCGACATCGTGCTGATGAAGCTCCAGGCGGTGGGTTTGCGTGGTGCCAGACACCTGATGCCGTCGGAGCTGTCCGGCGGGATGGCGAGGCGTGTGGCACTGGCGCGGGCGGTGGCGCTGGATCCGGACCTGGTGCTCTACGACGAACCGTTCGTGGGGCAGGACCCGATCTCGATGGGCGTATTGGTGCAGTTGATCAAGAAGGTCAACCTGGCGCTGGGGTTGACGGCTATCGTGGTCTCTCACGATATCAAGGAGACGCTGTCGATTGCGGATTACGTCTATATCATCGCCGATGGGCGAGTCATGGCGCATGGCACGCCGCAGACGCTGGACGTCAACGACGACGCTCACGTGAAGCAGTTCGTACATGGCGAGCCCGACGGTCCGGTGCCGTTCCATTATCCTGCGCCGGACTTTTTCGATGACATCCTGGCGCCGGCGGGACAGTTCTCATGACGCGATATCTCACGGCGCTGGGCCGCGCCACGCTCGATACCCTGAGCTCGATAGGAAGAGCGGGGCTGTTCCTGGTCCAGTCGATCTTCTGCCTGCCCTCTCGCGAGGGGTTTCACCTCTGGCTTCGTCAGATGCACTTCGTCGGCGTGATGTCGGTGGCGATCGTACTGGTGTCCGGGCTGTTCATCGGCATGGTGCTGGCGCTGCAGGGGTTCACCATCCTGGTCGGGTTCGGCGCCGACGAGGCGCTGGGCCAGATGGTGGCGCTCTCCCTCGTCCGCGAGCTGGCACCGGTCGTGGCGGCATTGCTGTTTGCCGGCCGTGCCGGCTCGGCGCTCACCGCCGAGATCGGCCTGATGAAAGCGACCGAGCAGCTCACCAGCATGGAGATGATCGGTGTCGATCCGTTGCGCCGGATCGTCGCGCCCCGGCTCTGGGCCGGCTTCGTCTCGCTGCCGATACTCACGGTGATCTTCGGTGTGGTCGGTATCTGGGGTGGCTACCTGGTCGGTGTCGAATGGCTTGGCGTCTACGCCGGCTCCTACTGGAGCAACATGCAGGACAGCGTCAATTTCTTCGACGATGTGCTCAACGGCATGGTCAAGAGTCTGGTATTCGGGCTGGTCGTGACCTGGATTGCGGTATTCCAGGGTTATGACCTGATCCCCACCTCGGAAGGTATTTCGCGCGCGACCACCCGCACGGTGGTCTACGCCTCGTTGGCGGTATTGGGCCTCGATTTCGTGCTCACCGCGCTGATGTTTGGAGATCTCGGATGAAGCGCAACAGCTGGTTGGAACTGGGCGTCGGCATTTTCATGCTGGCAGGCATTCTCGGCCTGGTGTTTCTCGGGCTTCGGGTGAGCGGGCTGGGGGTGGGTGTCCCCAGCAACACTTTCACGTTGACCGCGAATTTCGCCAACATTGGCGGGCTGCGTCCCCAGGCCAAGGTCACCATGTCCGGGGTGCGCGTGGGGCAGGTCACCGACATCCAGCTCGATCCCAAGTGGTTCGATGCCAAGGTCACCATGGAGCTGGACTCGAAGTACGATGGCAAACTCTCCGATGACACCACGGCGGCGATCCTGACGTCCGGGTTGCTGGGCGAGCAGTATATCGGTCTGACCGTGGGGGGCGCGCCCGACATGCTCCATGATGGTGGCGTCATTCACGATACCCAGCAGGCACTGGTGCTGGAGGATCTCATTCAACAGTTCGTGTCGAACATGGCCAAGTGAGCCGGAAGAACGTAATCGCAGACAAGGAGTCGATGATGAAAATGACCTTCGCACGTAAGGCCTCGAGTGCTCCGGGGCGTGATACCGGGATGCGCGGTGTCTGGATGGCGGCGCTGACGATCGTCGCGGTGTGTCTGGCGAGCATCGCCACCCCGGCCCAGGCCCAGCAGTCGCCGACCCAGGTGATCCAGCAGAGTGTCGACTCCCTGATGTCCGAGCTCGAGGGCAAGAAGGACTACTACGCCCAGCATGAGGGTGAGTTGGCCAAGCTCGTCGACACCAACATGGCGGAAGTGGCAGATTTCCGTTACATCGGCGCCAGCGTGATGGGGCGCTATTTCCGGGCCGCAACGCCGGAGCAGCGCTCACGGTTCGTCACGGTGTTCCGCAAGACCCTGATCGACACTTACGCCAAGGGGCTGGTCACCTTCGATTATCAGACGCTGCGCGTGAAAGATAGCGAAGACGCGGGCCGGTACGACGATCAGGCCTCGGTGCCCATGGAAGTGATTTCCACCAGCGGCCAGACCTACCCGGTCAACTTCACACTGCGTCAGAGCGACGGCCAGTGGAAGGTGATCAACGTCATCGTCAACGGCATCAATCTGGGACTGACGTTCCGCAACCAGTTCGATCAGGCGATGCGCGACAACAATCGGGACATCGATACCGTGATCAACAACTGGGCGCCGGCAGTCGGGACCGACGAGCTGGAGCAGGGCGGCGACGCGTGAGTGTCCTGCTGGAGCGAGAAGATGCCACGCTCGAGGTCGTCGACGGTAACGCGCTGACGATCCGTGGCGAAGCGGATTTCGACAGTGCCGGCCCGCTTGCTCAGGCAGGCCGGCATTGGCTGGCGGAGCTGCCGGCCCAAGCCGAGGTCTCCTTCGACCTGACGGGCGTGCAGGTGGCCAGCAGCGCCGTTCTCAGTGTGCTGTTGGTCTGGATGCGCAGCGTCAGTCGGCACTCGTTGAACCTCAGGCGCGTGGCGCTCTCCCTGCCGCTGCAGCGACTGGTGGACATCACCGAACTGGCGCCGCTGCTGGCGACTACCGAAACGACCTGTGTCGAGCCGGCCCCGGCGCGGTACTGATCCCTCGAGGCGTCTCGCCGGCCGCGATCGACTTGCGACGTTTTTGCCCATCGCCAAGATCGCCAAGACGGGGCGCTTTCCGCTACCATGTGGCGCTTTCCCTGCGCATCCTGCGCAGCAGTCACAAGGGAGCCCGATGTCATGCAACCCAGCGATGTCAAAAGCCGCCTCGAGAGTCAGATCGATGGCTGCGAATTCCATATCCAGGGCGGAGGCTGCAACTTCCAGGTGATCGCCGTGGGCGACGTCTTCGATGGCATGAGCCCGGTCAAGCGTCAGCAGCTGATCTACGGCGCGCTGTCGGACGAGATCGCCTCCGGTGCGCTCCACGCCATCAGCATCAAGACGTTCACTCCCGCCCAGTGGGAGTCGGCGCCGGAAAACCTCGGTGCCTGAGCTCCTGTCCGGCCTCTCGGGCCGGTCGTCTCTCTCGATTCTATAGCGAACCTTCATGGACAAGCTGATCATTACCGGTAACGGGCCGCTGGACGGCGAAGTCTGGGCCAGTGGTGCCAAGAACTCGGCGCTGCCGATACTGGCGGCGACGCTGCTCGCCGACGAACCCGTCACCATCGGCAACCTGCCGCATCTCCAGGACATCACCACGACACTCGAGCTGCTCGGCCGCATGGGCATCGAGCCGGTCATGGGCGAGAAAATGAGTATCCAGATCGATGGCTCGCAGGTGCGCGATTGTCATGCCCCCTACGAGCTGGTCAAGAAGATGCGCGCCTCGATCCTGGTGCTCGGGCCGCTGCTGGCCCACTTCGGCAAGGCCGACGTGTCGCTGCCCGGCGGCTGTGCCATCGGCTCCCGGCCGGTCGATCTGCACATCCGCGGGCTCGAGGCGATGGGGGCGGAGATCACCGTCGAGGGTGGTTACATTCGCGCCCGCGTCGATGGCCGTCTCAAGGGCGCCACGATCTTCTTCGATACCGTGACGGTGACCGGGACCGAAAACCTGTTAATGGCCGCCACGCTGGCCGAAGGAACCACGGTGCTGGAAAACGCCGCCCGTGAGCCGGAAGTCGTCGATCTGGCCGAGTGCCTGATCGCCATGGGCGCCAATATTCGCGGTCAGGGGACCGATACCATTACGGTCGAGGGCGTTGAGCGTCTCCACGGCTGTCACTACGACGTGATGCCGGACCGCATCGAAACCGGCACCTTCTTGGTCGCTGCCGCTGCCACCGGCGGGCGTGTGCGGGTGCGCAAGACGCGGGCCGACATCATGGAGGCCGTGCTGGCCAAGCTCGAGGAGGCCGGCGCCACCCTGACCACGGGAGACGACTGGATCGAGCTCGACATGGGCGGACGCCGGCCCAGGGCCGTGAATCTGCGCACCGCGCCGTACCCGGCCTTCCCGACCGACATGCAGGCCCAGTTCGTGGCGCTGAACGCGGTAGCCGAGGGCACCGGTACGGTCGTCGAGACCATCTTCGAAAATCGCTTCATGCACGTGCAGGAGCTCAATCGGATGGGGGCGCACATCGCGCTCGAGGGCAACACCGCCGTGGTGACTGGCGTCGAGAAGCTGTCCGGCGCGCCGGTGATGGCGACCGACCTGCGTGCGTCGGCGAGCCTGGTGGTGGCGGCGATGGTGGCCCAGGGTGAGACGATGGTGGACCGGATCTACCATATCGACCGTGGCTACGAGTGTATCGAAGAGAAACTGCAGCTCCTGGGTGCGCGCATTCGTCGCGTGCCGGGTTAGCCGGGTGTAGAGATACCATGAGCAATCAACTGATCCTGGCGCTATCCAAGGGCCGTATCCTCGAAGAGACCTTGCCACTGCTGGCGGACGCGGGCATCACGCCGGCGGACGATTTCGGCAAAAGTCGCAAGCTGCTGTTCGACACCAATCTGCCCGACGTCAAGCTGGTGGTCATCCGGGCGGTGGACGTGCCGACCTATGTGCAACTGGGGGCGGCCGATCTCGGTGTCGCCGGCAAGGACGTGCTGCTCGAGCACGGCGCGGAGGGGCTTTACGAGCCCCTCGACCTGGGGATCTCGCGCTGCCGGCTGATGACGGCGGGTATCGTGGGCGCCCAGCCCGCGCGGGCCAGGCGTCGTGTGGCGACCAAGTTCGTCAACGTGGCGCGTCGTTACTACGCAGAGCAGGGCATCCAGGCCGAGGTTATCAAGCTGTACGGTGCGATGGAGCTGGCGCCGCTGATGAACCTGGCCGACGAGATCGTCGATATCGTCGACACCGGTAACACCCTACGCGCCAACGGTATGGAGCCTCGCGAGCTGATCGAGAACATCAGCACCAGGCTGGTGGTCAACAAGGCGTCGATGACGATGAAGCACGAGCGACTCAAACCGCTGATCGAGCGTCTGCGTCACGCGGTGAGCGCGCGGACCGCCGCTTGAGCTGCGGCTCCATGAGCGAGTCCTGGGCCGCATGAACGCCGTCGGCGGCGTCACGGTCGCGATCGCACGTAGAGAGAACCAATGATGAGCAAAACGACTACCATTGCCCGCCTCGCCACTCGGGACGCTGACTTCGACGCGCGCCTCGACGCGCTACTGGCCTGGGAAGGGGTTTCCGATCATGAAATCTCGGCCCGCGTTGCTGAGATCATCGACGCCGTTCGTCGGCGCGGCGATGCGGCGTTGATCGAATATACCAATCGCTTCGACCGGCTCGCCGCCACGGCCATGTCCGAGCTGACGATTGGGGCCGAGCGTCTGGAGGCGGCGTTCGCGTCGATCCCTGCGGCCCAGCGCGAGGCGCTGCAACACGCGGCGGAGCGCATTCGGAGCTATCACGAGCGCCAGAAGCCGGAATCCTGGCAGTATCATGAGCCGGACGGCACCATGCTGGGTCAGAAAGTGTCGGCGCTCGATCGCGTCGGCATCTACGTGCCGGGCGGCAAGGCGGCTTATCCCTCCTCGGTGCTGATGAATGCGCTGCCGGCCCATGTGGCCGGCGTGCGCGAGATCGTGATGGTCGTGCCGACGCCGGACGGCGTGGTCAATGAGCTGGTGCTGGCCGCTGCCCATCTCGCTGGCGTCGACCGGGTCTTCACGCTGGGCGGCGCCCAGGCCGTTGCCGCCCTGGCTTACGGTACCGAGAGCGTGCCCAGGGTCGACAAGATCGTCGGGCCCGGCAACATCTACGTGGCGACCGCCAAGCGGGCCGTCTTCGGTCAGGTCGGCATCGACATGATCGCCGGGCCCTCCGAGATACTGGTGGTTTCCGACGCCGGTACCGATCCGGACTGGCTGGCGATGGATCTGTTTTCCCAGGCCGAGCACGACGAAGATGCCCAGGCCATTCTGGTGGCCTGGGATGCCGGACACCTCGAGGCTGTCCTGGCTTCCATCGAGCGGCTGCTGCCGACCATGGAGCGGGAGGCGATCATTCGCGAGTCGCTGGCGAGGCGGGGAGCGCTGATCCTCTGTGAGGGGCCCGGCCAGGCGGTCGAGTTGATCAACCGCATCGCGCCCGAACATCTGGAGCTGTCCGTGGAGTCCCCCGAGGAGATGGTAGAGGGCGTGCGTCACGCCGGTGCCATCTTCATGGGGCGCCACACGGCGGAGGTGCTCGGTGACTACTGCGCTGGCCCCAACCATGTGCTGCCGACCTCCGGTACGGCGCGTTTCTCCTCTCCGCTGGGTGTCTACGACTTCCAGAAGCGCTCGTCGCTGATCCAGTGTTCTCCAGCGGGCGCCGATACGCTGGGCCGGACCGCATCGGTCTTGGCGCGGGGCGAGTCCTTGACGGCCCACGCCCGCTCGGCGGAGAACCGCCTCAAGCGCTGAGGGCCGGGCATCGGATCCGGTCCGTGGAGAGAGACGATCGCCGCCCCTTGGGCGGCGATCGTCGTTGGGTGGCGGCTAGCGGGCGCCGGAATCGCCATCGGTACCGGGTGTCTCGGACGCGCCCGAATCCTGAGTAGCCTGGGCCCTTTTGGCTGCGTCATCGTTGCCCTGGGTCGGCGGCGGGCGCTCGCCGACCTTCAACGTCACCTGGCGTTTCTCGCCTCCCCGCACGATGGTCAATGGCAGCTCCGTGCCGGGGGGTATCTCGGCGATATCCACCTGGGTCTCCCGCGGATCGAGAATCGGCTTGCCGTCGATGGCGAGCAGGATGTCCCCGGGGCGCAGTCCGGCTTCGTCGCCGGGCCCGCCCGATACGACGTTGGCCACGATGACGCCGCTCAGGGTCTTGAGGCCGAACGACGACGCCAGGTCCGGCGTCATCTGTTGGGCGTCGATCCCCAGCCAGCCCCGGATGACGCGGCCCTGGGTCACGATGTCGTTCAGAATGCTGCGTGCCAGATTGGCAGGTATCGCGAAACCGATTCCCTGGGAGCCGCCGGAGCGGGAAAATATCGCCGTATTGATGCCGATCAGCGAACCGTTGGTGTCCACCAGCGCGCCCCCCGAGTTGCCCGGATTGATCGCGGCATCGGTCTGAATGAAGTCCTCGTAGCGGCTGAGGCCGAGATGATCGCGTCCGGTCGCGCTGATGATCCCCATGGTCACCGTCTGGCCGACACCGAAGGGGTTGCCGATGGCCAGGGTGACGTCGCCAATGGCGATCTTCTCAGAATCGCTCAGCTTGATGACCGGCAGATCGTCGAGATCGATCTTGAGGACCGCCAGATCGCTATCGGGGTCGGTGCCGATCACCTGGGCGATGGCTTCACGGCCGTCGCGGAGGGCCACCTGGATCTCGTCCGCGTCGTTGATCACGTGATTGTTGGTGAGGATATAGCCCTCTTCGCTGACCACCACCCCCGAACCCAGGCTCGACAGCATGCGCTGGCGTTGCGGTACGTTCTTGCCATAGAACTGGCGGAAGAACGGGTCCGACATCAGCGGGTGCTGGCCGGTGTCGACGACACGCGACGAATAGACGTTGACGACGGCCGGGGCGGCGCGATTGACAGCCTGGGAGTAGCTGACGGGCCCTTCCTGTCGATTGAGCGATGGTGCATCGATGACGCCGGGCAGGGCGCGTTCCGAGGTCGCGGATTTGACGCTCGCCGTACCGGCTGACGTATCGCTGGCGGTTCGGTCTCGACCCAGCAGCGACGGAAAGGCGTAGAGCAGGACGACGGCGAGCAGAATGCCGCAGAGGGCGGGCCACAGATAGGCGGCTAGGTGGCGGCGCATGTGCTGGGTCCTTAGACTGAAAATCAGAGCGACTTCGCCACATCTGGCAGCGCTGTAGTGATCGAGGCGGCCGTGGCTACGCCGATGGAGCCGAAGCGGGATCGATGAAAGTACGATACGCTCGATGGCGCGGTGCGCAGTGCCTGGCACGATGGCGGTACGGACTAAAAGTGTAACATTCACCAAGGCTTTGCGCTGGGAGACAGTATGATTTCGCGGCAGATTCTCCTGGAGGCGGTCGATACGGAGCTGGATATCGACGCGTTCAAGGATTACACCGTCAATGGATTGCAGGTCGAGGGGCGGGACCGGATCGAGCGTGTCCTGACCGGCGTCACGGCGTGCCAGGCGTTACTCGACGAGGCGGTGGCCTGGAACGCCGATGCCGTGCTGGTCCATCACGGCTATTTCTGGAAAAACGAGCCGGTGAGCGTGACCGGCATGAAGCATCGGCGTCTGGCTACCTTGTTGAGCAACGACATCAATCTGCTGGCTTACCACCTGCCGCTGGACGCCCACGTCTCGATGGGCAACAACGCTTGCCTGGGGCAGCGTCTGGGGTTCGAGGTAGAACGCTGTCTCGATGGAGAGCTGGGCCGGGGGCTGCTGTGGATGGGCGTGCCGCAAGTTGAGCTGGACAGTGGCGCTCTGGCGGGGCTCGTCGAGCGGGCTCTGGGTCGGACGCCAACCCTGATAGAGGGGTGTTCCGGCGTCATAAGACGGGTCGCCTGGTGTACGGGAGGCGCTCAGGACATGTTGCCGATGGCCGCCGAGGCGGGTGCCGATGCCTTCATCTCCGGTGAAATCTCCGAGCGCACCACGCACATGGCGAGAGAGATGGGGGTGACCTATCTGGCAGCAGGCCACCATGCCACCGAGCGCGATGGTATCCAGGCGCTTGGCAACTGGCTGGCGGAACGTTTCGGTATCGAGCACCGGTTCGTGGACATCGGCAATCCGGCTTGAGGGGAGGGGTGGCAGCCGCCGGAACCCGTTGGGCTCCGGCGGCCTTCGACCACTCAGTAGCGGGGAGGCTGTGGAGCGGTGTCCTGCTGTTCGGTGGTTCTGCGTTGCCGGACGCCATAATCTTCGGCCAGCGTGCCGCCGGTACCGTCGGCGTAGTCGCGCGGCACCTGGGGCAGGTCGACCTCTTCGGCCTCTTCCTGACTGCCATGCAATCGACGTTTCAGCTTCAGGTCGTCGACCAGCTTGTCCGCACCCTGGATCAGGTGCTGTTCGAGATCATGGCTCTGGCGCTGAATGCTCGAGGCCAGATCGGCGACTTTGGCGAAGTGATCGTTCAGCGCATCCTTGACCTGATTGAGCTCCAGCTCCGTCTCGGCCAGACGCTGACGCACTTTCTGATTGCGGGCTACATTGGCGTTCAGCAGGTGGTAACAAAGGGCGCCGATACCGATGCCCGCCAGGAAGCAGGCGATTGCCAGGATCCAGTCGATATTGCTTTCGTTCACAGTGCGCTCCTCGTCGTCGTGCCCGGCACGACCTGTCTCAAAGACCCTTGCGTAAGGTCGGTGCGGTGCCATTATATCGACCCGCTCGGCTCTCGGGTCAAACCTTGCCTGTCTCCCCGGCACTGTCAAGACTTTCGTCGGAGAGTATAATCACGCCACTTGTTTCGAACTGAGGTCACGATACCGCCATGAGTTCATCCCATGCCGCGACGTCCCATCAAGGCACCATGACGCCAATGTCGCGTTATCGCGCGGATCTGGAGCGCGATGACTTCAGCCACGACGCCGCGCAGGAAAACGCCGTCAAGCACCTGCAGCGTCTGTACGACGATCTGCAGCGGACCCCGGCGCCCAAGCCCTCCACGCCCGGAGAGTCCAAGCTCTCGAAGGTGGCGGGGCTGTTCGGCAAGCGCAAGGCCGCCGAACCCGAGGCGCCCGCCAGGCCTGCGGTCATGGGGCTCTACTTCTGGGGCGGCGTCGGTCGTGGCAAGACCTACCTGGTCGACGTGTTCTACGAGTCGCTGCCTTTCGAGCGCAAGATGCGCACGCATTTCAACCGCTTCATGCAGCGAGTGCATCGCGAACTCGAGATCCACAAGGGGGAGAAGAACCCGTTGACCCAGATCGCGGCCACCTTCGCCAGCGAGGCTCGGGTCATCTGCTTCGATGAGTTCTACGTCAAGGACATCACCGATGCGATGATCCTCGGCAACTTGATGGAGGCGTTGTTTGCGCAGGGGGTCGTGCTGGTGGCGACCTCCAACATCGTGCCGGACGATCTCTACAAGGATGGCCTGCAGCGAGCGCGCTTCCTGCCGGCGATCGATCTGCTCAAGCGTCATTGCGAGGTGGTCAACGTCGATTCCGGGGTAGATTACCGCCTTCGCACCCTGGAGCAGGTGGAGATATTCCACTCGCCGCTCGACGCCGAGGCCGAGGAGCTGCTGGCGAAGAGCTTCCGCTCGGTTGCCGGCAGCGAAGGGCGAGAGAATGCCACGGTTGCGATCAACCACCGGGAGCTCAAGACCCGTCGTCTGCACGAGGGCGTGGTGTGGTTCGATTTCAAGGTGCTCTGCGATGGGCCTCGCAGCCAGAACGACTATATCGAGCTGTCGCGGGAATTCCATACCGTGCTGGTTTCCGACGTGCCGCGCATGGGGGCCGGAACCGACGATCAGGCGCGGCGGTTCATCAGCATGGTCGACGAGTTCTATGACCGCGCGGTCAAGCTGCTGCTTTCCGCCGAGACCGAGGTCGAGTCGCTCTATGCCGGGGGCAATCTGAGCTTCGAGTTCGAGCGCACGCTTTCGCGCCTTCAGGAGATGCAGTCTCGGGACTACCTGGCGCTGGCGCACAAACCCTGAACGGCGCGCGCCGCGGGCGAGCGCCAATGTCACAACGATACTGGTCTTTCCTCGCACATTGTGTGCGTGTACAATACGCGCTCTTCGATCCGTTGCCCTCCTGTCGGTAGTCGTTCATCGGCTTTCGATTGTGGTGGCAACCCAAGAAAAATAGGGATGGCCGAGAAGCCTGTGCTTCGACGCCCAAATACGCTTATTTGGTGAAACACTCATGAAGACGTTCAGTGCCAAGCCGCACACCGTGCAGCGCGACTGGTATGTCGTTGATGCCTCGGGCAAAACGCTCGGTCGTCTGGCGACGGAAATCGCGCGCCGCCTGCGTGGCAAACACAAGCCGGAATACACCCCGCACGTCGACACCGGCGATTACATCGTCGTCGTCAACGCCGAGAAGGTGCACGTCACCGGCAACAAGGCGCAAGCCAAGAACTACTACCGTCACACCGGTTACCCGGGCGGTCTGCGCACCATGTCGTTCGAGAAACTGATCGACCACGCGCCGGAGCGCATCATCGAAGGCGCCGTCAAGGGCATGCTGCCCAAGGGGCCGCTGGGTCGTGCCATGCACGCCAAGCTCAAGGTGTATGCCGGTACCGAGCATCCGCACGCCGCGCAGCAGCCGCAAGAACTGAACATCTGAGGGTAACCGTCATGGCACAACAGTATTACGGCACCGGGCGTCGCAAGACTTCTACCGCTCGCGTGTTTCTCAAGCCGGGCACCGGCAAGATCACCGTCAACGACCGCGAGCTGGGTGAGTTCTTCGGCCGCGTCACCGCGCAGATGGTCGTGCGTCAGCCGCTGGAGCTGACCGAGACCACTGGCCAGTTCGACGTCTACGTCACGGTCAAGGGTGGCGGTGGCTCCGCTCAGGCGGGCGCGATTCGTCACGGCATCACGCGCGCGCTGATGGAGTACAACGAAGAGCTGCGCCGTCCGCTGCGTGCGGCGGGTTACGTGACCCGTGACGCTCGTGAAGTCGAGCGTAAGAAAGTGGGCCTGCGCAAAGCACGTCGTCGTCCGCAGTTCTCCAAGCGCTGATCCCACGGGATTCGCGTCTGCGCACAACGCCCGGCTTACCCAGTCGGGCGTTTTGCTGTTGGTACGTGGTGCAGGGGTGTTCTGGCCTTCCGTGGCGATGGTTGGCGCCCAGCGGGGTTGCCCGTCGTGTTACCATTGGTCGTTGAATTAATGCGAGGAAAGTTTCATGGGTGTAGTGGCCAAGCGATCGTCGATGATCTTTTACTCCGGTAGTGATGATCATTTCAGCCATCGCGTCAGAATCGTGCTGGCGGAAAAGGGCGTGGCCGTCGATATCCTGGACGTTTCGGCCGATGAGCATAACGCCGAATTGGCCGATCTGAATCCGTACAACAGCGTGCCCACGCTGCTCGATCGTGACCTGGTGCTATACGAATCCAAGGTCATGATGGAGTACCTGGATGAGCGTTTCCCGCATCCGCCTCTATTGCCGGTCTACCCGGTGGCGCGTGCGCAGAGCCGCCTCTGGATGCATCGCATCGAGCGCGAGTGGTGCCCGCTGGTCGAGCAGATTCAGCAGGGGCCCAAGAAGGATGCCGACAAGGCTCGTAAGGAGTTGCGTGAGAGCCTGACCGGGATTTCACCAATTTTCGAAGACATGCCATATTTCATGAGTGAAGAGTTCACGCTGGTGGATTGCTGCATCGCGCCGATTCTCTGGCGTCTCCCGGCGCTGGGTGTCGAGCTGCCGGAAAAGCAGATCGCTCCGTTGATAAGCTACATGGAACGTGTCTTCGCGCGGGATGCCTTCAAGGTGGCGCTGTCCGAAACCGAACGTGAGATGCGTAGCTGAGGCGACGTCGCCGCAAGCTGCCCGAGAGGAGTTGACATGCTGACTAGCCGTCCCTATCTGGCGAGAGCCCTTTATGAATGGCTGCTGGACAACGAGCAGACCCCCTATATCGTGGTGGATGCTGGAAAGCCCGATGTCCGGGTGCCGCAGCAGTTCGTGCAGAATGGTCAGATTGTACTGAACATCGCGCCGGCCGCCGTGCGCGACCTGGCGATCGATAATGCGGCAGTCACTTTCGGGGCGCGCTTCAGCGGACAGCCGATGCAGGTCGTGGTGCCAATGGACGCTCTGATTGCGATCTATGCTCGTGAAAATGGTGTCGGCATGGTCTTTGGTCAGGAGCCGGTCATGCCGAGCTTCTCCAGCGAGGAGGAGGCAGCGCTGGAAGAAGAAGGGCGGCCGACGCTCGAGAGTGTCGAGAATCGCTCTGATGACGATACCGCCGCATCACCGGAACCGGCCGCCACCAAGGATGACGATGCACCCGGTCGTCCCGAGAAGGGCAAACCGTCGCTGCGCATCGTCAAGTAGCGGGGCCTTTGTTCGACGGATCCGCTTGGGTACCGTAGAGCCGCTGCCGAAGATCACTCGGCAGCGGCTTTTTTGCGCCTGGAGGGTGGGTCAGTTGAGGTATTCGAAGACCTTAACGATGCGCTGGACACCGCCCACACCCGACGCGGCGGCGGTGGCTTCGCTAGCCTGCTGCTGGGTCACCAGCCCCATCATGTAGACCGTTCCGTTTTCGGTGATCACGCGAATCAGATTGGCATCGAGATCCTCGTTGGCGACCAGATTGGCCTTGATGCGCCCAGTGATCCAGGTGTCGGTCATGCGCTGGCTGACCGGTGTGTTGGCGGACACCATCAGTTCGTTGTGCACCTGTCGCACGCTACGCACGTCGCGGGCGATCTCGGTGGCGCGCTGCTTGAGTTCGTCGCTGGGCACCTGGCCGGTCAGGAGGACGTTGCTGTTATAGCTGTCCACATTGATGTGGGCATCACCATACCGTGCATCCGCTGCGTTGAGGGCATTGAAGATCTTACTCTGGATGTTGCTGTCTTCGACCTTGGCGCCAGGGGTGCGCTCGGCGTAGTTCTCCTGCTGGCCGCCAGTGGCGCATCCGCCCAGTGTCAGCAGGCCGATCAGGCATGAGGAAACGATCAGTGTCTTCTTCATAAGGCTCACTCGTTGCTGCCAAAAAGCTGTTGGTCGATCAGATCACACAAACAGTGGATGACCAAGAGATGGACTTCCTGAATGCGGGCGGTGGAAGTGGCGGGAACGCGAATTTCGCAATCCTCCTGCCCCAGCAGGGACGCCATGTCGCCGCCATCCCTTCCGGTTAACGCGACGACGCTCATCTCGCGATCGTGCGCGGCTTGGATCGCCTGCACCACGTTGGCGGAGTTGCCGCTGGTGGAAATGGCCAGCAGGATGTCGCCCGGCTGGCCGAGGGCGCGAATCTGCTTCGAGAAGACATCATTGTAGCTGTAGTCGTTGGCGATCGAGGTCAGCGTCGAGGTGTCGGTGGTCAGCGCCAGTGCCGGCAGGCTGGGGCGCTCCCGTTCGAAGCGGTTGAGAAGTTCCGAGGAGAAATGCTGGCTGTCTCCGGCGCTGCCCCCGTTGCCACATGCCAGGATCTTGCCTTCGCTGACCAGGCACTGGACCATCATCTGGCTGGCGACCTCGATGAAGGGTGGCAGGACTTCGCTAGCGTAAGTCTTGGTGTCGATGCTGGCGTTGAACAGGTCGAGTATGCGTGCTTGAAAATCCATGAGATGCCTATTGAGCGGTCAATATGCGTCGAAGGCGGCCCGAATCCAGTCGAATTCGAGTGCGGGCAGACTTCCGGTCACGCCGACGACGTCGAAGCGGCAGGGGCATGATAGCCCGTGTGCATGAAGATAAAAACGCGCGGCCTTGATGATGCGCCGCTGCTTGGCGGGAGTGATCGTCTCGGCCGGGTGGCCGTAGTCGGACCTGCGGCGATGGCGGACCTCCACGAATACCAGATTTTCGCCATCGCGCATGATGAGGTCGATCTCGCCGCCTTTGGCATGCTGGTTGCTGGCGACCAGTGTCAGCCCGCGCGTTTCGAGCCAGCGGGCAGCGGCCTGTTCGACCTGCTGCCCGAGTTGACGCCGGTTATTGGGTGCCGTCATCTTCGGCGTCCAGCGCGAAACCGTTGAGGTCGGCGTTGGAGGCCCCTTGGCTTCCCTGCGACGACTCGCTGTCGTTGGAAGTCGAGGGAGAGCGGGTCGGGGCTGAGGCGGGTGCCGTCAGCAGGGGCTGCGGCGTGCCGGACTGGAACACCGCCCACGGCAGCGTGCGCTGGATGCGGCCGTCGTCCCGCGCCTGCAGCGTACCCGTCGCACCGAAGATCTGCGTGTTCGGCAGCGCCTGAATCAGCGGCAGGCGGCGGGCCAGTTCGTAGGCGTCGACGCCCATGGCGTTGAGCTTGAGTAGGCCCGGATCGTTCTCGCCTGCCAGTTGCTGGTAGGTGGAGACGAACGGTAGCGCATCCGTGCCGCCCACGGCGGCATCCGGGATCATCCATGGGATATCGACGAACTGCACGCCGTCGAGATCGTGATCGGCGCGCGGTTGCGGGATGCCTTCATAGAGATGTGACGTGGCATATACCGGAAGGTCTCCGGCGTAGTAGAAATCCAGTGTCGGCGGGACCTGGCGAGCGTAGCTGGGCAGTGCGAGCAGGAACAGCATGTCCATGCTCGAGGGGTCGCTGTTCAGGAGCTTGCGGACCGCGGTAGCGACGGAGCCCGAGGGGTCGTAGCTGACCACCGAAGCCACCGTTCCGCCTTCACCCTCCCAATTGTTGCGAAACGCCGCCAGTACTCGTGACCCCCATTCGTTGTCGGGGATCATGATGCCAGCGCGACGGCGTCCGTCGAGATGGGCGCGGTGAGCGACCTGGCGCGCTTCGTCCTCTGCCGACAGGCCGTACTGGAACAGGTTGGTCGCCTGGTCCCGGGGGTGTTCGCCGTAATTCAGTGCGAGGGTGGGTAGCGGAACGCTGCTGCGGGTTTCGAGTTCGCTCACCTTGTCCTTGTCGAGTGGGCCGATGACCGCCTGGGCGCCGCTCATGGTGGCCTGAGCGTAGAGGGCATCGATGTTCTGCTGGCTGGAGTCGACGAAGGTCAGGCGCGGGGTTCGCTCTCCCTGGTTTTGGGCATCGCTGGCGCGAGTCTCCAGGCCCTGGCGAATGGCCGATGCGATGTTGGCCAGTGGGCCGCTGTTCGGCAGGAACACGGCGATCTGACTGATTTCATTGCCTTCGATCTGGCGTAGTGCCGACAGGTCCTGCGGGAGTCGCCGATTGGCAGGGTGGTCCGGGTAACGGCTGCGCCACTGATCCAGGCGGTCGAACAGATTGGAGATGTCACCGCCGCTGGTGCGATAGAGTCGAGCGAGATCGACCCAGCCTTGGGTGATCGGATCGCCATTCGTCGCGGCCAGTGCATCAAGTGCCGTGGGGCTCAGGCTCGAGAGGGGCTTCCAGATGTCATCATTCAGCTCGTAGGGCGCGTTCTCCCGCTGCAGATCGATCAACAGCCGGGCCGAGGCCTCGGGTTCGCCGATCATCTCCAGCGCGAGGCCGCGGCGGTAGCGTAGCGTCTGGCGGTCGTCGGTGGAGAGATTGGCCTGGGTGTCGAGAATGTCGGTTGCCCGGATCGCGCTCCAGCCATCCTCCTCGGCCAGTGCGCTGTCGGATAGTACCAGTGCCCAGCGGGTGCGTTGCGCGTCATCGAGTTGGGTGCTGTCGATCTGGCCAGCGATCTGGAGCGCCTGCGCCGTATCGCCCTGGCGTGCTAGGATATCCGCCGCCTCGAGCCGGGACGCGGCGGCCTGAGGGCCGCTCTGGCTGTTGGCCTGCTCGAGCAGCTCCTGCGCGCTGGGGCCGCTGACGCCTTGCATCATGCTCTGGCCCGCACAGCCTGCCAGTATCAGGGTTGCCATCAATGGCAGTAGAAGTCGCCGCAGCGCGTAACGCATAGTGTCGTTCCCTTTACGTGTAAGTGGTCGCGCGCGATCGATAGCGATCCTGGATGCTCCGGTCGTCTATGACCGGGTTTCGAGGCGCCGACCCGTTCCCGTTCCGCTGGAGGCTGCTGCGGTCCGGCGGCCGATGACCGCCCGCCGCTGCCTTGCGGAGGCTTCCTTGATGAGTTGAACACCGACGCCACCGCTGGCGGTCATCGATCTCTGAATGCACGTTAATCCGGATGGTACCGAATGAGCGAGACAAAGGAAGGCGTATTGTACGTGGTCGCCACGCCGATTGGGAATCTCGAGGATCTGAGCGCGAGGGCCGGGCGCGTCCTGGCGGAGGTCGATGCGATCGCCGCTGAAGACACGCGTCACACCCAGCGTCTGCTTCGGCATCTGGGCGTCGAGCGTCCGCTGATTTCGCTGCACGAGCACAACGAAGCGGCTCGTGTGGATCAGTTGCGAAGACGTCTTCTCCTCGGCGAGCAATTGGCGCTGGTGAGCGATGCCGGGACACCGCTGATCTCCGATCCGGGGTTCGTGCTGGTCAGGGAGCTTCGCCGTTCCGGCTGCAGGGTCGTGCCGGTCCCTGGTCCCTGCGCGCTGGTTGCCGCGCTGAGCGCCGCCGGCCTGCCCACGGACAGGTTTACCTTCGAGGGGTTTCTGCCGGCCAAGTCCGGGGCGCGCCGGAAGCGGCTGGAAGCGGGTGCCTGGCGAGAAGAGACGCGTGTGTTCTACGAATCCCCCCACCGGATTCGCGATCTGCTGGATGATCTTGCCGCGGTGGTCGGGGAGCGCCAGGTGGTGCTGGCGCGTGAGCTGACCAAGACCTTCGAGACCCTGCTGGAGGGATCGGCCAGCGAATTGCTGGCGATTATGGATGCCGATCCCGACCAGGCGCGGGGCGAGTTCGTGGTGATGCTGGCGGGGTCGCCGCCGAAGGAGGCGTCCGCCGACGATGCCGAGGGTGAGGTCCTACTTCGCGCGTTGCTGGCGGAAGAGGTGGCGGTCAAGAGCGCGGCGGCGATCGCAGTCCGTTTGCTGGGCGGGCGGCGCAAGCACTGGTACCAGATGGCGTTGTCGATCAAGTCGGAGGCCTGAGCCAGCGCCGTCCCGTTGCCGGGATTCGGGTATCGATCTCGTTGTTGCCAGCGCCGAATTGGTGTCGGTGTCTGGAGACGGTTTGCCGGCGGTGACAAAAGCTTTTGCCCGACGCGTCAATGCTGTCTTGAGAGGGTCTCGGGGGGCTGTTATTCTTGCGCGCTTGGGAGTCGGCCAGACAGTCGCCGCCGGCATGTCCGGGGGAGGAAAGTCCGGGCTCCATAGGGCGAGGTGCCAGGTAACGCCTGGGCGGCGCAAGCCGACGGCTAGTGCAGCAGAGAGTAGACCGCCTAAGCAGCGATTCGCTGCCGGTAAGGGTGAAAGGGTGCGGTAAGAGCGCACCGCGCGCCTGGCAACAGTGCGTGGCATGGTAAACCCCACCTGGAGCAAGACCAAATAGGGATCCTTTGGCGCGGCCCGCGCTGGATCCGGGTAGGTTGCTCGAGAAACGTGGCGACGCGTTTCCTAGATGAATGACTGTCTTAGACAGAACCCGGCTTATCGGCCGACTCCCTCTCCGATTTTTTGCCGTTCAACACCGAGACACGCATGCTGCACCGCGACAAGGCTCCACAGGCACCCCAGGGCGGTGCGGCGAATCGTTCCGACTTTCGCCACACCAGCGTGTTGCTCGACGGTGCGGTGGACGCACTCGTGCAGTCATCCTCCGGTGTCTATCTCGATGGTACCTTCGGGCGTGGTGGGCACTCCCGGGCGATTCTCTCGCGGCTCGATGACCAGGGGCGGCTGATCGCGATCGATCGCGATCCCGCCGCGCTGGCCGTCGCTGCCGAAATCGACGACTCGCGCCTGACGGTGTGTCGTGGCGTGTTCGCCGAACTGGATAGGCATGCCGAGGCGTGCGGCGTTTCAGGCCAGTTGAACGGTATTCTGCTCGATGTCGGCGTCTCCTCTCCCCAGTTGGACGACCCCGGCCGCGGATTCAGCTTTCTGCGCGACGGGCCGCTGGATATGCGCATGGATCCGACATCGGGAACCAGCGCGGCCGAGTGGATCGCGCGTACCAATGACCAGGAGATGGCGCGGGTCTTCAAGACTTACGGCGAAGAGCGTTTCGCCAAGCGAATCGCGCGCGCCATCGTCGCCGCGCGTCAGGAGACGCCGATCGTCGGCACCCATCAACTGGCCGAAATCGTCAAGGCGGCCCATCCCGCATGGGAGAAGGGGAAGCACCCCGCGACCCGCGTGTTCCAGGCCATTCGCATTCATCTCAACGACGAGCTGGGGCAACTGACCCGCGCGCTGGATGTGGCTCTTGAGTCGCTGACGGTGGGAGGGCGGCTGGTCGTCATCAGTTTCCACTCGCTGGAGGATCGACTGGTCAAGCGGTTCATCCGTGATCAGTCGAGAGGCGATACGCACTTGCCCCGCGGCATGCCGGTACGCGAGGATCAACTTCACAAGCGGCTCAAGCCGATAGGCAAGGCGATGCGTGCCAGCGATAGCGAGGTCGACGCCAATCCTCGCGCACGCAGCGCCGTCATGCGCGTCGCCGAGAAGCTGGAATAGGGAGCAACATGGCCGTTCAAGGACGACGCAATGGGTTGGGGGTGGGCAACTGGCCATTCGCTCGACGCCTGGACCTGCGTTCCGCTTTGCTGGGCATGGTCATCATCGCGCTGCTGATAACGGCGCTGGCCATCATCAGTACCTCTCACCTGACCCGGGTCCAGTACGCGCGATTGCAGAAGCTGGAGAACCAGCGCGATTCGCTGCAGACCGAATGGGGTCGGCTGCTGCTCGAGGAGAGCACTTGGTCCTCCCCGGCCCGGATCGAGTCACTGGCCAGTAAACGGCTGGACATGCGTGTCCCCAGTGTCGATGAAGTGAAGGTGATTCATCCATGAGTGCGTCCAGACGCGCTGCGACAGCGAGGGCTCGCCGACCGGATGCCCCCCTGGGTGCCGGGCGCTACTGGTTCATGCTGTTGGTCATCCTCGTCGCGCTGTCCGCGCTTGTCGGCCGAGTGGTCTATCTCCAGGTCGTCGATCGCAGTTTCCTCCAGAACCAGGGGGATGCTCGGACCCTGCGCGTCGAGACCATTGGGGCTCACCGCGGCATGATCAGCGACCGCAACGGCGATCCTCTGGCCATTTCCACACCGGTGATCACGCTATGGGCTAACCCTCAGGAGCTGCCGAAGGATCCGATCCAGCAGACGCTGTTGGCCAAGGCGCTCAAGGTGGATCCCGGGCAGTTGCAGGATCGCATTTCCCGCTACTCGGACCACGAATTCATGTACCTGCGTCGCCAGCTGACGCCCGCCGCCGCCAAGCCGGCGCTGGATCTGCAGATGCCCGGCGTCTATTCGCGTGACGAGTACAAGCGCTATTACCCGGCGGGGGAAGTGGCGGCGCAGCTCGTTGGCGTGACCAATGTCGACGACAAGGGACAGGAAGGGCTCGAGCTCGCCTACAACCGCTATCTGACCGGCCAGCCGGGCAAGCGTCGAGTGCTGAAGGATCGCAAGGGGCATCTGGTTCGCGATCTCCACCTGATCGACGAGGCCAAGCCGGGGGGCGACCTGACGCTGTCGATCGACCTGCGCCTGCAGTACATGGCTTATCGTGAACTGGCGGCGGGGATCCGCAACAACGACGCCGATGGCGGCTCGTTGGTCATGCTGGATGCGCGTACCGGCGAAGTGCTGGCGATGGCCAACCTGCCCTCCTATAACCCCAACAACCGCAGTGACGTCGACGTCCGGGGCCTGCGCAACCAGGCCATCACCGATGCGATCGAGCCTGGGTCGGTGATGAAGCCGCTCGCCATGTCGGCGGCACTCGCTTCCGACAAGTTCACGCCGGAGAGTATCATCGACACCTCGCCGGGCTGGATGGTGGTGGATGGCTATACCATTCGCGATTTCCGTAACTACGGCAAGTTGTCACCAGCCGGTATCCTGCTTCATTCATCGAACATCGGGATGTCCCACATCGCGCTGGAGTTGCCCAAGGACGCGATCTGGAATCGCTATCGCGAACTCGGCCTGGGCCAGTCGCCCGGCACCGGATTTCCTGGCGAAAATAGCGGTAGCCTGCCATCGCCGACCAATCTGCCGCGCAGCGCCCAGGCGGCGATGGCCTACGGCTACGGCGTTGCCGTGACGCCGCTGCAGCTGGCGAGCGCCTATACCGCCATCGCCAACGATGGCAAGCGGCTTTCTCCGTCGCTGCTCAAGCTCAACGGCAAGCCGGAGAGCGAGCAGGTGATCTCGGCCACGGTGGCGCACGAGCTACTGGCGATGATGGAAAAGATCGTGCAGCCCAACGCCGGTGGCCATCTCGCGATGGTTCCCGGCTACCAGATCGCGGGCAAGACCGGCACCGTGCGCAAGGTTACCAGTACCGGCTATCAGGAGACCGAGTACCGGGGGCTGTTTGCCGGTATTGCCCCGGCCTCGAATCCGCGTATCGTCACCGTGGTGATGATCGACAATCCCAAGAAGGGCGACTACTACGGTGGCCTGGTCGCCGCTCCCGTCTTCAGCCGCGTCGTTGGCAGCGCCTTGCGTCTGCTCGACGTGCCGCCCGATGCGCCGCAGAAGGAAACCGCGCCATGAGAATCGATGCCGCGCGGCTCGCGACCGCGCTGACCGAGCTATGGCCCGATGTCGCCGCGCCTTCGGACAAACCTGTGTCGCCCGAGCGACTCGCCGCCTGGCTTCCGGCGGCAGCCGAAGTGACGCTGACGCAGGATAGTCGTCAGGTCGAGCAGGGCGACCTGTTCCTGGCGGTGCCGGGCGTCAGTGTCGATGGGCGCGAATTCATCTCCAGGGCACTCGATGCCGGGGCCGTCGGCGTGCTCTGCGAGGCCGAAGGGCTGGCGGAAGACTGGACCACCGACGAGCGCGTTCTCGCCCTGCCCGGATTGACATCGAGCTTAGCCGCGCTGGGTCGCCGGCTTTTCGCGGTGCCGGAGTCGCTGCAACTGATTGGTGTCACCGGTACCAACGGCAAGAGTTCGGTCACGTACTACATCGCGACGCTGCTGGAAGCCCTCGGCACTTCGGCTGCGGTGATCGGTACGCTGGGATACGGCCGACCCGGCGACGTTCGCGCCGCGGTGCAGACCACCCCAGGCCCGCTGGCCCTGCAGCAGATGCTCGGCGAGCTGGCCAGCGGCGGGGTCGAGATCGTTGCCATGGAGGTGTCATCGCACGCGCTGGCCCAAGAGCGACTTAGTGATACCCGAGTGGATGCAGCGGTCTTCACCAACCTGAGTCGAGATCACCTGGACTATCACGGCAGCATGGCGGCCTACGCCGCCGCCAAGGCCCGGCTGTTCAGGCGGAGCTCGGTTCGGCTGGCCGTCGTCAATGGTGACGATCCCTTGGCTCGCCTGATGCTGGCGGGGCTGCCGGACGGTACTCGGGTCCTGGCGACCGGCGGCGGCGAGGCCACCACGTTGCGCGTCGTCGATTGCGAAGCACTTCCCAACGGTCTGCGCGCCATTGTCGCCACGCCGGAGAACGAAGGCGTCCTAGAGCTGGCGTTGATGGGGCGCTTCAACCTCGACAACGCTCTGCTGGCGATCGCCACGCTTCATGGTCTGGGCTATCCCCTGGCATCCCTCTGGCAAGCCGCCTCCGCGCTGCAGCCGGTGCCGGGGCGTATGCAACGGCTGCCGCGAGACGGCGCCGGCAAGGCGCCGGTGGTGGTCGTGGATTATGCCCACACGCCGGATGCGCTGGAGAATGCGCTTTCCGCGCTGCGTGACCATCTGCCGGGCCGCCAAGGCAGTGCCCTGTGGTGCGTGTTCGGTTGTGGCGGGGACCGTGACAGCGGCAAGCGTCCCCTGATGGCGGCAATCGCCGAGAAGCTGGCCGATCGCATCGTCGTCACCGACGACAATCCCCGGAGCGAAGACCCGCAAGCCATTCGCGACCAGATTGTGGCCGGACTGTCGCCGGAAGCTGGGGTGGAGAGCTGGTCGGTGGAGGGGCGTGAAGCGGCGATCGAGCGGGTTATCGCGGCGGCGGGAGACGAGGATATCGTGCTGATCGCGGGCAAGGGCCACGAGGATTACCAGGAGATCGCCGGTATCCGCCAGCCGTTCAGCGATGTCGAGGTGGCGAGCCGTTACCTTCGCCTGCGGGAGACGTCCGCATGAGCGATAGACTCAGTGGCATTGCGGCACGCCTCGGTGCCGATCTGGCGGGCGTCGACGCCGAGGTGCTCCGGGTCGTCACCGACACGCGCGCGCTGCTGCCTGGCGATCTGCTGGTGGCGCTGCAGGGCGACCGTTTCGATGCCCACGATTTTCTTGCCCAGGCGCGTGAAAAAGGGGCAGTGGGGGCTGTCGTCTCACGTCCGGTCGCCGATCCCCTGGCCCAGATTCAGGTACCCGATACTCGGCTCGCGTTGGGGTTGCTGGCGCGGGCGCACCGGCTCGAGTGGGATGGCAAGCTGGTTGCGGTGACCGGCAACAGTGGCAAGACCACGGTCAAGGAGATGCTGGCATCGATTCTGTCGCGACGAGCGCCGACGCTCGCCACTCGCGGCAATCTCAACAATGACATCGGCGCGCCGATGACGCTGCTCGAACTTGGCGCCAAACACCGCTACGCCGCCGTCGAGCTGGGTGCCAATCATCTCGGCGAGATTGCCTGGACCACCGCGCTGGCCAAGCCGCAGGTGGCGGTCATTACCAATGTCACCGGGGCCCATGTCGGCGAATTTGGCGGCATGGGCCAGATCGCTCAGGCCAAGGGAGAGATTCTCGCCGGCCTGGCCGCGGATGGCTGCGCGGTTCTCGATCGGGAGGAGCGCTATTTTCCGGTATGGCGAGCCCTGGCGGGACGTGCCCGAGTGATCGACTTCGGGATCGAGAGCGGCGCCAGCGTCACCGCCCGTGATCTGGTGTGCGATGCGGGTGGGCGTTATGCTTTCACGCTTTCTCTGCCGGGCGAGACATCGGTACGCGTCTCGCTGGCCTTGATGGGGCGACACAATGTGCGCAACGCGCTGGCCGCGGCAGCCGCGGCACAGGCGCTGGGGCTCCATGCCGCGGAGATCGTGGCCGGGCTCGAGGCGTGTCGGAGCATGCCGGGGCGCATGCAGGTGATCGATGGGGTGCGTGATAGTCGCCTGATCGACGACACCTACAACGCCAACCCCGGCGCCATGCGCGCGGCACTCGAGACCCTGGCATCACTGCCGGCGCCGCGCTGGTGTTTCCTTGGCCCCATGGGCGAGATGGGCACCGAGAGCGAGCGTCTGCACGCCGAGATCGGTCAGTTGGCGAGCGAGCTCGGACTCGATTTTCTCGGCACGTACGGCGAACCCGCACGTGCCGCAACGGAGGCTTTCGGCAACGAAGGCCGTCATTTCGATGACTGGGCGACGCTAGAGCGTTTCGCCCAGGATCAGCTTCCTTCCCGGGCCAGCGTACTGGTCAAGGGTTCTCGCAGTGCCGGCATGGAACGACTCGTTGCCGTACTGCGTGATGATGCCTCAAGGTGAATCTGACTCATGCTGCTTTTTCTGGCTGAACTGCTTACCCATTTTCAAAGTGCTTTCAATGTTTTTGGCTATCTGACCCTGCGCGTGATCCTGGGCACGTTGACGGCGTTGTTTCTCAGTCTGTGGATGGGACCGCAGATGATTCGTCGCCTGGTCGAACGCCAGATCGGCCAGGCAGTGAGGGACGATGGCCCCCAGTCCCACCTGTCCAAGGCGGGAACACCGACCATGGGCGGGGCGTTGATCCTGATCTCCATCGCGATCAGCACGCTGCTGTGGGGCGACCTGACCAACCATTACGTGTGGCTGGTACTGGCGGTCACGCTGGGTTTCGGCGCGATCGGCTGGGTCGACGATTTTCGCAAGGTGGTGGAGAAGAATCCGCGCGGCCTGCCGGCCCGCTGGAAATATTTCTGGCAGTCGGTGATCGGTCTCGGCGCGTCCCTGGTTCTCTATTTCACCGCGGCGAGTCCGGTGGAGACCAGTCTGATCGTGCCGCTGTTCAAGGACGTGGTGATCCCGCTGGGCCTGTTCTACATCGTGTTGAGCTATCTGGTCATCGTCGGCAGTTCCAATGCGGTCAACCTGACCGATGGTCTCGACGGCTTGGCGATCATGCCGACGGTACTGGTCTCCATGGGACTGGCGGTCTTCGCCTACGCCAGCGGCAACGCGCTCTTCGCCAACTACCTGCATATACCCGAGGTGCCGGGGGCCGGCGAACTGGCCGTGTTCTGCGGCACCATCGCCGGGGCCGGCCTCGGGTTTCTGTGGTTCAATACCTATCCCGCCCAGGTGTTCATGGGTGACGTCGGTGCGCTGGCATTGGGCGCGGCGCTGGGCATCGTCGCCGTCATCGTGCGCCAGGAGATCGTCCTGTTCATCATGGGGGGCGTCTTCGTCATGGAGACGGTGTCGGTCATCCTGCAGGTGGGGTCCTACAAGCTCACCGGTCGGCGCATCTTCCGCATGGCGCCGCTGCACCACCATTTCGAGCTGAAGGGGTGGCCAGAGCCCCGCGTCATCGTGCGTTTCTGGATCGTCACCGTCATGCTGGTCCTGCTGGGGCTGGCGACATTGAAGCTGCGTTGAAGCCATGACCGATCCGCTCTCTGTCGACCCGGCTGGCTCTGCTCCGGGAGCCCCTTCCACCGCGGGGAGGCCGGCGACCCTGGTGGTCGGGCTGGGGATCTCCGGTCGTGCGATTGCCCGATTCCTGGCTCGCCGTGGCGAGCGATTCATGGTCGCCGATACCCGCGCCGCGCCGCCGGGACTCGAGACTTTCCGTGCAGCCCATCCGGCGGTCGAGCTTCACCTGGGTAGCCTCGAGTCGCTGGACCTGGAGGCATTCGCCGAAATCGTCGTCAGTCCCGGCGTCGATCTCGAGCGTGCCGGCCTGGATGCCGTCCGGGATCGTGTCGTCGGTGAGATCTCTCTCTTCGCACGGCACTGCGAGGCGCCGATCGTCGCTATCACCGGCTCGAATGCCAAGTCGACCGTGACCACACTGGTGGGCGAGATGGCGCGGCAGGCGGGCAGGCGCGTCGCCGTCGGTGGCAATCTCGGGGATGCCGCGCTGGATCTGCTGATCGATCACCAGGATGCAGAGCTGTTCGTGCTGGAGCTGTCGAGCTTTCAACTGGAAACGCTCGCCGGATTGGGGGCGGCCTGCGCGGCGTTTCTGAATCTCTCGGCGGATCATCTCGATCGCCATGGCGACATGGCTGGCTACCGCCGGGCCAAGGCGCGGATCTTCGAGGGCGCCGCGCATGCCGTCGTCAACGCGGATGATGCAGCCACCTGGCCGGAACAGGCGTCGTTGAACTGCGAGCGTTTCACCACGCATTCTCCCAATGACGGCGAGTGGGGGATCTCGGCGGTGGCGGGCGAGGCCGACGAGTGGCTTTGCCACGGCCGCGAGCCGCTGATGCCGGTCGGCGAATTGCGTCTGGCGGGGCGTCACAACCAGGCCAATGCGCTGGCAGCGATGGCGATCGGGCATGTCATCGGGATCTCCCGGGAGGTGATGCGGAGCGTCCTTTCCCGTTTCGCCGGCCTGCCGCACCGTGGCGAGATCGTCGCCGAGCGCAATGGGGTGTGCTGGATCAACGACTCCAAAGGCACTAACGTGGGCGCGACCCTGGCGGCGATCGCCGGCGTCGGGCAGACGCTGACCGGCAAGCTGGTCTGGTTGGGCGGTGGGGTCGGCAAGGGCGCCGACTTCACGCCGCTGGCCGAACCGTTGGCACAATATGCGCGGGAAGCGATCGTCTTCGGTCAGGATGCGTCGCAATTGGCGGCCGCGCTCGAACCGCAAGTCGCCATCTGGCGGGTCGGTACGCTGGCAGAAGCCATGCGGCGCGCAGCGGCGATCGCCGAGCCGGGGGACTGCGTACTGCTGTCGCCCGCCTGCGCGAGTCTCGACCAGTTCCCCAACTACCTGGCGCGCGGCGAGGCGTTCCGTGCCCTGCTGGATCAAGGACCGCTCGGAAAAGGGCAGGAAGCTGCATGCTGAAGGCCATGATGAAGACGTCCCAGGCGCGATTGACCACCAAGCATCAGTCGTTCGACGGCTGGCTGCTGCTGGCGACGCTGTCGTTGATGCTGATCGGCTGGGTGATGGTGACCTCGGCATCTACCGAGATCGCCGCGAGCCTGACCGGCAACCCTTACTATTTCAGTATTCGTCACGGCATCTTCGTTCTCGCCGCGATCGGTGTCGGCCTCATCGCCGTGCGCCTGCCACTGGACTGGTGGCGGCAGAAAGGCCCGGTGATGTTGATCGTGGCGCTGTTGCTGCTGTTCGTCGTGCTGATCGTCGGCCGTGAAATCAACGGCAGCCGGCGCTGGATTCCGCTCGGCATCATCAATATCCAGGCCTCGGAAGTCGCCAAGCTGTGCCTGATCGTCTATATCGCCGGCTATCTGGAGCGTTACCTGCCGGACGTGCGTCGCACCTGGGGCGCCTTCATGCGGCCGCTGGCGGTGATGGCGCTGATTGGCTTCCTGCTGATCCTCGAGCCGGACTATGGCGCCGTCGTCGTGTTGACCGGCTGCGTCATGGGCATGTTGCTGCTCTCCGGCGCGCCGCTGTGGCGATTTCTGCTGATTCTGGCCGTGGTGGGGTCGGGTGCCGTCATGCTGGCGGTGGCGGAACCTTATCGTTTGCAGCGTATCACCAGCTTTGCCAACCCCTGGGCGGATCAGTACAACACAGGCTATCAGCTGACCCAGGCGCTGATCGCCTTCGGGCGGGGGCACTGGTTCGGTCTGGGGCTGGGTAACAGTGTCCAGAAACTGTTCTACCTGCCGGAGGCTCACACCGACTTCGTGTTTGCCGTACTGGCCGAGGAGCTGGGTCTGTTCGGGGCCATGGCGGTGATCCTGCTTTTCGCCCTGCTGGTCTTTCGAGCTTTCAGGATCGGGCGCAAGGCGGAATTGATCGGTATCCCGTTCGCGGCCTACCTGTGTTACGGCATTGCGTTGGTCATCGGCGCCCAGGCATTCATCAACATCTCCGTGAGCTCGGGTATGTTGCCGACGAAAGGGTTGACGCTGCCACTCCTGAGTTACGGCGGGTCGAGTCTCATCATCAGCGGCGTCATGATGGCCATCCTGTTTCGCGTCGACGCGGAGGTCAGGCGGCTGCAGCGCCGAGCGGAGCCGAAGGGCGGGCCCGATGCACAGACAGGCCCCCAGGCCGAGGAGTCGACCTCATGAGTGCTGCACGGCGCGTTCTGATCATGGCGGGCGGTACCGGTGGGCACGTCGTGCCCGCGCTCTCGCTGGCCAGGGCCTTGCGTGAGCGTGGAGTGACGGTCGAGTGGCTGGGGAGCCCCCGAGGCATCGAGAATCGTCTCGTTCCCGCCGCCGACATCCCGTTGCATCGCATTGCGGTTTCGGGGTTGCGAGGCAATGGCCTGAGTGGCTGGCTGGCGATCCCGTGGCGGTTGAGCCGCGCGATCTGGCAGGCCCGGCGGGTGATACAGCGCTTCGACCCGCAGCTCGTCGTCGGACTTGGCGGTTTCGCCAGTGGCCCTGGAGGCCTGGCTGCGCGTCTGAGCGGGAAGCCGCTGGTGGTGCACGAGCAGAACGCCATTGCCGGATTGACCAATCGATCCTTGGCGCATCTGGCGACGCGGGTCTACGCCGCCTTCCCTGGTGCCTTCCCGTCGGCCAAGGCCGAGGTGGTCGGCAACCCGGTGCGCGACGACATCGCACAGCTGGGGGAGACGCCCCGGACGGACGAGCAGATGGCCGACCGGCCGTTGCGACTGCTGGTCCTGGGTGGGTCCCTCGGGGCACAGTCCCTCAACCAGAAGCTACCCGTCGCGTTGGCGGGGCTGGATCCCGCACGGCGCCCGCAGGTTCGTCATCAGGCAGGGCGCGACAAGGATGACGTGACGCGGGAGGCTTATCGAGCGGCGGGCGTCGAGGCCGAGGTGAGCGCTTTCATCGACGACATGGCTGTCGCCTACGACTGGGCGGACGTCATCGTCTGTCGAGCCGGCGCCTTGACCATCGCCGAACTCTCCGCGGCGGCCAAGCCCGCCTTGCTGGTGCCGTTCCCGCACGCCGTCGATGATCACCAGACCCATAACGCGCGTCACCTCGTCGAAGCCGGTGGCGCGGAATTGATACAGCAGGCCGAGCTCACCCCTGAACGCTTACAGGCGGTGCTCGAGTCACTTTTGCAGCCTGTCGTGCTGGCGAGAATGGCGGTTCAGGCACGTCGGGTTGCCCACCTCGATGCCGTCGAGCGCCTGGTAGACGGCTGCATGGAGATCGGTTTTGAGCGATAGCATTCAGACGCGTCCGGCGCGATCGCATCTCGGCATGCGACGCATCCGAGGCATCCATTTCGTCGGGATCGGTGGGGCTGGAATGTGCGGCATCGCCGAGGTGCTGGCCAACGAAGGCTACGAAGTCAGTGGCAGTGATCTGAGGGAGTCGGCGGTCACCCACCATCTGCGCGACTGTGGTATCCGTGTCGCCATCGGCCATGCGGCGGTCAACGCCGAAGGTGCCAACGTGATCGTGGTATCCACGGCGGTCGACCCGACCAACCCCGAAATCCAGTGGGCGCGCGAGCACCGCGTGCCGGTGGTGCGTCGTGCCGAGATGCTCGCCGAGCTAATGCGCTTCCGTCACGGTATCGCCGTTGCCGGCACCCACGGCAAGACCACCACCACGAGCCTATTGTCGACGCTGTTCGCCGAGGCGGGGCTCGACCCGACGTTCGTCATCGGCGGCAAGCTGACCAGTGCGGGAACCAACGCCCGCCTGGGCGCTGGGGACTTTCTCGTCGCCGAGGCCGACGAGTCCGATGCTTCGTTCCTGCACCTGCAGCCGATGACGGCGATCGTGACGAATATCGACGCCGACCATATGGCGACTTACGACGGCGATTTTTCCCGGTTGAAGACGACCTTCATCGAATTCCTGCACAATCTGCCTTTCTACGGTCGAGCCGTGCTCTGCCTCGACGATGACAACGTACGGGAATTGCTGCCGCAGGTTCAGCGCCAATTCGTCACTTACGGGTTCAGCGAAGACGCCGATTATCGTATTCGGGACTTCGAACAGACCGCTGATACCATCCGGTTCGTCGCCGAACGTCCCGCCGATTTCGCGGCGCTGGCCATCACCCTGTCGATGCCGGGCACCCATAACGCCCTGAACGCGCTCGCGGCGATCGCGGTGGCCACCGACGCCGGTGTCGGCGACGACGATATCGTCAGGGGCCTTGCCTCGTTCGGCGGGGTCGGTCGCCGTTTCCAGGTCCACGGTCACTATCCGTTGCCGCAGGGCGGCGAGGTGATGCTGGTAGACGATTACGGCCACCACCCGCGCGAAGTCGAGATGGTGATTCGCGCCGTTCGTGCCGGCTGGCCGCAGTGTCGGCTGGTAATGATCTATCAGCCCCATCGCTATACCCGCACGCGAGACCTTTACGAAGACTTCGTCAGGGTGCTTTCCGGTGTCGATACCCTGTTGCTGCTCGACGTGTACAGCGCCGGCGAGGCACCGATTCCCGGCGCGGAAGGAAAGATGTTGGCGGGCTCGATTCGCCAGCGTGGTCAGGTCGATCCGTTATTCATCGAGGAAAAGTCGGCGTTGCCGGGGATCCTCGCACGCGTGCTGCGCCCTGGCGACATCCTGATCACCCAGGGGGCCGGTGATATCGGCGGTATTGCCCAAGGGCTCGCGCATTGTGCGCTCAAGCTCGACGAGGTGGTCCTTTGAGGCTAATGGTCTTGCCGGAAGAGAGCGGATGCGTCATGGCGCGACCGAAGCGTTTCGAGCGGTGCGGGGCCTCGGCAGGGCGGGCGTCATGAACTCCAGCGCGCGGGGCACGCTACTCGGGATACTCATGATCGTCGTCCTCATCGGTGCCGGCGGCAGGGCATTGTGGTTGTGGCTGGACAAGCCGATCGCCCGGGTTTCGATCAGCGGTGACCTGAACTATGTCAGTGCCGCTTATTTGCAAAAAGAGCTGGCACCTCTGGTACGCGGCCATACCTGGCTCTCCCTCTCCTTGAGCGACCTGCGCACCGAAGCGCGCAAGATTGGCTGGTTGCGGGAAGTCACCGTCTCTCGCGAGTGGCCCAACACCCTACGCTTCGTGCTTTACGAGCAGGATCCCGTTGCGCGCTGGAACGACGAGCTGTTGCTGAATAACCGTGGGCAGCCGTTCTCGC
Organism: Salinicola sp. CR57; assembly: GCF_003206585.1. Lineage (NCBI taxonomy): Bacteria > Pseudomonadati > Pseudomonadota > Gammaproteobacteria > Oceanospirillales > Halomonadaceae > Salinicola > Salinicola sp. CR57. Next base: position 40,154 of record NZ_PZJL01000009.1, read on the forward strand.
CGGGGCCGGTCAGCGATCTTGGGCGTCGTCTTCCCGATCTCGGTGGGCCCGATGGGACGGGGCGCGAAGTCCTTGGTTACTACGACTCCCTGCGTCGTACCCTTTCCGACCTTGGCCTTTCGATCACGCAGTTGAGGCTCGAGCCACGCGGTGCCTGGCGCTTTCAGATCAATGATGGTGTCTGGGTTATTCTCGGCCGGACGGACTTGGACGCGCGATTGGCTCGTTTTATTGCCGCATGGAAACGACAGTTGGGACAGGAGGCGTCGCAGATACGCTACATCGATCTTCGTTATCCCAATGGCGTCTCGGTGGCGAGGCACGGCGAAACGGCCACCGACTCCAACCACTAGGCCGGTGTCATCCGGATCTGGAAGTCGCGCTGGATCCCGCGGCTGGCGCCGCTTCCGGCATCGCGATCTGAGAAGATGAGGGTGCTGCGATCGGTGGCTTCTTACCCTCCGGGCTGTGTGCTTAACACCTGCTATCGCCGAAGGGCCGCTGTTTTCACACCGGGTTAATAGCGGCCACACTCCTTCCTTATTTCCCTTTTAAAGAAAAAGGGCTTAATGTGGCTTTTGTTTCAGCAATGGGCTGGTGAAAAGGGTCGTCTTGTTCCTATAATAAGCACGAATCTTTGTTGGCCCATTTTTATCCGGTTTATCGGTGAAGTTTGAGGAGCGACCCCGACCTATGGCAGGACAATCCAACGCTTCCAATATGGTGGTCGGGCTGGATATCGGAACATCCAAGGTGGTCGCCATCGTGGGGCAACCCACCGATGATGGCGGGTTGGAAATTGCCGGGATTGGTTCACACCCCTCGCGTGGCATGAAAAAGGGTGTCGTGATCAATATCGAATCAACCGTTCAGTCGATTCAGCGCGCCGTGGAAGAAGCCGAGCTGATGGCAGGCTGCGACATCCATTCGGTCTACGTCGGTATCGCTGGCAGCCACATCAGTTCCATGAATTCCGATGGCGTCGTGGCGATCAAGGAGCGGGAAGTCGCGCCTGCCGACATCGATCGTGTCATCGATTCCGCCCGTGCACGTGCCATTTCCGAAGGGCAGCGCGTGCTGCACGTGATTCCCCAGGAGTTCGCCATCGATACCCAGGAGGGTATTCGCGAGCCGTTGGGGATGTCTGGCGTTCGCCTCGAAGCTCGCGTTCACCTGGTGACTGCCGCGATGAACGCCGTCCAGAACATCGAGAAGTGCGTTCGCCGCTGTGGCCTGGAAGTGGATGACATCATTCTCGAACAGCTGGCCTCCAGCCACGCGGTGCTGACCGAGGACGAGCGGGAGCTCGGCGTGTGCATGGTCGATATCGGTGGCGGGACGACCGATATCGCCGTCTTTACCGAGGGCGCCATTCGGCACACCGCCGTGATTCCGATCGCCGGCGATCAGGTGACCAACGATATTGCCATGGCGCTTCGCACGCCGACTCAGTACGCCGAGGACATCAAGGTCAAATACGCCTGTGCGCTGACGCAATTGGCGAGCAGCGACGAAATGATCAAGGTCCCAAGCGTTGGTGACCGGCCGGCTCGAGATCTCTCCCGGCAGGCTCTGGCGGAAGTCGTGGAACCACGTTATGAAGAGCTCTTCACGCTGGTGCGCGAAGAGCTTCGTCGCAGTGGCTACGAAGATCTCGTGGCGGCTGGGATCGTATTGACGGGGGGCACCTCTCGAATGGAGGGGGTGGTCGAGCTGGCGGAAGAGATATTCCACATGCCGGTCCGCATCGCTTGCCCATACAACGTCCGTGGCTTGGCGGATGTGGTACGCAACCCGATTTATTCGACGGGGGTAGGTTTGCTACTCTACGGAATGAAAGACGCCAAGCACTCTCGCGCAGTATCAGCCCAGCCTCTAAGGGAAGACTCACTTCCCCGGCGCGCAACCAGGGATGAGGTTTCGACGCTGGAGCGACTCAAAGGCTGGTTTAAAGGAAATTTCTGACAGGCCGCAAGCGGTCTTGGAGACGGGGCAATGTTCGAACTAGTAGATAACGCACCTTCTAGTAGTGCAGTCATCAAAGTCATCGGTGTCGGCGGCGGCGGCGGCAACGCCGTCAACCACATGGTCGAGAGTAACATCGAAGGCGTCGAGTTCATCTGCGCCAACACCGATGCCCAGGCGCTCAAGCGCGTGGCGGCCAAGACCGTTCTTCAACTGGGTGGCGAGATCACCAAGGGCCTGGGGGCCGGGGCAAACCCCGAAGTTGGCCGCCAGGCAGCCATGGAGGATCGTGACCGCATCGCCGAGATGCTCCAGGGCGCGGACATGATCTTCATCACTGCCGGCATGGGCGGCGGCACCGGTACCGGTGGAGCTCCCGTGGTCGCTCAGGTGGCCAAGGAACTCGGCATTCTGACCGTCGCCGTCGTCACTCGTCCGTTCCCGTTCGAAGGGCCGAAGCGCATGCGTGCGGCCGAAGAGGGGATGAAGGAACTTTCCGAGTACGTCGATTCGCTGATCACCATCCCCAACGAAAAGCTGCTGTCGGTGCTGGGCAAGAATGCCAGCCTGCTGACGGCTTTCAGTGCCGCCAACGATGTGTTGCTGGGTGCGGTTCAGGGTATCGCCGAGCTGATCACCAGCCCGGGTATCATCAACGTCGACTTCGCCGACGTACGCACGGTGATGTCCGAGATGGGTATGGCGATGATGGGGACCGGTGCCGCGACGGGTGAAAATCGCGCCCGGGAAGCCGCTGAGAAAGCCATTCGCAGCCCGCTTCTCGAAGACATCGATCTGCACGGTGCGCGAGGCATTCTGGTCAACATCACTGCTGGCCCGGATCTCTCCATCGGTGAATTCAACGATGTGGGCGCGACCGTTCAGGAGTTCGCTTCTCAGGACGCCACCATCGTGGTGGGTACCGCCATCGATATGGAGATGTCCGACGAACTGCGGGTGACCGTCGTCGCTGCGGGACTGGATGCCCAGAAGGAGAAGGCCGTTCCCCGTGAAACGGCGGCTTCGCGTCCAGAGACGACCGATTATCGCAAGCTTCAGCAGCCGGCCGTCATGCGTCAGCAGGCCGCGCGCGCGGAGCAAGAGGCCGCCGCGAAGAAGTCGCAGCAGGAGAAGCGCAAGACGTCGGATATGGACGACTATCTCGACATCCCGGCCTTCCTGCGTCGTCAGGCGGATTAATAGACTAATTGACTGCCCATCATCATTTTGTCACATCGATATGGTTGGTGGGCCAGTGGTTTGGTGTTATAGTGAACACCGTTTCCAAACCATTTGACTGTCAGGTCGATGCCCATGATCAAACAACGAACGCTGCAGAACACGATCCGCGCCACTGGCGTAGGCCTCCATTCCGGAGAAAAAGTGTATCTGACACTGCGTCCCGCGGCGCCCAATACGGGCATCGTCTTCGTGCGCACCGACCTCGACCCGATGGTGCATATCCCGGCACACGCCGAAAGCGTCACTGATACCAATCTCTGCACTGCGCTGTCCAAGGATGGCGTCAAAGTCGCCACGGTCGAGCATCTGATGTCGGCATTCGCTGGCCTGGGTATCGACAACGCCTACGTTGAATTGAGCGCCCCCGAAGTGCCGATCATGGACGGCAGCGCCGGTCCGTTCGTCTTTCTGATCCAGTCGGCAGGTATCGCCGAACAGTCGGCGCCGAAGCAGTTCATCCGTATCAAGCGCGAAGTGACCGTCAACGACGATGGCAAGCAGGCGACGTTTCTGCCCCACGACGGATTCAAGGTCAGTTTCGCGATCGATTTCGATCACCCCGTCTTCGAGCAGCAGAAGCAGACCGCGACGGTCGATTTCTCCACGACTTCCTTCGTCAAGGAGGTGTCGCGAGCGCGCACGTTCGGTTTCATGCGCGATCTAGAGTTTCTGCGCTCGCAGAACCTGGCGCTGGGGGGCAGTCTCGACAACGCCATCGTCGTCGACGACTACCGCATCGTGAACCAGGACGGCCTTCGTTACGACGATGAGTTCGTCAAGCACAAGATGCTCGATGCGATCGGCGACCTATATCAGCTCGGCTACAGCCTGATTGGTGAGTTTCGGGGCTACAAGTCCGGCCATGGGCTCAATAATCAGCTCTGCCGTGAGTTGCTGGCCCACCCGGAGGCTTACGAGATCGTGACTTTCGAGGAAACCTCGCAATCGGCGCCGATCTCCTACGCCGCCCCAGCCATGGCTTGAGCCTTCCCGAAAGCTTAGGCTCTTGTCGCTGAATTAGACGCCGACCCCAGGGTCGGCGTCTTCGTTTGTAGACGGCGAATGCTTCGGTGCCTGGTCAGTCAGCGCGATGGCGGGGATGGGCGTGCGCTCCGGTTCAGGTCGCGGAGTCGTCGTTCGATTCCGGTGCGATCTGGGCGTGTGAGGCCAGGCGATTCAGCGAGCGCTTTAGCGGAGAGTCTTCCAGGCCCTCCGCGCAGTGGGACAGGGCGTCGGCGCCGGCCGGAGACAGTCGACGCGTCTGCCGTGGTAGCGCCTTGACCGGCCGGATCGGGCGCACCTTCAGCGAGAATTTCATGACGGCCTCGAAGCCGGGCAGTTGATGCAGCAACGCCAGCAGGCGAGGCTGTTCGTAACGCAGCCACGTCAACCAGGCGGCGCGGTCGGTGATCAGCGTCAGCACGCCGTTGCGGTAGCCGCCGACATAGAGATGCTCGGCCACGTCCGGTGGGAGTTGCCGTCTCAGGTGGTTCTGGGCGCGTTCGATCAACGTCGCCATGCGCATCACGTCGCCCAATCCCCCCGGTTGCTCAAGGAGTCGGGAAACGGGCTGGGCTCGTAAACGCTTAGCCTTTATACTCATCGGCTTGCACGCGGTGGGGAAAGACCCGCTAAACCTATCACGGCGCGGAGTTCGTCGACAGCATGACTTCGGTCAAAGCGCAGTCCGGTCAGCGTGGCGCCATCTGGCGCCCCCGGCAGCGAGCCCATTGGTGGCTGGCCAGTGTGCTGGTCGGCTGCCTGCTGCCTGCGGGCTTGATGCATGCCGAGGCGATGCGGCTGGCCGAGCGTCTGACGCAAGTCTACCTGATGGCCCCGGAGGCCATTCGGGCCGAGTCCCGGCGGGTCGCGCGCATCGCCGCCAAGCGGCCCCTGCATCCGCGCACCGTGGCCCCCTTGCCGCAGCCGAAGCGAGCCCACCTCGAACCCCTGGTTGTCCCCAGCGCCGCCCTGGACGTCCTGTCCCGCCGAGGCCCGCCCGTGCCTGCCTGATGACCGCTATCGCTATCTCATCATCACCGGCAGCCGGTGCCGACTTCGTCGTCGCATGGCTGCCTCAGGGGCACGCAGGAATAGATCATGTTGAATGCAATACTACACAAGCTGGTCGGGTCCAAGAACGACCGCGACGTCAAGCGCATGCGCAAGCAGGTGGCGGCGATCAACGAGCTGGAAGCCCAGTTCGAAGCGCTCGATGACACGGCACTCAAGGCCAAGACCGCCGAGTTTCGCCGACGCCTGGCCGATGGCGAGAAACACGAATCCCTGCTGCCGGAAGCGTTTGCTACCGTCCGCGAGGCGAGCAAGCGCGTCCTCGGCATGCGTCATTTCGATGTCCAGATGGTTGGCGGCATGGCGCTGCACGAGGGCCGGATTGCCGAGATGAAGACCGGTGAGGGCAAGACACTGGTCGGGACATTGTCGGTCTACTTCAACGCGCTGCTGGAGAAAGGCGTGCATGTGGTCACGGTCAACGACTATCTGGCCAGCCGCGACGCCAACTGGATGCGCCCGCTCTACGAATTCCTCGGCCTGAGTGTCGGGGTCATCGCCTCCGGCCAGCCGAACGAGGAAAAGAAGCAGGCTTATGCCTGCGATATCACCTACGGGACCAACAACGAGTACGGCTTCGACTATCTGCGCGACAACATGGCCTTCTCGCTGCAGGACAAGGTCCAGCGACCGCTCCACTACGCGATCATCGACGAGGTCGACTCGATCCTGATCGATGAAGCGCGCACGCCGCTGATCATCTCCGGCCCGGTGGAGGAGAACGTCGAGCTCTACCGCACGATTCACGCGCTCTCCAAGCAGCTCAATCAGTGTACCGACGAAGAGGACCCGACCACCGGCGATTTCCTGATCGACGAGAAGCAGAAGCAGGTGGAGTTGACCGAAGAGGGTCACCAGCAGGTCGAGCAGCTGATGCGGGAGGCGGGCCTGCTCAAGTCGGAAGACTCGCTTTACGCCGTCCAGAATCTCGGGCTGCTGCAGCATATCCATTCGGCGCTGCGGGCTCGTTGCCTCTACCATCGCGATGTCGACTACATCGTCTCGGACGGCAACGTGGTGATCGTCGACGAGCACACCGGTCGTACCATGCCCGGGCGCCGCTGGTCGGAAGGTCTGCATCAGGCGGTGGAGGCCAAGGAGGGGGTGACGATCCAGCGCGAGAGTCAGACGCTGGCATCCACCACCTTCCAGAACTATTTCCGCCTCTACGAGAAACTGGCCGGGATGACCGGTACTGCCGATACCGAGGCCTTCGAGTTCAACCATATCTACGGGCTCGACGTGCTGGTGATCCCCACCAACCGTCCGTTGGCGCGCCAGGATCTGAACGATCTGGTCTATCTGAGCGCCGAGGAGAAGTACGCCGCGATCATCGAGGACGTCAACACCCAGCGCGAGGCCAAGCGGCCGGTGCTGGTGGGTACCGCGTCCATCGAGACCTCGGAGTATCTCTCCAAGCTGATGCAGGCGAAGCAGATTCCTCACAATGTTCTCAACGCCAAGCAGCACGACAGCGAGGCCGAGATCATCGCTCAGGCGGGTCGCCCCGGTGCCGTCACGCTGGCCACTAACATGGCGGGCCGTGGCACCGATATCGTGCTCGGCGGCAACTGGGAAGCGGAAGTCGCCAGGCTCGAGGACCCCAGCGAGGCGCAGATCGAATCGATCAAGGCTGAGTGGCAGCAACGTCATGATGCCGTGCTCGAGGCCGGTGGCCTCCACGTGATCGGCTCCGAGCGGCACGAATCTCGGCGGATCGACAACCAGCTGCGTGGCCGCGCCGGGCGTCAGGGAGATCCGGGCTCGACGCGGTTCTTCCTGTCGCTGGAAGACAGTCTCATGCGGCTGTTCGGTTCCGACCGGGTGCAACGCCTGATGGGCGCGCTCGGGCTCGAGGAGGGCGAAGCCATCGAGCACAAGATGGTCTCCAACGCGGTCGAGCGGGCGCAGAAGAAGGTCGAAGGTCGCAACTTCGACATCCGCAAGCAGCTGCTGGAGTACGACGACGTCTCCAACGACCAGCGCCGGGTCATCTACGAGCAGCGGGACGACATCCTCGCCGCCGACGAGATCTCCGACAATGTCGCCAGCATCCGCGACGAAGTGCTCGAGCAGACGATCTCCGACTACGTGCCGCCGCAGAGCCTGCCTGAGCAGTGGGAACTGGCGGGGCTGCAGGATCAGCTCAAGCAGGAGTTCAATATCGACCTGCCGCTGGTGCAGTGGGCGGAAGAGGACGACAACTTCAACGAGGAGGTGCTGCGCCAGCGCCTGCTGGACCAGCATCGGGGGCAGTATCGCGCCAAGGTCGACGCGATCGGTGTCGACATGATGCAGCGCTTCGAGAAGCAGGTCATGCTGCAGGTGCTGGATACGCGCTGGAAGGAGCATCTGCAGTCGATGGATCACCTGCGTCGGGGTATCCACCTGCGCGGCTACGCCCAGAAGAACCCGAAGCAGGAGTACAAGCGCGAAGCCTTCGAGCTGTTTCAGTCCCTGCTCTACAACATCAAGCATGACGTCACCCGCATCCTGAGCCACGTGCAGGTGCGTCGCCAGGAAGAGGTCGAGGACCTGGAGCGTCAGCGTCGCGAAGCGCTCGAGCGGGAGAAAGCGGCCAGTCAGTCCGTCCACGAGGACGCGGTCGCCGCTGCCCAGCAGACGGCCGAAGGGGCGGAAGCGGAAACCGAAGCCGCGCCGGCCGAGGATGGTGCCCAGCCGGTTCGCCGCGAAGGCCCGAAAGTCGGACGCAACGATCCTTGCCCGTGCGGTTCCGGCAAGAAGTACAAGCAGTGCCATGGTGCGCTGAGCTGAGAATGGCCAAGGGCACGGGCAGGGTCCGTGCTCGCCGAGGAGAATGGAATGGCCGTAGGTAAATCACAGTTTCCCTGGATGCCGGCGCTCGAGGGTGTGCGCCTGGGAACCGCGATGGCGGGTATCAAGAAGCCGAACCGGCGCGATCTGGTCGTGATCGAGGTGCCCGAGGGCGCCTCCGTCGCTGCCACGTTCACCCGCAACGCATTCTGCGCCGCACCCGTGCACGTCGCTCGGGATCACCTGCAGCAGGCGACGCCACGTTTCCTGCTGATCAATACCGGCAATGCCAATGCGGGCACCGGCGCGAAGGGGCTTGACGATGCCGAGGCTTGCTGCCGCGCCCTGGCGGCGCTGACCGGCGTCGAGAGCCAGCACGTGCTGCCGTTCTCGACCGGGGTGATCGGAGAGCCGCTGCCAGTGAGTCGGATCACGGACGCGCTGTCCACCGCCTTGGCCGCGCGGGATGCCGAGGGCTGGGCGCTCGCCGCCGAGGGCATCATGACCACCGACACCCGCATCAAGGGTGCGTCGGCCCAGGTCGAGCTCGGCGGTGGCACGGTCACCATCAACGGCATCAGCAAGGGCTCCGGCATGATCCAGCCCAACATGGCGACCATGCTCGGGTTCGTCGCCTGCGATGCGGCGATCGATCAGGAGCGGCTCCAGCAGTGGCTGCGCGAAGCGGTGCAGGTCTCCTTCAACTCGATCACCGTCGATTCGGACACCTCCACCAACGACGCTTGCACCCTGATCGCCACCGGTCGCGGTCCGCGCGTCGAGTCGGCCGACGATGAGCGCCGGTTCCGCGACACGCTGACATCGGTGCTCGTCGAGCTGGCGCAGGCGATCATCCGCGATGGAGAGGGGGCGACCAAGTTCGTCACGCTGCAGGTCGAGCAGGCGGAGAGCGTCGACGAGGCGCGGGCGGTGGCGTTTACGGTCGCCCATTCGCCGCTGGTCAAGACCGCGCTCTACGCGAGCGATGCCAACTGGGGCCGAATCCTGGCTGCCGTCGGGCGTGCGCCGGTGAAGGATCTGGACGTCGAGCGCGTTGTCATCGATCTCGGTGGCGAACGCCTGGTTGAGCATGGTGGTCGCGCCGACAGCTACACGGAAGAGGCAGGGAGTCGGGTGATGGCGCAGGAAGAGATCGTTATCCGCATTCGCCTCGGTCGCGGCGACGCCAGCGCCACGATCTGGACATCGGACCTGTCCCACGATTACGTATCGATCAACGCGGATTACCGCAGTTGAACGCTTTCTGACGGAGAGCGCTATCCCGAAGCCGGATATCGCCGTCAAACACTGAAGTGGTGCGAGAGACTTAGCAAGATGATCAAGAGACGGGTCCATGTAGCGGCTGCCGCCGTCATCCGAGGTGACGGACGAGTGCTGATTGCCAGGCGTCCGGCGACGGTCGACCAGGGCGGTCTGTGGGAATTCCCGGGGGGCAAGCTGGCTCCCTACGAAACCGGCTTCGAAGCGCTCAAGCGAGAGCTGAGTGAAGAGCTCGGTATCCAGATCCTGCGCGCCCAGCCGCTGATTCGCGTGCATCACGAATACGCCGACAAGCATATCCTGCTGGATGTCTGGCAGGTGCGCGAGTACGAAGGCGACCCGTACGGCAGAGAAGGGCAACCGGTGCGCTGGGTCGAGGTCGACGATCTGACCAGCTACGCCTTTCCGGCGGCCAATTTGCCGATTCTGCGCGCGGTGGCGCTGCCCCAGGAGTATCTCATCACCGCCGAGGAGGCGGACGACGCTGTCTTTCTCGACCGGCTCGAGCGTGCTTTGAAGGAGGACAACATCCGGCTGGTGCAGTTGCGCGCCAAGGGTCTGGATGACGCTGCCTACCAGGCCCGCGCCGAGAAGACACTGGCGCTCTGCCATCGCCATGGCGCCAAGTTGCTGCTCAACGCCGATCCCGAGTGGCTGCAGCGGGTCGATGCCGACGGTATCCATCTGACCAGTGCCAGGCTGATGGAGCTCAAGCGGCGCCCGGTTCCCAGCGATAAGTGGCTGGGCGCGTCGACGCATGGTGAGGAACAACTGACCCAGGCCGGGCAGATCGACTGCGACTTCGTCACCCTCTCGCCGCTGGCACCGACCCCGTCGCACCCGGAGGCGGTGACGATCGGATGGCACGATTTCCAGCAGATGGTGGAGATGGCGGCGATGCCGGTCTTCGCACTGGGCGGGATGACGCGTCACCATGCGAACCAGGCACGGGCCGTCGGGGCCCAGGGTATCGCGTCGATTCGCGATTTCTGGCGTAACGATTCCTGAGCCACGAGCCACGAGCCACGAGCCACGAGCCACGAGCCACGAGCCACGAGCTACGAGCCAAAAATGAGGACGCCGCACCC